>QEUW01000036.1 GCA_003577005.1 Chloroflexota bacterium | reverse complement strand
ACTCTTGACCTGGGCCTGGATGCTCTTTTCCCGTCAATCCGGCTGGAATCCTGATTTTCATACCCTTTAGCCCTTGACAAACACGAGAGAATCTCTGGGCGCAGAGGTCTTGCCAATCGCATTGTAAGCTTGCCCACTTGACCCTGTATCATAGTGCAGGGTTTACACTGCGCTACGTCCTCATCGACACAAAACCTGATACGAGGCAAACAAGAAAAAGCAGGGGGTGATCATGTTGCTCATCAGCCAGCTGGCAAACGAGGCAAACGTCCATGTGGAGACGATCCGCTACTATGAACGGCGAGGGCTGCTGCCGGCGCCGCCACGCCGGCCCTCCGGCTACCGTGAGTATGGCCCCGACAGTGTGGCTCGCGTCCGCTTTATCAAGAGCGCACAGGAGTTGGGTTTCTCACTGGTGGAGATCGAGAATCTACTGGCGCTACGGGTCAACGCCGGCGCAAGTTGCGATGCGGTTCGTAAACAGGCCGAGACCAAGCTGGGAGAGATCAACCAAAAGATTCAGGCGCTACAACGGCTGCAGCAGGCCCTCAACCAGCTAGTGGACGCGTGCGAGCGCGGCGGCCCGCAGGGCGACTGCCCTATCCTGGATGCGCTTGAAAACCACTCACTGTTGGAGGGTCAAAACAATGTGGCGTGACAGAACAATCCGCTTTGGAGTCGTTGGTACGGTGGTCACCGCGCTTTGCTGTTTTACGCCGCTCTTGGTTTTGCTCTTGACCGGTGTGGGCACCGGCTGGGCAATCGGCTATCTGGACTATGTGCTCTTGCCGGCGCTGGCCTTCTTTGCGGGGCTAACCGTCTATGCCGTTTGGAAGCGGTCACGCGCCCCACTCTCTACCGCTGCAGAGGCGGATTGCTCTTGCCCACCACCTGCCCATCAGCAATCGCAACCACAGGAGACAAAGCATGAATAGACAACTGATTGACTATGATCTGATCGTCATCGGAACCGGCGGCGCCGGCATGGGCGCGGCCATCAAGGCCGCAGAACTGGGCAGGACCGTCTGTATCGTCGAAGCCGGTGTGACCGGCGGCACGTGTGTCAACATCGGCTGCGTCCCCTCCAAGACCCTGATCCGGGCCGCCGCGGCTTATTACAGAGCCGGCCACCACCCCTTCGACGGGCTCAACACCTGCGCCAATGGCCTGGATTGGAACGCCGTCATCGGCCAGAAGGATCAGCTCATCCGTGAGCTGCGCCAGAGCAAGTATGTCGACGTCCTGGCCTCCTACCCGGAGCACGTTACCCTGGCGCAGGGGCGAGCTCGCTTGCAGGCCGATGGCGCGGTGGCGCTGGACGATGGACGCCTCCTCACGGCCCATGGGGTGGTCATCGCCACCGGCGCCCGGCCCCGGGTCCTGCCCATCGACGGGATTGAACAGGTCTCTGTCCTGGACAGCACCTCGGCCATGTCGTTGGCGCAGCAGCCGCGCTCGCTGTTGGTGATCGGCGGGCGGGCCATCGCCCTGGAGCTGGGGCAGACGTTTGCGCGCCTGGGGACCCAGGTGACCATCCTGCAACGCAGCGACCGGCTCATTCCTGAGCATGAGCCGGAAATTGCCGAGGCGCTCGCTGACTACCTGCGCGCCGAAGGAATTGACATCCACACCGGCGTCACCCCGCTGAGCATTTGTGAGGAGGGCGGCGAGAAGGTCATCACCGCCACAGTACACGGTGCCCGGCAAACGTTCCGCGCCGGGCAGGTGCTCATGGCCACCGGGCGAACCCCAAACACGCAAGGCATGGGCCTGGCCGAAGCAGGCATCGCGCTCGATGCGTCTGGTTTTATCAAGGTGAACGACCAGATGCAGACCAGTCGCCCAGGCGTCTATGCCGCGGGTGACGTGACAGACCGCCCCAAATTGGTCTACGTGGCCGCGGCGGCGGGTGCCATTGCTGCCGAAAACGCGCTGCTCGGAACGGTCGCCCCGGACGACAATAGCAACGCAAAACGGTTAAGCCTGGCCGTGCTGCCGGATGTCATCTTCAGCGACCCACAGGTCGCCACCGTGGGTCTGACCGAAGCCGAGGCGCTGGCTGCTGGTTACGCCGTAAAGACAACCAGCCTGCCGCTGGCCTATGTGCCACGGGCGCTGGCGGCCCGCGACACGCGTGGGTTGATCAAACTGGTGGCGGAACAGGGCTCGGACCGGCTGCTGGGCGCCCATATTCTGGCGGCTGAAGCGGGCGAAGTGATCCAGACCGCTGCGCTGGCTGTCAGCGCCGGCCTCCGCTACGGCTTCACCGTGACCGATCTGCGCGCCTTGTTGTTCCCCTACCTGACCCAGGTGGAAGGGCTCAAGCTGGCGGCCCAGACCTTCGAGAAGAATGTGGCCCAGCTCTCTTGCTGCGCTGGGTAGCGCGCCAACGATGAATGATGGCTGGTATTCAGGTGCTCCTTGCTTACTACGCCCGGCTCATTCGCAACCGGCGCTACTTTCCGCTCTGGCTGGGCCAGCTGGCGTCGAACCTGGGCGACACCGTGCATTACATTGCCTTGGTGGTGTGGGTCTATCAGCGCACCGGTTCCAGTCTGGTGGTGGCAGGGACGGTCTTGTTTGAGATTGCGCCAGTGATCCGCTTTGCGCCGGTGGCCGGCGTGCTGATCGACCGGCTGCCGCGCAAGTTTGTGCTGGTGGCGGCGGATGTGGTGCGTGCGGTAGCGGTGCTGGGGTTGCTCTTCATCACCGAGTTGTGGCAAATCTATGCCATTGTGGCTCTACTGACCACTGCCGGCGCCTTTTTCAATCCTGCCGTCAATGCCACCCTGCCCACGCTGTTGGATGCGGAAGATCTGCTGGCCGCCAACTCGATTTCCTGGTCAACGGGGCGTTTTGTCCAGATCATTGGCTCCGCCGTCGCCGGGGGCGTGATCGCTGCCGTGGGCGCAGAGGCGGCCTTTGTCTTCAACGCGGGAACGTTTCTGGTTTCGGCGCTGCTCTTGTTGCTGCTGCCTGTGCCGCCAGGGCGCCGGGTCTCCGGTTGCGGGTGGCGGGGCTTTATCGCCGATGCGCGTGAAGGTCTTCAGTTTGCCCGGCATGATCGCTTTGTGGCGCGCCTGATCACCGTCCAGGCGCTGGCTTCGTTCAGCGTGGGCGCAACTTCAGCCTTGCTCGTTGTGCTGGCGCAAGAACATTACCGGTTGCAGCCGGCGGGCTTTAGCTCTTTTATTCTCGCCATTGGCGTGGGCGCGTTGCTGGGTCCCTTTTTGCTCACCCTCTTTACCCGTGAAGTACGCCACCCGCGCTGGTTGTTTATCCCGTACCTCATCCGCGGGGTCGGCGATGTGCTGCTGGCTGTCACCCGCAGCGCGCCGGCTGCCTGGTTTTTGCTCTTTGTCTATGGGTTGAACACCTCAGCAGGCATGGTCATCTACCAGACCGCCGTGCAGCGTCAGGTTCCAGACGCAGTACGCGGGCGGGTCTTCACCTGGTTAGATGTGGTGTGGAATGTGATGCGCATTGCATCGCTGGGGCTGGGTGCGTGGTTGGCCGACCGGGCCGGGGTGGAAGCAACCTACTATCTGGGCGGCGCATTGCTCTTTGTGTCCGGTCTGGTGGGGCTCGCCTTGTTTCACAAATGGCCGTTTGGAGAAGCGGTAAAGTCGGCGTAACCGGTGAATCGCACCTGTTGGATATACGAGCAGAGCAGACCAGGTTCATCCTCCACGATCACCCCTTGTGTCACCTGAGTTACAGTCAAGTTCAAATCAAAGCCTACAATGAGGTCAATAAGGAATGCTATCTAACATTGAAGAACAGATTGACTGGAGCCACCACCGTGTCACAACCATCGATCACCCTCTACGGCGCCCACTGGTGCCCGGACTGCCGCCGTAGCAAGCAATTTCTGGGCGAACACCAGATTCCCTATGAATGGGTGGACATCGAGCAAGACACCGTCGCCGAGCAATTCGTCATCGAGAAAAACGACGGCAAGCGCATCATCCCCACCATCGTCTTTGGCGATGGCTCGCACCTGACCGAGCCAAGCAATGCCGAGCTGGCCGCCAAACTGGGACTCAAAACCAGCATCGAACGCCGGCACTTCCCCTTTGTGGTGGTGGGCGGCGGGCCGGCCGGGCTGACCGCCGCATTCTACACCGCGCGCGAGGGGATCGACACGCTGGTCATCGAGCGCGCCGCCTTTGGCGGCCAGGCAGCCGGCACCGAGAAGATCGACAACCTGCCCGGCTTCCCCGACGGCGTGGCCGGCATCGACTTTTCCAACCGGCTGCGCCAACAGGCTGAACGCTTTGGCGTTACGCTGTTGCAGGCGCAGGACATTGTGCGGCTCCACGGCCACGACAACTATCGCTGTGTGGACACCGCCGGCGGCGACGAGTTCAGCGCCCAAGCCGTCCTCATCGCCACCGGCAGCCGTTACAAGCGGCTGGGCGCACCCGGCGAGAACAAATACATCGGCGCTGGCATCCATTTCTGCGCCACCTGCGACGGCCCCTTTTACAAGGGCAAGGAGATCGCCGTGGTCGGCGGGGGCAACAGTGCGGCCGAAGAGAGCCTGCTGCTCACCAAGTTTGCCGGCAAGGTCACCATTCTGGTGCGGGGCGACAGCTTCAAGGCCAGCCAGGTGATTCAGGACAACGTGCTGCGCGACCCCAAGATCGAGGTGCGGTTCAACACCGAAGTGCAGGAGTTCCTCGGCGCCAAAGCGAAGTTAAACCGGCTGCGGCTGGTCAACAACCAGACAGGCGCCAGCGACGAACTGCCCGTGGAGGGCGCCTTTCTCTTTGTGGGGCAGGACCCCAACACCGGCTTTCTGCGCCAGAGCCCCATCCGGCTCGACCGCTGGGGGTTTATTGTCACCGGCCACGACCTGGTGCATGATGGGGATCGACCTCCGGATTACGAACGCCGGGAGCCGGTGGCGCTGGAGACCAGCATGCCGGGCGTCTTTGCTGCCGGCGATGTGCGCGCCGGCAGCACCAAACAGGTGGCCAGCGCCGCTGGCGAGGGCGCCACCGCCGCGCTCCTCGTGCGCGAATATCTCAAGCGAGTGTGAGATGCTGAATTCGTCAAGCGCCAGCTCGAACTCTTTAGACGATATCGTGCCGCTCAAGGTGGCTCACCCGTGGTGGAGATGATCGATCCCAACCTGCTGGCGAAACTGCCTGACTTCCGCCGGCGCATCGAATGGTTCCTGCGGCACCGGCCCAACGTCGTCGGCGGCATGGCGACCAGCTACATGCCGGGCGCCGACCGCAACTGTCTGGCCGCCATCCTCACCAAAGAACGATTGGTGAGCGTGCTGCACTACATGTTGGATGAGCACGAGTTTCTGTCCGACTACGGCATTCGCTCGCTGTCAAAATGCCATGAAGCCAATCCCTATCGCATTGACGTGGATGGGCAGACCTTTGAAGTGAGCTACTGGCCGGCGAAATCCAGGAGCAGTCTTTTTGGCGGCAACTCCAACTGGCGCGGGCCGGTCTGGTTTCCCATCAACTACCTGCTCCCTGCTCATCGAAGGTTTGCAGCGCTTTCACCAATACTATGGCGATGAAGTCCAGGTTGAATTTCCCACTGGTTCGGGCAACTTGCTGACGCTGGACAAAGTAGCCGAAGCGTTGGCGCAGCGGCTCATCGCCATCTTCCACCGCAACGATGCCGGCCAACGGCCGGTTTATGGCAGCCAGCGCATCTTCCAGGACGATCCTCACTGGAGGAACCATCTTCTATTCTACGAATACTTTCACGGCGACAACGGCGCTGGTCTGGGCGCCAGCCACCAAGCCGGCTGGCGCCCAGACCAGCGCTATGGCGCTTGCAAAGGGGAATCATCGTGCATAAAATAGCAGGTCGACCAACAAAACTCGACCTCCGGGAGGTGACCCGGAGCCGCTGCGCCCGCCAGACCGTTTGCGGTCACCTCCGGAGGTCTTTCTCGGCGTTGTCAAAGTCTCACTGTGTACGAAGAGCCGGATAGTTGGGGATACAAAATGACAAGCTCACCCCCTATTTACGATGTCGCAATTATTGGCTCCGGCATTGGCGGCTCGACATTGGCAGCGGTATTGGCGCGCCAGGGGTTGTCAGTGGTTGTGTTCGAAGGCGCCACGCATCCGCGCTTCACCATCGGCGAGTCGATGATTCTGGAGACGTCGGAGGTCATGCGGGCGCTGGCCGAATTTTACGACGTGCCCGAACTGGCCTACTTCAGTTCAGAGAATTTCTACTCCTATATCGGCACGTCGCATGGGGTTAAGCGCCATTTTAGCTTTGTCCACCACACGCAGGGTCAGCCGCAAGATGTCAACCACAGCCTGCAGGCCGTCATCCCCAAATTGCCCTACGGTCACGAGATCCACATCCATCGCCAGGACTCAGACTATCTGCTGACCGCCATTGCCATCTCCTACGGAGCCACTGTCAAGCAAGGGACACCGATCCAGGACATCCAGATCCACCCCGATGAAGTGGAGATGCTCACGGCTAAAGGCGCAACCTACCGGGCAAATTATGTGGTCGACGCCGGCGGCATGAAGTCGCTGCTCGCCAACAAGTACAACTGGCGCCATCGCAATTTGTTGACCCACTCGCGCACCATCTACACCCATGCAATCGACGTACCCTGCTTTCATACTGTGGGGCCGTCGCAACGCGAGTACGGCTTTCCCTATCCCCTGTCGCAGGGAACGCTCCACCACATCTTCAAAGGCGGCTGGCTGTGGGTCATACCGTTCAACAACCATCCGGCGGCGACCAATCCGCTTTGCAGTGTCGGCTTGCAGCTCGACCCCCGTCTCTATCCGCAACGCAACGACCTCAGCCCGGAAGAGGAATTCTACGGCTTTGTCAGCCAGTTTCCTGACTTGTGTGCGCAGTTGCAGCAGGCGCGACCCGTGCGCGACTGGCAGCGCGTGGACCGCCTGCAATACTCGGCCAGCCACATCGTCGGCGACCGTTTTGCGCTGCTGGCCCACGCCGCCGGCTTTATCGACCCGCTCTACTCCAAAGGGCTCTACGTCACCCACATGAGCATCTTCTGGCTCGCCGACCTGCTGCTCAAGGCCAAACAGACGGGTGATTATTCAGCCGCTGCCTTTGCCCCGCTGGAGAAGATGACGCTCGATTACATTGCCATGCACGACCGCCTGGTGGCCGGTTCGTACAAGTCATGGAGCCACTACAAACTCTGGCAAGTCTATGCGGTGCTGTGGCTGTTGGGCGCTTACCTGGAGTATGTCCGCCTGGTGGTCAACCGGATGCGCGCCAAAGACCGCACTGAGTACCTCGCGTTGATGCAGCCGCACCGGCTGGCCGGCGGCGGCTTCGACCCCTTTTTTACGATCCAGGAGCAGATCGACGCGCTCATCGATCAGGTTGGCCCCGACGATGAGGCAGATGTGGATTGCACCGTGGCCCAGATCAAGGCGCTCTTCGCTTGCTTCCCGTGGATGCCCTCCACCTTCCAGGACCTGCTCAACGGTAAGACCTTTCTCCCCGACAACAAATTGCGCTTCAACCTGCTCAACCCAGACACCGGTTTCATGGGCAGCGGCGTCTATCGTCAGCATTTCTTTGGCGACCATTCACTGGCAGCGTTGACGGGCAAAGCGCTTGCCGATATCTACCGGTACTCCCCAATGGGGCTTACGCGCCGCCGCCGCACCCACGCCCGCCTGGCCGGCCAGACCAAACCGGGGTGATACCTCACTCGCTTGTGAACAAAGACCGGTGCGCTCAATGGACGCAGTAGTCTTGCCGAAAGTCCGTAGATTTCACAAACAACTCATTTATCCTTGTTGAAAGGATGTTATTGCGAGTAAACCGCCTTTGGAAACGGACGTTGGCGAGCGCCCCCAATGAATGCTCAGTTTGCTCCCATCGTTCAACCAACAATCGCCGATGGCCTTACCGCCCCCCCAGCGCTGGCAGCCCGCTGCCGCCTGGCTGTTGGGCGAACCCGTGGAGTCCTAAAGTATGACGTAATACTAGGACAGAGAACCACTTACAGGAAATGTTACTATTCAGCCTCATCGTACTCGTACTCCTGCTCATTCTCGTTCTCCAAAGTCTTTGTCGAGTACGAGGAGGAGTACGAGTACGAGTACGAGCAGGAGATCGATACCAGGGGCAACAGGGGCGCCACGCTCCGAGCAGGTGCGGAAGCACCCAATTTCCGTCTGCGCCTGGATGATGGTCGCTTTATCACCTTGCACGATCTCCGGGGCCGACCGGTCTTGATCAACTTTGGGGCAAGCTGGTGTGGCCCCTACCGGCTAGAGACGCCCGATATTGTCGCCCAGGCGCAGGCCGACCCCGACCTGGTCGTGCTAGCCGTCAATGTCCAGGAGACGATGGCCCGCGTGCAACCCTTCGTCGAGGACTTCCACATGACCATGCCGGTCGCGCTCGACGCCAACGCCGAACTGCGCAATCTCTACCAGTTGCGCGGGATGCCCAGTAGCGTGTTCATCGACCGCACTGGGAACATTTCCACCATCTGGACCGGCATTCTCGACGGCGCTTTGCTGCAACAGCTCATCGATGACATCCGGTGACTGGATGTAAGTTGCGTGTTGGCGACTCCTGTTGCGGCTCCGGAGTCTCCCAAACCAGATAGCGATGGCGCATTGGATTGCTTCGTCGGGCGTAAGGTGGATCACAGAGGGAGGCCATCACGTATTGTACGCTGACCTCTCACAGCGCGCCGTTGGTTTGGCGCAGTCATGCAAGTTCGTGCGCGGCAAGGAGAGCAGTTGTGAAATCTCGAGCTAGGACAGCCGAAATGCCAACAGCGGCGTCCATGATCGGTCAGGAACATCAGATTACGATTTACGTGGCAAAACACTGCACCACCTGTGACTATTCCTACCAGGTGGCCGAGGAGATCCGCCGGAAATTCCCTCATGTGCAGGTTCGGATCGTTGACCTGGAGCAAACAACTGAGGTCATTCCGGAGATCGTCTTTGCCACGCCCACGTACCTGCTTGACGGGCGCGTATGGTCTTTGGGCAATCCTTCGCCTGCGCATGTGGAACAAACGTTAAGCCCCCTCACTCGTAAACGAAACGGCAAGGTGGATCGCTGACCTATTCGCGACTTCTGCGCTTGCCATCGCTTCACTCTGTGCCCTGCATCGACAGCCAACGCAATGAAGCCTACATTCACAAAGACGCCCGCGTCTCGGTGACCGAGACGCCGGGCGTGTTGCCATACCGAAGTGTGCCTGGTATCGTCCAGGCTAGATCAGGCTGTGAACGTATTGGGAGCCAGGATCGGCGCCGGGCAGTTGACGACAAACCCTTCGGGGTGACTGTCGGGCACGCCGTTGAAGAGTTCAAGCTCGCCGGACTCGATCAACGCACGGATCTCAGCGGAAGAGGTGAGCACGCGCGCCTGGCTCTCGTCCGCCCACAAGACAGTGAAGTGATCCCAGAAGGGGCTCCAGGCCAGTTCGCCGGCCTTGTTGTCGAAAATGGCCGGCTGGAAGCCCATCACCCCCGGCCCTGGGATGCCGTTGCCAAAGACCCAGATCTCATCGGTGCCGCCCCGTTCCTTCAACTCCTGCATGGGCACCGAAGCCGGCACATTCATCATCGGCGCCATAGGGGCGGACGAGGTGTCGGTGAGGATGTAACGGCTGCCCGGGTAGCACTGGTGCAGCTTCATGGTGACGGACATGTTTTCCAGATCGGGCTCGGCAAAGAGTTGGCCGCCGGGCAGCACCTCTTTGAGGTCGGGGTCCACCGTCATGCCGCCGCCGGTCCACTGGATGAGCGGGTAGTTGACAAAGAGCGGTCGCTCTTCCAGCATCGCCGCGCCGTCGGCCACCGCCTGTTCGATTGCCTCCTCCGAGGTCAGCTCCAGGCTGTCGTCCTGCACGGTCACTGTGTACATGCGGAAGAGCGAGCTGTAATCCTCATGACCGGGGATCATCGCGATCACCGGCATTCGGTCGCCTGACAACTCGTACAGTTTGTTCACCTGTTCGATGCCGTTGGCGGCGTTGAGCAACGGCACGTAGACCAGCCCAACTTCCTCGGCAAAGGTCGGGTCCGAGGCGTCCGTGCGGATGTAGTAGACGGCTTCCCCGTTGTGCCAGGCCTGGTGCAGCCGGAAGGTGACCGAGCCGTAGGGCCCTTCCCAACCTTGGGGATCCAGGCTGTACTCGAGCACATCCCGCACCATGACTTTGACTTCGCCCTCTTCTGCGTGAGGTTCCTCGGTGGCTTCCGCGTGGGCCTCTTCGGCCGGCTCCTCGAGGGGAGCCTCAGCCGGTGCGCTGGCAGGGGCAGCCACCGGCACGGCGCAAGCGGCGAGCGCAAGGGTGCTGCCGCCGAACGCACTCCACAGGAGAAACTGCCGGCGTGAAAGCGTAGACTGGCTGAATTCGTTTGACATGCGCTGTCCTCCTTTTCTTGATCCTTGGCTAAAACGGGTGATAGAACAGGAAAAACTTTGGCAGTAAGGCACAGCGCGCCTGGTTGGTCAAGGGACCTGCAATGCTTGACACTTGCCGCATTCTGTGTCAAGATCGCAAACGCACGCCTGGTAACACAGACAACGCCATGCGATGCAGACCAGAAGTGCCCACGCATCCTTTGGCCGGGAGACCGTGGGCATTTCTTTTGCACTTTCTCTAGCATAGTGAAGTTCTTCCATTCAAAGCGTAGGCAAGCCTACACGACTTGCAGCAAAGCCAGGATTTACCTCCCAACGCCACATGATGTCCGCCAACACACGCTACGATCCCTGTTGTCCACAAGCACAAGCACCGCTCGGCTGTGACGCATACAGCGCACGTAGGCGGAACTACAGTGGCCCTTCCGTTCCTGTGGCAAAGTAGCAGTACGAGTCCCATTCCGTAGCTGTCCTTTGTTCAAGGGGGAACAAATGCTTCAAGTCACCCGACGAAACCTGACCTGGCTTGCCTTGCTGTCGAGCGTTGTCCTGGCTGCCTGTATCGCGGCGCCGTCTTCGTCAGGTGATAGCGCTGGCGCCCCTGTGGCCGGCACGAGTACGATAGTAGTCCAGTCAGCCAGCAGCGCAACTGTAGAACTCTTGCCGCCAGAATCGCCACCCTTCTCCACCGTCGGCTGGAAGACCGATTTTACCCGGCGCACCGTTCCGTGGCAGCAGATTCTTTCCGGTGGCCCGCCCAAAGATGGTATTCCCGCCATCGACCAGCCCGAATTCGAAGAGATAACCGCCGCGCAACGCTGGCTTTCCGAGCGCGACCCGGTCATCGTCTTTGAGTATGAGGGCGATGCGCGCGCCTATCCGCTGGCGATCCTTATCTGGCACGAGATTGTCAATGACATCGTGGGCGGGAAACCGGTGGCGGTAACCTTTTGCCCCCTGTGCAACGCCAGCATCGTCTTTGACCGGACACTTGACGGCCAGGTGCTCGACTTTGGCACAACGGGCCGGCTGCGCAATAGCGACCTGGTCATGTACGACCGCCAGAGCGAAAGTTGGTGGCAACAGTTCACGGGTGAAGGGATCGTCGGCGAGTATGCCGGCGCCCAGTTGACCTTTTTGGGTGGGCAGGTGATCAGCTTTGCCGACTTCGCCGCCGCTTACCCGCACGGGCAGGTGTTGAGTATCCCCGATTTCGGGCGCAGCTACGGGCGCAACCCCTACACCAACTACGACAGTGGTAGACCCTTTCTCTTCGATGGCGAACTCGACCCGCGCCTGCCGCCGACCGAGCGGATTCTGGGTCTCGAACGACAGGGCGAGGTGAAAGCCTACCCGTTCACCAAGCTGGCTACCGCCGGTGCACTACACGATGAAGTAGGCGGCGAACCGGTGATCATCCTGCACAAAGCAGGCACGGCCAGCGCGCTGGATACAGCCGAGATCAGCGCCGGGCGTGACGTGGGCAGCGCAGCCGCCTTCAGCCGCCAGCTTGGGGATCGGCTCCTCACCTTCGAGGCCCTGGATGATGGCACGTTTCGAGACAAAGAGACGGGTAGCACGTGGACGATCCTCGGCCAAGCCACCGCCGGTGAACTGGCCGGGCAGCAGCTTGAACGTCTGGTGGCCTTTGATCACTTCTGGTTTGCCTGGTACGCCTTTTACCCGGACACGGCCGTGTATGAATGATCAGCTTTTTGCCTCATCGTTTGGCGTTTGGAGCAACTCTATCCCATCCTCTATAACGCCCTCGGCCGGCGCTTCGGCGTCAACGACAACGCAGTCCGCAGGTGGGCGAAACGCTACAGCTTCGCCCTTTCTTCTGCGCCGACACATGCAAGAGCAAACCCACCGCAGACCCGGCTTCCCAATCCTAACACCGCTTGCGACAACACCTGGCCGAATACGGACTAAGAGGACAAATAGATGTATCCAGGATGGGGCGAGAATTTGGCGAAACAAGCATTCCAGGAAAAGGCCGGCGCCAATTTTGTCTGACCGGCGCGTCTCCGGCGCCGGGTGCTCTCTGGGCGCGGAATGCGGATTACAGCGGGCAAGATGCCATCTTCTCCTACTTGCCCCAAATTTCGGACGCACGCGGGGACAAATGTTCTGATTGACAAACGCGTTTATCCCTGCTATCTTCTTCAACGTCGCCGCCGGAGCGCCTCCAGGGGAATCACCGTATCTGGTCATGACCGCGCCAGCCGGTGTGGAAATGGCAGAAGCCTGGAAGCTCATGGCGCCGGACGAACAGCTGGCAGTGGCCTGCTCACGCTCAACCGTGCTGGACTACACCCACTTCCAAGGCAACATGTGGAGAGAACGATGTCGGACGATATCCAAGACATTGCTGAGTTCTACAACAAGAACCCGGAGCTAGAACATGGGCGCTTAGACCGGCATCAACTAGAGTATGACCTCACCCGGCGCTATTTGCACGACTATTTGCCCGCACAAGGAACGATCCTCGAAGTGGGCGCGGCAACGGGCCGGTATACAGTGGAACTGGCAAAGCGCGGGTATCACGTAACTGCGGTTGACCTGTCGTCAGCCTTGCTTGAGCAATGCCGGCGGAACCTGGTCGAGGCAGGCGTAGCGTCTCGCGTGCGCCTGGTGGTTGCCGATGCCCGCGATCTAGGGGAAGTAGCCGAGAGGCAGTTTGACGCTGTGCTTTTGATGGGACCGTTCTACCACCTCATTGAGGAAGCGGATCGCAAGCGAGCACTGCAAGAAGCAGCCGACCGGTTGCGAGTGGGCGGTGTGATCTTTTCCGCATTCCTCAGTCGCTTTGGAGTCATGGGCGATTTCATCAAGCGCATCCCGCACTGGATTGAAGACCAGACACACGTCCGCTCATTCCTCCAGAACGGCAGACGGCCCGACAGCTATCCCCGCGGTGGTTTTCGTGGCTACTTTGGCCATGTATCTGAACTGGCCCCCCTGCATGAAGCGCTAGGATTTGAGACCATGATCGTGGCAGGAGTCGAACCAGGGATATCCGCCGATGACGAGAGTTACAATCGCCTGCCGCCAGCGCAGCGCCAACTATGGCTTGATTTGCTCTATGAAATCAGTACCGAGCAGTCGACCATCGGTGCCTCAAGACATCTGCTCTACATCGGCAAGAAACAAAAATAAGTAGGGCGCACGCCAAGCGCCCACGTGCAGCCAGCCAGGGCAAAACCGAATGAGCGCAGAACCGATTGAACCGGCAGAGGAGATGGCCGCCTTCTTTGATCGTGGGCGGCCGGCTACGATATAAATAATATAAATAATCGACGAGAAAGTTGCAGCAGCAAGATTGCGCAGCCATCGTCTTCGCCCAGATCCTGCGTCACTTCTCGCCAGTGCTGTGCCAGGAGCGCTTCATCGTCCCACGCCCTCTGGTCGATGAAGTGTTGCAGCGCTCGAATCGCATTCGGTTGATTGCCTGCCATCTGTAACACCATGCACTCGCTTGACTTGTTCGAATTCGTTGAGAGCAACCCTTGCAGATACCGCAGGCTCTGTTCCCGTTGCTCTTAGCATATCCCGTGCCATCTCCCCCGTTTGCACCGCCACGCCCAGCTTGATGTAGGTCGGCAGTTCATCCGGCAAGGAGCAACGCCCCTACTCCGGCCAACCTACCCACTTAACCAGGACATAGACTGCCCAGTGGCCTGATCCGCTCGCTTCTTTGATGCACTACATTGTAAAAGTAGTTTGCCAACCACCTTCCTGGAAGCTTTGAACTTCCAGGAAGGTTTGCAAAGGAACAGGGTTAATCCTGCACTAGGTCATCGCATCTTCAAGGAGAGAAACCCATGCTAAGAGAATTCCGCGAGTTCATCAATCGAGGCAATGTCATGGACCTGGCTGTGGCCGTGATCATTGGCGTCGCCTTTGGCGCCATCGTCACCTCGCTGGTCGATGACATCATCATGCCAGTGATCGGCGTGATCATTGGCGGCATCGACTTTACAGGGCTGGCAGTAACCGTCGGCAACGCCACCATCACTTACGGCAACTTCATACAGGCGGTGATCAACTTTCTGATCATCGCCTTTGTGATCTTCCTGATGGTGCGCACGATCAATAACATGCAAAAACGCTTTGCACAGGAAGCCAAGGCCACCCCGCCGCCGGAGGCGCCCGCCGATGTCCAGCTTTTGGCTGAGATCCGCGATCTGCTCAAGGCCAACCTGCAAGATGGGAGGGCTACGGCTGGAATCCGCGTCTTCACGCCCGAGGAGTAGTCGCCATTACGAAAAAAGCGGGCAGATCGCTGGCGGAGCGACTCGCTCCATGTCTTCATCCTTGTGCTGAGTGCCAGGAGCAGGCGACTGCAAGGCTTTTCTGCCCATGTTGCAGGTACGGATGCGCCGATACGCACGCCGGTCTGCCAATGGGCGTGAGTGGGCAACGATCTTATACCGAATCCTACTCCGGCCTTCCCGGAAGCTCCATGCTTTTGGGAAGGCATGGTAGTTCGCCGGATTTGGTATCATCTGGAAGTAGAAGGGATCAACCCTATGGCAAAACAACGTGTGGGACGATATCCCATCACACGCTGGCTCTAGTTCCTCCTGCTCGGTGTGGCGCTTGTGCTGGTGGCCTGCGCTCCGGTCGAGCGTTCGCGCTGGGAAGAGGCGCAGGAAAGCACCGCCGGCGAGCGCGCCACGAGCAAGGAAGCAATAGCCGGCGGTGAATTCAACCGGTTCTTTCCCAAATCAAACGGTGATTACTCGGTCGTTTACACGCAAGAAAAAACCGGTTTTGCTGAGGCCGTATTGAAGTAGGTGCTGCTGCTGGCCTCGAACGTTATCAACGAACACCTGTGACAGACTCACAGGGAAAGGAAACTCGTATGGCAGCCAAGCCTATCTACGAATTAGTCGACGATCTACCCACCAGCAATGTTACAACCCGGGTGCTGCACGCGCTCGACTTTGTCGCCCCCGGCCAGTGGCAAAACCTGGTTGGTTTTGAAACGACCATCAAAGCCGTGAGCGGCGAAACGAACCAAGCGCTGATCCAGAAGAGCTAAGTTTTTTCATTAGGTGCGCAGATCGTCGCCGGTGACGGGAATGCAAAACGGCTGGATGAGGCGGTTGCACGGATTCAGTCCAGCGGCGGCGCGGGCGCCTACGCCACCCTGATCCCCGCAATGCTCGATCCAGCGGATATCGCCGCGCTTGCGCTCTTTCTCGCTGCGGATGAGTCTTGCACTATCGTTACAAGTGAGTAAACGTGAGCAGCGACTGCTTGAAGTGATCACTTCTACGGAGATAAGCAGGAATGTTTCCCACTACACGGAGCGATCATCAATCCTTCGTGTAGTAGAGTTTTTGTCACGCGACGGCAGCTTTTGAATGAACCATATCCAACTGCCCTGGCTTATTCTTCCGTTGGCGGAGAGACAGAAGCTTCAACCACCAGATATTCCCGCACCCAGTTCCCATCTGCGAGTTCGTACCACTCGCAGGGCGTATCACACCCGATGACATCTAGTACTTCGCCAGCTTTGCCTACGCGTACAGCAGGATATCTTGTACCCGGCCCGCGCCGGATGTTGGCATCTTGCCTGAGATAATAGTACCTTGCTGGCTCGGTTGGCGTTGGTTCTATTGTGGGCGACGGTGTTGGGGGCGGTGTAGATGTAGGCGAAGGTGTAGGCGACGGTGTGGGTGTAGGCGACTGCGTAGCGGTTGGCGTTGATGTGGATGATGGTGTTGGTGGTGCCCGTGTAAACGTAGGTGTTGCAGTCGGGCCCTCAACCAGCACGCCAGGCGCTGAAGCCGGAAGCGTCGGGGACCTCGCCTGGGTCGTACCAGATGTTGGCGGTACGGGTGGCCCCAACTGAAAACGAGTGGCTACAAGTACGGCCCCAATCACCAAAACGAGCCCCACGCCCCCCAGCGCTAAAAGCACGCTTTGATTATTTCCTGTTGGACCACCGTGCCCGACCGGCGCCGTAGTTGTATTTAACAGCGTATAAGGGTCTGGCGCGGCAGTTGAGGGTACAAGGGGAAGGCCCGATGGTAGCTTGCCCTTTTTGAACTGTTTGTGACATCTTCGGCACAAGACAATCAGGTCTTCGAGCAACTCGTTGCCCAGCCGGTCATAGGTGCGGTGATAAGTCTCTAGCTCGACCTCACTCGCCGGGCGATTGCAGATCTGGCAGCGATTGCCAACATGGCTCTTTGCCAGTTCGGCTTTCCAATGCCACTGTGGGGAATTGATGTATTCCCGGTAATCTACTTCTGTAAAGGGAAAAGCAGGCATAGCCAATCATCACTTTCAGGTCCAACAAACTTCATACGCAATTCAGTAGGAGCTACGCAGTTGGATTTGCTCCCTAGAGGTGCAACGCACCTGAGCAACATCGCCAGAGTTGCCAATTCGTACACTATTTATCGCAAGAAGCAGGCTCAATCCTTCACGCATGTAAACACCATGAGAAGGTACGCAATTGCTCAAGTGCGGTGTACCTTTGGCTGGCAGATCCGGTGCCACTGGCAACAGTTGACTCCCGCCAAACTCTATTACGACAATTATCAAAGTCTCGTTGTAGTACTGTTGTACCCGACTTATAACCGAGAATTGTAGTATTAGCGCTAGATCTGCTGGCGCAATCCAGGTAGAGTCAAATTCTATGACGAACAGAGATCGAGTGCGACCGTACATCAATTTGTTCGTTGCGCTTGCAACGATTATCTTCAACGGGTTAGCCAACGCGCTCCCCTTGAATGGACAGACAACAGGCGAAATTTCAGATCGCTTTCAAGTCTATTTTGTGCCTGCCGGCTATGTCTTCTCCATCTGGGGTTTGATTTACGTCAGCTGGCTGGCCTTTGTGATCTATCAGCTTCTCCCTGCCCAACGCACCAACCCGCGCTTACAGCGCATCGGTTATTTGTTCGCCTGGAGTGGTGTCGCCAACGTAACCTGGCTCTTCCTCTGGCACTACGAGTATTTCATTCTGTCTGTAGTGGTCATGTTTGCCCTGTTACTGTTGCTGATCGCTATTTATGTCCGGCTGCAAATCGGCAAAGTTGAAGCTCCCCCCCTTGAACGGTGGTGCGTGGACATCCCGTTTAGTATCTATCTGGGCTGGATTTCTGTCGCAACGATAGCAAATGTCACTGCGGTTTTGGATTATCTACAGTGGGACGGATGGGGCATCAGCGCCGAACTGTGGACGCTCATCATGCTGGCCGTGGGGGTTTTTCTCGCCGCCGCTATCGGGCTGACGCGCGGTGATGTTGCTTATACGCTCGTACTCATTTGGGCATTTAGTGGGATTGCCATCAAACACGCCGGTGCACCGATGGTGGCAACTGGCGCATGGGTTGCAACAGTCGTTGTTGCGTTGATTGCCGTGATGAGCGCTTTTGTCACAAGACGGAACAGCCGGCTGCCTGAGCCAGTTGGCTAAGCTTATTCCAGCGGGCTCAGCCAGCGGGTTGAAGCATCCCCAGCGGCCACCCAACCCTCTACCGACCCGTCATCCGAGCGGATCTGATACCAGGTATAGCCACTGGCCTGTTGTGGGCCTGCTGTGACCGTAAACTGGCTGCCCTGATCCACACGGGTGAGCATTGGAGCATCGGTGCCGGGAACAGCGCGCACGGTTAGCTGGGCGATCATCACCTGGACGCGATCCCCCACGCGCGGGTCCCGATCCGCCGGCTGCGCCTGGCCCAACTGAGGGCTGAGCCATTCGGTCTCGGCGTCGCGTTCCGCCACCCACCCGACATTGCCCTGGCCGTCATCGACCTGCCACCAGGTGAAACCGTCAGCTGATTGGGGGCCGGACACCACAGTCACACGCACACCGGTGCCAAGCTGGAGAATCAGTTGGCTGCCGGTGCGCGGCTCCTGGCGCATGTTTAACCCGGCAGGCGCCACCACACGCGCCGGCTGGCCCACAGCAATTGCCGTGCCGGGCTGAGGAGTCGGTGTAAAGACCTCGGTCGGCGTTGGTACTAAAGTCGGGGTGGGGGTATCGGCAAGCTCAATCTGGGGTTCAGGTGTTGCGAGGGCAGGAGCATCGCCTGGTGTGCTCGGCTGGTCCACTGCGCTACCACCGATCACCACCTGGGTGGTTGGCGTCGGAGTGGGGCGGGGAGCAAAGCTGCCACAGGCTAATGCCGGCGCCAGCCAGATCAGAGAAATGCCGAAGAGCACACGTAACTGCCACGTGCGACTTAGCCGGCGAATAGGGTGCAAGAGCAAGGGTTCGGTTCCCATAACGGCCCGATTATACTCAGAAACGGGGGGAAAGCAACCGTGATGAGTGACGAGTAATCAGTGTACCGAAGGTCACTCGTCACTTATCACTCATCACAATGTAATCGCCCGCAGCCAGAGAATGTCATCCCAACCCTGCATCTGAGCCAGGAGGTCGGCTGGTACTGGCTCGTCGGTGCCGAGCACCATGATGGCTTGCGAGCGCGGTGCGCGGCGCCCTACGTGCATAAAGCTGATGTTGATGTCCGCCTCGCCGAGCGCGGTGCCCACGCGGCCGATGATGCCAGGGCGGTCTTGATGGCCGGTCAACAAAAGATGGCCAATCGCCGCAATGTCTACCCAGAGCCCATTCATCGAGACAATGTGCGGCTCGCCTTGAACGACAGCGCCGCGCACAGTCCAGCGCTGCTCGCCTGAATGGGCGCTCAGAGTGAGCGTATCTTCGTAGGGCGAATCAGGTTGGTGGCGGCGAATTTCCACCAAGTTGAGGCCACGCCGTTCGGCCACCAGTTGCGCATTGACCAGATTGACGCGCACTTCGGCCACATCGGACATCAACCCCTTGATGATGGCCGCGTTGAGATAGGCCAGGTCAAAATTTGCCAGCGCGCCATGCACCGTCACCTCTACATCGCCCATGCTGTGCGCACCAAGCTGCTTGAGAAAGCGCCCCATCCGCTCGGCCAGGTCGATATAAGGGACAAGATATTCGAGATCGCGCGGAGGGATGATGGGCGCATTGACGGCATACCGTGCGGGCCGGTCATTGAGCACATCGAGCACTTGCAGTGCCACATCTTCGGCCACCTTTTCCTGCGCCTCGACCGTGCTGGCCCCCAGGTGGGGCGTCAGAATGATCTTATCGCTTCGACGTAGCGGGCTATCGCCTGGCAGCGGCTCGTGGTCGAAGACATCGAGCGCCGCGCCGGCCAGGTGGCCGCTTTCGACCAGTTCCACCAGCGTCTCCTCATCGACGATCCCACCCCGCGCCACGTTGAGCAGCCGCGCTCCCTGCTTGAGCTTGAGCAGCCGCTCCCGGTTGAGGAGATGACGCGTCTGGGGTGTCAACGGCACGTGGACTGTGACAAAATCGGCCTGAGCCAGGAGCATGTCCAGATCGACCAGCATCACCCCGCGCTGGGCGGCGTAATCGGGCGTGACAAACGGGTCGTACCCCAAGACTCTCATGCCAAGACCCTGCGCCCGTTGTACCACCTCCTGCGCCACACGACCCAGCCCGACCGAACCAAGTACCTTGTCGCGCACTTCGACGCCGACAAACTGGTTGCGCTTCCACTGGCCGCTCCGCACATGCGCATCCGCCTGGGGGATAAGACGGGCCAGCGCCATGAGCAGCGCAATGGTATGTTCCGCCGCCGCCAGCGTATTGCCGGTGGGTGCGTTGACGACGATCACCCCGGCGTGTGTTGCAGCCTCGGTGTCGATGTTGTCTACACCCACTCCGGCGCGCGCCACCACGCGCAGATGTTTGCCGGCGTCGATCAGGTCGGCGGTCACCTGTGTGCTGCTGCGGACGATCAGCGCGTCATATTCTGGGATGATCGCTTTCAGTTGCTGTGGCGTCAGACTCGTCTTGACATCGAGCTGGACGTTTTCTGCCTTACGTAGCGGCGCCAACCCCGATTCGGGCAACGCATCGCTGACGAGTACTTTGTAGGGTGTTGTCATAGAACAGCCTGTCTAGAATACGGCCTAAGCCTGTCGTTGATGAGTGATGGGTGGCGCCTGGCCTTACTCCTCACTTATCACTTATCACGCTTTTACATGCTCTCCGGGGCACTCACCCCCATCAACCGCAGCGTCTTGGCGAGGGCGATGCGGGCGGCCTGAGCGAGGCCAAGCCGCGCCTGGCTCAAGTCCGGCTCTGCCGGGTCGACGACGCGGCAGTCGCGGTAAAAGGCGTTGAAGGTGCGCGCTAGCTCCAGCGCATAGTGGGTCAGATTGTGTGGCGATAGCTTCTCCACCGCCAACTCGATCTGCTCCTCTAATTCCAACAATTTCCGGATCAGCGCCAGTTCCGACGAGTGCGTCAACAGCGACCATTGACCATCGACCATTGACCATTGAGCGTTGACCAGCCCCTCTTCAACCGCCCGATTGTAGATCGAGCAGATACGGGCATGGCTGTACTGGACATAGTAGACTGGGTTTTCGTTGGTCTGTTGGGTAGCCAGGTCAAGGTCGAATTCGATGGTGCTTTCGGGGCTGCGCGTCAGCAGGTTGAAGCGCAGCGCATCCGAGCCAACCTCGTCCACCACTTCGTTGATGGTGAGCAGATTGCCCATGCGTTTGCTGAGCTTGACCTCCTGCCCGTCGCGCACGAGCTTGACCAGGTCGTACATGAGGATAGTCAGCCGCTCTGGGTCGAGACCAAACGCCTGCATCATCGCCTTCATGCGCGGCACATGGCCCTGGTGGTCCACCGCCCAGACGTTGACCACGTGGTCGAACTGGCGGCGCACAAACTTGTCATAGTGATAGGCGATGTCGCTGGCGAAATAGGAAGGCGCACCGTTCGACCGCACGACTACGACATCTTTGTCGATGTTGGGGTATCTGCTGGCGGTAAACCAGACGGCCCCTTCACGGCGCACCAGTTCGCCGCGCTGGTCAAGATAGTCGAGCGCCTGTTCGACCAGCCCTTCGTCGTAGAGACTCTGCTCGCTAAACCAGCGGTCAAAATGGACGCCGATGCGCGCCAGTTCATGCTCCCACCCCTGGACAACCAGGTTATAGCCGATGGCGCGCATTTCCTGGAGCGCCATGCTTTTATCCATGTGCAAAAAGCGGTCGCCATATTCGTCGATAACCTCTTGCGCATAGTCGAACATGTATTCGCCGAGATAGCCGTTTTCGGGCACCGGCTCGTCGCGGCCTAGCTTTTGGGTGTAACGGGCGTAGAGCGTGGCAATAAATGCCTCGAACTGGGTCCCACGGTCGTTGACGTAAAACTCGCGCTGCACCTGGTAGCCAGCGGCGGCGAGTACATTCGCCACACTGTCGCCGAGGACCGCGTTGCGGGCCCCGCCGTAGTGGATTGGTCCAGTAGGGTTGGCGCTCACAAATTCGACTTGCCACCGCTCTCCCCGACCGCGGTCGAGGTTGCCAAAGGTCTCACCCGCCTCTAGAATCACACCGACCTGTTCTTGCAACCAGCTATCGGCCAGGCGAAAGTTGATAAAGCCGGGACCGGCCAGTTCAGCCAGACCGATGAGGTCGTTGGCCGGCAGGTGATCGACCACAGCCTGGGCGATCTGGCGCGGGTTGGCGTTGCCACCGGCTTTGCGGACCGCAGCCGCGGCGACCATCGCCACATTGGTGCTGTAGTCGCCATGTTCGGCCTGCTTGGGGCGCGTGACATCGACCGTGGGCAGGTCAAAGGCGGGCAGCACACCGGCGGATTGGGCGTCCGCCAAGGAGCTTTGAACAATCGTTTGAAGTTGAGAGCGAATCATGAGCGTAGTCGTACAGTAACTGGAACACGAACCGCAATTGAATAGCGTGTAGATCAGCCTTACGATTGCTGTTCATGTCGAAAAGCGATCACCCGGATCGTGTTCGGGACAGTTGTAACGATTTCAAAAGCGATCCGATAGCCAAAGGCTTGATAATGAAACTCGTTTTCGCCCACCTGTTCCACACCCGGCGGGTTGGGCCCGCTCCGCAAGATCTGGCTTGCCTGGTTGAACGTAGCGGCTTCACCACAGGCAATGCGCGAGAAGAGCCGCCGGGTGTTGGGCGCAAAACGAATATCCCAGAAAGATTCAGGCTTGTTCATGGTAGGCGCGCAGTTCGGTCATAAACTCATCCAAACTGAGATCCGCCTCTTGACTAGTGCGCGCCTCAATCGCTGCGCGCCTCACCTCTTCGCGCCATTCCAGTTCACGCAGGCGTTGCGCCACGGCATCCCACTGTTCGGGCGAGACAAGGACCACCGCAGGATTGCTACGTTGCATCAACAGCACCGGGCCCCGCTTCACTTTGGCAAGGACAGCTTCTTGATTGCTCTTGAGCACTGAGATTTTCTCAACTTGAGGAAGAACGCTAATCATATACACCTCATTTTGGCAATTAACGGTCGATTAATTGCCAATTGTATTCGGTGAACCAACTTCTGTCAAGACAATCGACTCTCTCCATTCACACCGGCTCCAAATCGTACCAGTTCGGCCCCGCTTCCACGTCGACCTTGAGCGGGGCGTCGAGTTCATACGCATTGCACATAACCTCGCGCACGATGGCCACGACCTCGCTCTTTTCTTCGGGCGGCAGTTCGAGCACCAGTTCGTCGTGGACCTGCAACAACATGCGCGCCTGGTAGCCGCCCGCCTTGAGCCGCTCGTGCAGGCGGATCATAGCGATCTTCATGATGTCGGCGGCTGTGCCCTGGATGGGGGCGTTGATCGCTGCCCGCTCGACCGCCGCCCGCTGGTTGAAGGGCAGCCGGCTCTCTTTCAATTCGGGGAAAAAGCGTTTGCGACCCAACAACGTCTGGACATAACCCTGGATATGCAATTGCGCCGTTGTCCTGCCGATATAGTCCCGAATCTTGGGGTAGGTCTTGAAATACTGCTCCATAAACTGGCCCGCCTGCCGCGTGTCCATATCAGTGCGGACGCTGATGCCAAAGGCGCTCGACCCATAGATGGTGGCAAAGTTGATCGTCTTGGCTAGCCCGCGCTGGTCACGGTCCACCTGCTCGATGGGCACGCCAAAGAGTCGCGCCGCCGTGGCCGCATGGATGTCCTGGTCGGCGCGGAAGGCCTCGATGAGGGCCTGCTCCTGTGCTACGTGGGCGAGGATGCGCAATTCCACCTGGCTGTAGTCGGCGGAAATGAGCAGCCAGCCTGGTGGCGCCACAAAGGCGCGGCGGATCTCGCGCCCTAGTTCAGTGCGGATGGGAATATTTTGCAGGTTAGGATTGCTGCTGCTCAACCGACCGGTGGACGAGCCAGTCTGGTTGTAATTGGTGTGGATGCGTCCCGTCTTCGGGTTGACTTGGGTGGGCAGCGCATCGACATAGGTCCCGCGCAGCTTCTCCAACTGGCGCTGTTCGAAGATGATCTCCAACAGGCGTTGCTGGTCTGCGCTCAATTCATTGCGCATCGCCACCAGCTTTTCCAGCTCGCCCACTGCGGTGCTGTACTGGCCGGAGCTGGTTTTGGTAATGCCGCGCGTGGGGAAGCCCATCTCGCCAAAGAGCACCTGGCTCATCTGCTGGGTGCTGCGCAGGTTGAACTCGTGGCCGACCAGGGCAAACATTTCTTCGTGTAGTTCACCTAGCCGCTGATTGAAGCGGTGCGACATCTCAGCCAGATAGTCCGTATCCACCAGCACGCCGGCCATCTCCATGTCGGTGAGCACGGGCAGCAGCGGCAGTTCGATCTCCTCGTAGAGGGGCCAGAGACCGGCCTCTTTGACTTTGGGCGCCAGTTGTTGGTAGACCTGGAGCGTGGCATCCACGTCGGCGCCGCAGTAGGCCGCCACCTGGTCGATGGGCACCTGGTCGATGGTGATCTGTTTGCGACCGCTGCCGATCAGGGTGGTGATTTCGGTCATGCGCCAGCCGAGCAGTTCGGCGGCCTGCGCTTTGAGCCCCAACATGCGGCTGGCCGGGTCGAGCAGCCAGGCGAGCAGCATCGTGTCGTGGATCGGGCCATTGACCTGGAGACCGTGACGCAGGGCAACGGTGAGGTCATATTTGCCGTTGTGGGCCAGCTTGGGCAAGTCGGCATTGGCAAAGATCGGTTGTAGCGCCTCGCGCACCGCGTCCCAGTCCAGTTGGTTGCCGGCGGTGTGACCCAGCGGGATATAGGCTGCCTCGCCGGGCGCCCAGGCCACCCCCAAACCCACCAGGCCGGCGCGCATAGCATCCTGGCTGGTGGTCTCGACATCGAACGAGAGATACTCGGCATCCTGCAAGGCGGCGACGAGCTGTTCTAGCTCCTGGGTGGTACCCACGCAGAGGTAAGGGGGGGCCACCTGCGCCGGCTCTGTGGCTGAACCTTCCTCGCCAAAGAGCGCCATCTGGCCGTCACCCCCGGTGCGACCGCCGTCAAGCGCTGCAACCGGGCTATCGGACTGCGGCAGTTCCTTGAGCAGGCTGCGAAATTCAAGCTCATGGAACAGGTCATAGACCTGCTCCTGGTTGTAGTCGCGCAGAAGGCAGGCTTGGGCGTCGTACTGCACATCGAGATTGGTCTCAATCGTCACCAACCGTTTGTTGCGGCGCACCTGGTCGGCGTACTCGGCCAGGTTTTGCTGCAATTTGGGTCCTTTGACCTGGTCGATGTGCTCCAGCAGCTCTTCCAGCGTGCCAAATTCCTGCAACAGCTTGACCGCCGTCTTCTCACCCACACCGGGCACGCCAGGGATGTTGTCCGACGTGTCGCCGGTGAGCGCCTTGAAATCGATAAATTGTTCCGGCGTCAACCCGTAGCGTTCATGGATCTCGGTCGGACCATAGACGGTTGTTGTCGGATTGGGGCCGCCCGAGGTGTAGAGGATCTGGATGTGGTCGTCGACCAACTGGAACATATCGCGATCCCCCGTGAGGATCAGCACATTGGTCCCCTGCGCCGCTGCCTGTCGGGCCAACGTGCCCAGCACGTCATCAGCCTCATAGTTGGGATAGGTGATGATAGGGATGTTGAACGCCTGCAGCAGTTGTTGGATGCGGTCCAATTGCGGGCGCATCTCGTTAGGCATCTGGTCGCGCGTGGCCTTGTAGTCTTGAAACTCGGCATGACGCCAGGTGTCGCCCAAGTCGAACGCCACGGCTACACAGTCGGGCCGATAGTCGCGGATCATGCTCAGCAGCTTGCGCGCAAAACCATAGACCGCGCCCGTCGGCTCGCCGGTGCGGGTCGAGAGCGGCGTCTTCATGCCAAAGAAGGCGCGATAGGCTTGGGAATGGCCGTCGATCAGAAGAAGTGTTGGCATGGTCATTTTTCCACGCTCAACATCCCCTCGCTCACCAATCGCTCTACCTGCCCGATCTTGAGGATCGAGCGCAGCGTTCTCATGCGGCGGCCGGCGTCCAGACGGTAGCGACCGGTGGGCAATTCCAAGATAAAGTTGTGGTTGCTCTTATTTGCCAGCACAATGATCTCAGATGGATCTTCCATCCAGGTGGTTCGGGTGCTCGTGTTTTCACTCATGGGTCATGCCCTTGTACACTACGATGCAGCTTACAGCAGTAGATACTAACGGTGATCAGCTCGATAGAAATGTGTCAATCCCGTGGCCCCACAGGGAGCATAATTGTCAACTGCGAAGGAGGCCCGGTCATTCACAATTCACCATTGACAATTGACAATTATCTGGACCTATTGTAGCTGCCCAACGGTCATTTGACAAGAAATCGAACATATATGCGAAAATGAGTGGTTCATGCATCGATCCCGCTGCTGACGGACGAAGATACGGCGCGCTGTTTTCTGCCCGGTAGGGAGGGACGCCGCGCCTGCCACAACCCTACAACCACCATTAACCCATAGCCGCCCGCATAGATCATCAAGAAAGGCGCCGACCACCAGTTGCCCACATGGAACGCGGTGTAGAGCGCCATCAACGCATAGCCCAGCAACGCCACCTCGCCCAGCCAGACGATATCGAGCGGCAGACGATAGCTGCTGCGTCGCCATCCATCCCCGTTCGCATCGACGCGGAATTTAGGTGTGCGCAAAAACTGGCCTCCGCGACCGACAAGCCCCTGGCAGACCGCAATCGTGTTGTTGAGACTAAGCCCCGTTCCAAGCAATGTCAGCAGCGGCAGGTAAGCCCAACGCTTCCACCAATCCTGCGGATGGAGTTGCTGTTGGGCGATGGCATAGAGTAGCGGCGGGCCGAGCGATGCCAGGCTCAGCACGGCCAAGTGGGGCGCCGGGTCAATACCCAACAGCATCAGCGGCAGCGAAACCAGCAAGAGCACCAGCAGCAGAGGGTGGATCAGGTAGCTACCCAGATGGACGAGCCCAGCCAGCCGCGCCATTGCGGGCCACCCACTCTGCCAGACAGCGCGGCGCAGCTTGCCCAACGTCTGGATGCTGCCTTTGGCCCAGCGGAATTGCTGGCGGCGAAAGGCGATCAGCTGGGGCGGGATTTCGGCGGGCGCTATGATCTCGTTGCGATAGCAAGGTTGCCAGCCGGCCAGTTGCGCCCGGTAGCTCAGGTCCAGGTCTTCACAAAGGGTGTCGCTCTGCCAGCCGCCGACGGCGGGGTCGGCAATGCAGGCGCGCCGCCAGACGCCAGCCGAGCCGTTAAACCCAAAGGGATAGCCTGCCGCCTGCCGCCCAGCCTGCTCCACGACAAAATGGCCATCGAGCGCAAGCGCCTGTGCGCGCGTGAGCGGCGAAAAGTCCTCATTCAGATGGCCCCAGCGTGTCTGGACAAAGCCGATCCGTTCGCAGCCCGGCTGTAAAAAATGGGGAATGGCGCGCTGGAGAAAATCGCGCGGCGGGACAAAATCGGCGTCAAAAATTGCCAGAAACTCCCCCCGCGCCCGTGGAAAGGCGTGGGCCAACGCACCCGCCTTAAAGCCGCGCCGGTCGCGGCGGCTGATGACCTGAATGTCAACCCGCTTACGTTGCCAGTAGCCCACGCGACGCTGCACCATGGCGCGGGTATCATCGGTGGAATCATCAAGCACCTGGATTTGCAGACAACCCGGCGGGTAGTCGAGCCGGGCGCAGGCGTCGATCAGCCGTTCGGCTACGTGCCGTTCGTTGTAGATAGGCAGTTGCACCGTAACCGTGGGCCAGTTCTGCAGCGCCGGTAAGGTGATGGATGTAGATGTGGTGTGAGAACGAAGGAAACGCCAGGTGAGCCAGAGAGCGTTGCAGCCATAAATCGTCAGTCCCAGTACACCAGCGATGTACAGCAATTGAAGTACAAAGACAAGCACCATGCGCATCCCGAGCTGCCCTAAGATTTTTTGCTTTGACCTGCGCTGCCGATCCCATTGCTCAAAAAAAGTCAGCCGACGACGTCCGCCGTCGGCTGACTTTAGTGGATTATAGTCATTTCAGAGCAGGGCGCAAATTTGAACGTAGAACGTAGAGCGTAGAACATGCACCTTGTTCTACGTTCTACGTTTCACTCGTCGCTCTCTTCGACCTTATGTTGGGCGACGATATTTTGGGCCAGGTGTGCGGGTACGGGCTCGTAGTGGTCGAATTCGATGGTGTAGACCCCGCGGCCCTGTGTCATGGAACGGAGATCGGTGCCATAACGCAGGATCTCCGCCAGAGGGACCAACGCGTGGATAACGGTGCGGTTCCCCTTCTGTTCCATGCCCTGGACGCGCCCGCGCCGGGTGTTGAAGTCACTCATCACGTCACCCATGTACTCGTCGGGTACGGTGACATCGACGCGATAGATGGGCTCCAACAGTACCGGGTTGGCCTCGCGGAAGGCATTTTTGAAGACCTCGCGGCCGGCAGTTTGAAAGGCAATGTCCTTGGAGTCCACCGGGTGCTCTTTGCCGTCGTAGACTACTGCTTTGACATCAACCACCGGGTAACCGGCAATGACACCGCTGTCCATGACCGAGCGCACACCCTTCTCGATCGAGGGGAGAAAGACGCCGCTGATGGCGCCGCCAAAGACCTCGCTGGCGTATTCAAAGCCCGACCCAGACGCCAGCGGCTCGACGCGCATATGAACCTCGGCAAACTGCCCGGCGCCGCCGGTCTGCTTTTTGTGACGATATTGCGATGAGGCCGTTTTTGTGATTGTCTCCCGATAGGGCACTTTGGGAATGGCCGTCTCGACTTTGACGCCAAACTTGGTTTCCAGCCGCCGCACCGCCACATCGACGTGGGCCTCGCCCATCCCCTGGAGCACCATCTGTTTGGTGGCGCTGATGCTCTGGACGCGCAGCGTTGGGTCTTCTTCGGTAAGGGAGTGAAGCGACGGCCCTAGCTTGGCGCTATCCGCCTGCGTTGCAGGAGTGACGGCCACATTGTAGAGCGGGCGTGGATAGTCGGGGGGTGTTACCGTAACAGGAAAGTCGGCAGCGGAGAGCGTATCGCCTGTCACGACATCTTCCAGCTTGGTAATGACGGCAATGTCGCCTGCCACGACTTCGTCGGTGTTGATCAGCTCTTTGCCGCGCGGGGTCGCCAGATTGGCGATCCGGTAGCTCCGCCCTGTACGCTGGTTGACCAGTTGCCCGTCGCGGTTGATCGCACCGGAACAGACGCGCACATAGTTCATACGCCCTACGTAGCGGTCGATGATCGTCTTGAAGACCGCCGCAGCAGGGCGCCCGGTTGCGTCCGACGCCAGTTCGATGTCGCCGCCGTTCTGGCGGGCTGGCATCGGGTGCTCGTTGGGTGCCGGCACGTAGCGTGCGAGCGCCTGGAGCAGCCGGTCGATGCCAATGCCCGTGACGGCGCTGCCACAATAAACCGGTGTAAAGGTGCCGTTGCGGATCCCCTGATACATGCCGTGCCGTACCTCGTCAATGGTCAATTCTTCACCGTCGAGATACTTCATGATCAGTTCGTCGTCGGATTCAGCGGCGGCCTCGACCAGAAACTGGTGCGCCGTCTCGACCGCATCGGCCATTTCAGGTGGGATCGGCCCCTCTTTGCCTTCTTTGCCCAGGTAGGCTTTCATCGTCACCACGCTGACCACCCCCTGGAAGTTCTCGGCCGAACCGATGGGCAATTGCATGGGGACAATCTTGGCGCCGTGCAGGGTGGAGCGCAGACTGGCAACGGCCTGTTCAAAATCGGCGTTCTCCCGATCCATCTTGTTGATAAAGATGAGCCGGGGCAACTCCCGGTCGGTGAGATAGTCCCAGGCCAGTTCAGTGCCAACCTCGGCGCCCGCCACAGCGTCCACCACCAGCAGGCTGGCTTCAGCGACATGCAGCGCGCTGATAATCTCGCCGACAAAGTCCTGGTAACCGGGCGTGTCGAGGAGATTGATCTTTGTCTCCTCAAATTCTACGGGCACCACCGAGAGGTTGATCGAAATCTGGCGTCGATGCTCCTCCGGGTCCCAATCGGAAACGGTGCTACCATCCTCCACGCGACCCATCCGGCTCGTCGCGCCGGTCTTGTGGAGCAGCGCCTCGGCCAGGGTTGTCTTGCCCGAACCACCATGCCCCAGGATGGCCACGTTCCGGATCTGATCGGTGCGATACTTCGCCATTCGTCCTCCTTAACCTTAGGGTTGTGTGAACGTCGCTGCTCCCGTATCATGGTGAGCACAACATTCAGACTGATCACAGTTGAACTATCGTGATTTGCACCCATCTCCAACCTACACCGCTACGCCGGATTCAAGGGTGTGCGCTGGTTGGTTGTCTCAACAGCTAGCGGCTGGCCGGTAGATCGCCGCCAACGTGCGACAACCAGGGTAGCATTGCAAGTATCGGGAGCATCTGAGTAGCAAAGCAGGACGTATCAAAACATCCATACGCGCCAGGTGCTGGGAGACACCGATACGCATGGTCTGGATTGTACTGAAAATTGCGCCAGATGTCAACGCGGCTTGGAGAGCAAGATGTCATCCTGCCCTCCATTTGCGCCACAAGCGCACCCTGTGATTTGGTCTGCGCGACTCGATGCGGTATGATCGGGTGAGCCTGTCACGGCGTATGCACTGCGATTCGGAATGTGACACAGACTCAACAGCCAGGGGCAGCATTGAGCACCAGCCCCAACACCGGTACGAATACAGCCAGCCAATCCTCCATCTTACGTCTGTTGCTCATTTGCCAGGCCGAAGGTATGCACAGCCGCTACAGCGAACTGAGCACCGAAGACAGCGGTCTCACCGCCCGCGGGTGGGAGCAGACCAATATCCTGGCCTCCTGGTTGGCGACCCACGAGAAGATCGATGTGCTGATCTGCGCGCCCCAGTTGCGCAGCCGGCTCACGGCGCAACGCATTGGGCAGGCGATTGGCCGCCCCGTTGTTGTCCAGCAGGATCTGCCCCATCAGCCCCGCATCTTCCCATCACTACCAGGTGGGAAGCCAGACGCTCATTTCCGCTTTTCACCGTTGCATGTCGAGGAGCAATTTGGCAGCAACGGCGCCTACGCCGACTTCAGCCAGCGTATGGCCGCTGTACTGGAAAGATTGATAGAAGAGAACGCCGGCAAAACCATTGCCATTGTGATGGACGGCAATGGGGTTGCCACAGCTCTCCGCCACAGTCTGGGTGCTCCAGATGTCTCGATTGCTGTCAACCACACCAGCATTTCTGAAGTCAGTTGGCAGAATGGGCGCTGGTGTCTCATGTATTCTAACCGTATGGAGCACATGCCGCAGCCTGTAGTGATCAAGGCCGAGGCGACGAATGACCAGGCAGCCGGGGCAGAGGCGAAGGCGTTGGAGGAAGAACTGACCCAGATCACACGCGTCTATAACCGGATTCTTGCCTCATCGGTCAACCTCAACGACCAGGGACGGGACCACCGGCTGCGCCACCTGTTGCGTTTTGCCAGCCTACCCTCTGGGCTACGCGTGCTCGATGTAGGGACTGGCAATGGACGGTTGGCCCTCATGCTGGCCGAAGATGGCGCACGAGAGGTCGTAGGTATCGACATCAGCCCGGCCATGCTCGAAGTGGCCGAGTATCTGCGAGCAATCAGCGATGCGCCCAGCGCACAGCGGGTCAACTACCGGCTCGCCTCAGCGCAAAACCTCCCTTTTCGCAGTGAAGGGTTCGATGCCGCAGTCTGTCGGCTGGTTTTGCACCATACCCATGGGCCCGATGCCTTGCTCCGCGAGTTGGTGCGGGTGCTGCGGCCAGGAGGCTCGCTTATCCTGGCTGACCTGCTGGCTGCCGACGACCCGGTGCGGCGGGCTACGCAGAACACCATCGAAGCGCGTCGCAATCCAAGCCATGTTGCCATCTATACGGCAGACCAATATCGGAAAATGGTCACCAATGTCGGGCTGGCCATCGATAACGAGGCAGTGGCTGTTTTTGAGCGTGAACTTGAAGACTGGCTCAGCGATTACCAATCAGAACCAGCCAATCGCGCCGTTCATTACGCATCCCTAACGATATAGCTCGCGCAGGATGATCATCTTCTGAATTTGTGTTGTTCCCTCGTAAATCTGGTAGATTTTTGCGTCTCGCATCAACTTTTCGACGGGGTACTCGCGGCTGTAACCATTGCCACCAAAGACCTGGACAGCATCGGTGGCGTTTTGCATGGCGGCATCGGCGCAGAAGGCTTTGGCGATGGCTGCCTCTAGCGTGTTGCGCCGGCCCTGGTCGACCAGCCAGGCTGCTTTCCAGGCCAGCGCGCGCGCCGCTTCTACGCGAATCTTCATGTCGGCCAGGATGAAACCTAGTCCCTGATGGTCTCGGATGGGCCGGCCAAAGGTCGTCCGCTCACCGGCGTACTTGACGGCTTCGTCGAGCGCACGGCGGGCGACACCGGTAGCGGCAGCCGCTACCGGCGGGCGGCTGCGGTCAAAGACTTTCATGGCGATCAAAAAGCCGTCGCCTTCGTTGCCAAGCAAATTTTCTGCCGGCACCTCTACGTTTTCGAAGAAGACCTGGCAGGTCTGTGCCGCGTGCTGGCCCATCTTTTCCAACGGCTGGCTAGTGCTCAAACCGGGGAAGTCGCGCTCGACGACAAAGCAACTCATCCCCTTATGGCCGGCGTCTGGGTCGGTCTTGGCAAAGACGATAAAGAGACTGGCAACCGGACCATCGGTGATCCAGGTCTTAGAGCCGTTGAGCACATAGACATCGCCCTTCTTGACGGCGGTGCTTTTGATGCCCGCCACATCGGAACCGGCATCCGGTTCGGTGACGCAGTAGGAGATGACTTTTCCCTCTTCGGTCAATTGTGGCAGATAACGCTCCTTCTGCGCCTCCGTCCCGGCCAGGATGATAGGGAGTGCGCCAAGCTGGTTGAGCAAGAGCGCAGTCTCGATCCCCGAACAGCCGTAGGCCATCTCTTCGGCCACGATACATTCTTCCAGCACGCTTGCGCCCATCCCGCCGTACGCTTCAGGGATGTTGAGGTTAACCAACCCTGCTTTGCGCGCTTTGTGGAAGATCTCCCATGGCCATTCGCCGCTGCGGTCGTAATACTCAGCCTTGGGGATGATCTCTTTACGGGTGAAGTCGCGCGCCAGGTCGCGCAGCATCTCCAGGTCACCGCTCAATTCGAATTGTAAACCGGTGGCGCCTGTGTCGGTAATGGGGCTCATGCGGGTATCCTTTCTCCCTAGTGCGTTGCATCTGAAAGGTGCGATGCACCTTGACGCTAAGCAAGGCTTCTCGTGCGCATCTCTGGCGCTGCAGCCAAATCTGGTACCGTTGATCGAGGCCTCAGGTGCATCGCACACTTCGTGTGCAACACACCGTCGTGGTACTATTATTCAACTGCATGGTAATTCTGACGTTGTTGCTATGCTGTTTATAATAGTGGTGATCGGAATTCGTGTCTAGGGCTGCCTACTGACCTATCATTGGTCACCATTCGAAGGAACATTCATGGCGCAGACATCTCATCTCAGCCGAGAGATATACGAACAGCCGCAGGTATTGCGTACCTTTCTTGAGCAGGAACAACCGGCCGTCCAGACGCTGGCCGATGCTATCCGCAGCCGTGAGATCCACTATGTCTTCATTGCGGCGCGCGGCACCAGCGACAATGCCGCTCGCTATGCCAACTACCTGCTTGGTTCGGTCAATCGACTCCCGGTAGCGCTGGCGGCGCCAAGCCTCTTTAGCATCTACCGGCAGCCGCCCCGCTTGCAGAATGCGCTGGTATTGGGCATCAGCCAGAGTGGCAAAAGCCCCGACATTGTGAGTGTGCTCGCCGAGGCGCAGCGCCAGGGCGTTTTGACAGCGGCTATTACCAACTTCGCCGATTCCGATCTGGCGCGCCAGGCCGACCATGTCATTCAACTGCGGGCCGGGCTGGAACAGTCGCTGGCCGCCACCAAAACCTACACCAGTGAACTGGCCGCCATTGCCCTATTGAGCAGCTTGTTGGCTCAAGACAAGAGCATGGAAGATGCGTTGGCGCAGATCCCAGCCGCAGTGGAAGCGGTGCTGGCGATCAACGAGCATGTGGCGCAGGTGGCCCAACGCTACCGCTACATGCGCTACTGCGTCGTGATTGGCCGGGGTTACAACTACGCCAGCGCTTTTGAACTGGCGCTTAAACTAAAGGAACTGACCTATACCGTCGCCGAACCGTACAGCAGCGCCGATTTTCTCCACGGCCCGATGGCGCTTATCGAAGAGGGTTTCCCCGTCATTGTCTTTGCCCCGTCCGGTGTGTTGCTGGCAGAGATGCAGCAGTTTCTCCGGACTCTCCGCCAGCGTGAGGCCGAACCCATCGTCATCAGCGACGATGATGATACACTAGCCCTGGCGCGCATCGCCCTGCCTTTGAGCGCCGCTGTCCCGGAGTGGCTTTCTCCCATCACCGCGATTGTGCCGGGCCAGCTTTTTGCCCTCCACCTTGCGCTGGCTCGCGGTTACGACCCCGACCAGCCCCGCGGGCTCCACAAGGTGACAGAGACGTGGTAGAAGCGGCAAGGGACGGACGATCCGCAACCCACAATTCGCTCCCTTGCCCCTATTCAAGCCGGACGACGCGGGCGCGAGTGAGCTTGATGAGGTCGGCGACCGGCAGCAACACATTGGCGCCCCGCTGGCCGGCGCTGACAGCAATGGTCTCAAAGGCCTCGGCCCGGGCATCGAGATAGACATCAAAGCCCTTGTTGATCAGCGCCAGCGGGCTGATGCCACCCGTCTGCAAGCCGGTGAGCGTCTCGGCCCGTTGGTGGGTTGCCATGCGCGCCTTTTTGAGACGAGCTGCCCTGGCCAGCGCCTTGAGGTCAAGGTTGTCGGGGCCAGGAATGACGGCGAGCAGTGGCTTGCGGTTGGGGTCTTCCGGCTCGACGACCAGGGTTTTGAAGACTTGTTCCGGTGGGAGACCAATGGCTTCGGCGACTTTGACCGCCGAATCGACACCGGCGTCGTAGTCAAAAGTAAAGACCTGATAGGCCACACGCCGGCTGTCAAGCAAACGGGTGACGTTGTTCTTAAACATGATGATTGCAGATGGCAGCGTATGATCAGCTATGGTACTGGCTGGCAGAGGCCTCTTGGATCTGGTTGCCGCTGGTCGCGTTTGTGCTCCTAGGATTTGCCTCGCTGTTTGCTGTGTATACCACCAGCCGGCGTGGCCGTCTTCTGTCGGCCGCATTGGGAGAAAGCACAGGTAGCCGGCTGGTCGTCGAGACCGGCCCGGGGTGGGCAGGTTTCAGGGCGCACTTCCAACCGCCGCCCGAGCCATTCAGCCACGTGGCTATCGCCTATGAGGCGGCCGCACGTTTCGATCCACTCCGCTGGTTTGCGCAGAAACCGCGGCAAGACCGTTTGTGGATCCACGCATCGCTCAGCGAACCCCCCGGCCAGGAACTGTACTGGCGGCGTGGCGTCGTTCCTGGCCGGGCAGCGGGACCAACCCCCAGCGCCAGCTTATGGACGATCCACCGGCTAGACTTTATCGAAAGCGAATTTGCCACACGCGGCGCCAACCCGTCTGCGCTCATTCACGTCTTTACCGAATTGCAGACACGTTTCGAGCCGCTCCTGCACGAAGTCAGCGTCTTGCGAGAAACGCAGCCGGCGCTTGCAGTCGGGCTCAGCGGGCGTGGGCTAGAGCCAGCCGATGTCTTCCCATTGGTGGCGCTGGTGCGAGCTGCAGGCCGGGCGGCGCGGCTGGCGTAGAGAACCGCGGATTGGTACGCATCAACAATCCGCACCCGACCAATCCGCGGTTCTTCTCTTCATGCTATCGCTATGGGCGCCTTATCACCTGGCGGCCACCGCATCACGACGGCAAAAAGACGTGGATCTGCACCTCGCTGCTGGTGACCATGGGCAAGAGCGCTTCGATGGCCTCGGTCAGCGAGCCAGCATCTTCACCATCAAGGTCGCCGAGCAGACCGGCCTGGGCAGCCAGACTAAGGGCGTGGCTCAGCCGGCCCTCTCCCCAAGTAATGTACGGCAACTGCTGGCCGTTGATGGCAACATGGATGCCCTCCGGGTCGGTGGAGACGACGATCTCTTCGACACCCGCGGCAGTCAAATCAGAGACGAGCTCTTCCGGCAGCCGCAGGCTTTCCCAGAAGCTCTGGCCGGTGACGGCGATCCACTCGGTGTCGGTCATGCCGGCGACAGTCCAACTGCCGTCGGCGGCATACTGGACCGGGATGTTGATGCGTGGCGGCGCCCCGACACTGGAGAGAAAAGCTTGTTGGGCCTCAGCCGCCGCCGCCGCCGCAGAGGCCTCACCGGTCACTTCCAGCGGGATCAACTCGGCGCCCTGCGCCAGGGGGAAGCGTACGATGACCCCCACACCGAGCTGGCCCAAGACCGGCAGTATCTGTTGGAGCACCGGCGGCACCCCTTCGCCCAACTCCCCGGCCAGCCCCTGGAGTGCGGCCAACGACTCGCCATCCCACACCAGTGTGGGGATCTCTTGCCCGTTGACCAGCAACTTGAGCCCGTCGGGCAGGTTGTTGATCTGCACATGCTGGATATTGGCGTCGGTCATCATTGTGACTTGCTCCGGCGGAAGGCTCAAGGTTTCCAAGCCGGCGACACCAAAGCCGGAGGCCAGCGCGGCCAACGGTACGCCGCCGACTGAGAAGCTGCCGTTTGAGTCTACATCGATGATCAGCGCCGGCAGGTCAACGGCCAGCTGTTCGGCCCCCGGTTGAGCGGCCGTCTCGCCCTGACCAGGGCGCGGCGCACAGCCAGCGAGCGCCAACGCAAACACTGCTACCAAAACAAGCCACCAGTGGAGTCGCTTGGGCTGCATGTGATTCTCCTCTTGCGGGTGTTGAATGCGGATAAGCCAGAAGTACAACGAATCGTACGGCCATTGTACACAGCCGCTACAGGCATGTCAACTGGCTGGAATGTCGGCAGGTGTGTCGATGGATGATGTCTATAGCCTATCGTCCATCGTCTATCATCCCATGATCAACGCCCGCCAAAACCGCTCAAGGTGACGCCTTCGACAAAATAGCGTTGAGCGGCAAAGAAGATCACGACCATGGGCGCCAGCATAAAGGTGCCGGTGGCGAAGACAAGTTCCCAACTGGTGGCGTAACCGGCGTCATTCATCGCGCGGACGCCCACGGCCAGCGTCCACGTTTCGGGCCGGAGGTAGATGAGCGCTTCGAGAAATTCGTTGTAGTACTGGATAAAGGTCAACACAACGACCGTGATGATGACCGGCTGGCTGAGCGGGATAAAGATCTGCCACAGGATGCGAAAGGTGCTGGCGCCGTCGATGCGAGCGGCGTCTTCCAGCTCAACGGGGATGCCCAAAAAGAACTGGCGCAACAAAAAGACATAGAGGCCGTTGATGGCAAAGAAGGTGGGCGCCACCAGTGGTAGAAAGGTGCCGATCCACGGGTAGGGCCAGGTAAAGACTTTGCTAAACATCAAAAAGCGGGGCACAATCACAATGATCGCCGGCAGCATCATCGTCGCCAGGAGCAGGCCAAAAAAGAAGTCACGTCCGGGCCAGCGCATCCGGCTAAAGCTAAAGGCTACCAGCGAGGACGAGAGCACTGTGCCGATCACGGCCCAGATACAGACGATCATCGTGTTCCAGAAGTAGAGCCAGAGCGGTGCGCGCTGAAAAGCCGTCGTATAATTCTCCCACCGCGGGGTGGACGGGACCCAGCGGATCGGCACCACAAAGATCTCGGTCGAAGCCTTGAGCGACGACGAGATCATCCAGAGCACCGGCACCAGCGCCATGAGCGAGAGCAGCACCAACAGGAGGTGCATCGCCAGCCGGCCACCGGCCTCCACCAGGAGCCGGCGCCGTTTCTGCGCCACGGCTTTGCTCTGCTGTTCGGTTAGCGACTGCTGTGCAAGGGATGTCTCCATATCAACTCTCGAACAGATCATCGACGGGCATGCGCCAACCAGGCACCGCCGGTTCAGCGTCGGCTACATCGCCGCGCCGGAAGGTTACCGGCGTCGTGGGCCGGTCAGCCGTGTACTTGCGCACGACATCCTCGCTCAACAGATCGACATCCCATACGACCTGTGTACCGGCGGCAAAATAGTCAGCACGCTTGGCGGCCATTGCCCGTTCGGCTTGCGCGCCGTAGTCGCCCTCACTGCGCACTTCCACTGCGAAGAGTGGCGCCCCCTCGAAAAAGCGCATCCCTGTGCGCGGACCCACGTAGAACGCAGCGTCTGGGCTAAACGATTCGCGATGGGGCAATGAGACGCGAAATCCTTTGTTGTCACCAACGGCGCGACCGTACCCGGTTCGCCTGACGTATTCGCGCAGCGAGGCGAAAATTTCATCGCCTGCGTACCCTGGTTCGTCTCCGGTGGGCATGAGCAGCACGATCTCCCCATTTACAAGTTCTGCTTTTTGATGGTCTGGTAGATCGTACAAATCCTCGATGGTCGCTTTGGTTTTTAGCATCGTCTATATTCTCACTCGCATCCAACGGATCACACCGTTACTTCGTCTCATAATAAACCCAGCGCCCCGAGAGACGAAACTGGATGATGGTCAACACCACGACGACGGCAAAGAGCACCCACGAGAGCGTGGCTGCGTAGCCAATGCGGCTGTACTCAAAGGCGTTGCGATAGATGTAGAGCACCATAAAGAGCGTGGCGTCTTCCGGCCCGCCTTTAGTCATGATAAGCGCCGGGGCAAAGACCTGAAAGTTGCCAATGATGCCGACGATTAGATTGAAAAAGATCACCGGAGTGAGAATGGGCACCGTCACATTCCAGAACTTTCGCCAGGCGCCGGCGCCGTCGAGGGCTGCCGCTTCCAGTAGGTGGGACGGCACATTCTGCAGTCCAGCCAGAAAGATCACCATCTGCGTGCCCATGACCCAGATGCGCATAAAGATAAAGGCGGGTTTGGCCAGCGCCGGTTCAAAGAGCCAGGCGCGCGGGGCAATGCCAAACCACTTGAGCACCTCGTTGATGATCCCAAATTCTGGATGGTAGGCGCGCTGCCAGATAAAGGCGCTGACCACGATGGGCACAACCACCGGGAGATAGAGCGCGGTGCGGTAATAGTTGCGCCCGCGCAGCGGCTGGTTGAGCAGCACCGCACAGCCAAAGGCCAGCGCAAGCTGCAACGGCACGCTGACAAAGGCAAAATAGGCCGTGTTCCAGAGCGATTGCCCAACTTTGGCATCGGCCAGCAGCCGGTTGATATTCTCCATCCCCACAAAGACGGGGGGCGTCAACAGGTTGTAGCGCTGGAAGTTCAAGACCAGCGCCCACCCCATCGGAAAGGCTACGAAAATGAGAAAGCCCAGGATAAAGGGCGATGCAAAGAGATAGCCCTCAAAGATCTCACGACGGCGTGTTAGGGAGCGTTGTAGGAATACAGAGTGGAGGAGACGCATGGATGTATACCTGATCTGCCGAAGGAAAATCCTGTCTTAATTCTGCAAAATTGTTCCAAGTGCTCTGTTTTACCCGCACAAACCAACCGCGTAGCGGCTTTTCGTCGACCCGGTGCCGTCTCCAGAACGCCTGGAGTGTCTTCTTGGAAATGACATGCATGACGCCATCAGGCCTTAGGGGTTGTTGATCAACAACGTTCCGGTTCAGGTGACAGCCACTGCTGAGGTGACTGTCACCGTTCGCTCACTTACCCCCGGCTCGACCAATACTCATCCAACAGCGCCTGCACGCCCTCATCCACCTTGGGGAGCACCTCGGCGGCGGTGGCGCTGCCGGCCAGGAGCGGGTCCCAGCCCACAGGTTTCACTACCTCGTTCCAGTATTGCGCACGGGGCAGGCCGCTGATGACATCGACTTCGCCCTTGCCAAAGGCGGTGAGGAAGGCCTGCGTGTTGGTGAGGCCGTGGTTCTCCTGTACTTTGGGCGCCCAGAAGCTCTCCACCAGGTCAAAGTTGTTGGGGATGCGACCGGTGATCTCCGAGAAGATCTTCTGGCCCTCTTCGCCGCTCATATACTTGACCAGTTCCCACGCCGGGTCGAGTGGGGCGTTGGCAAAGATGACAGCGCCTTCGGCCCAGCCGCGGTGGGGGCGCTCTTCGTCGGCCATCTTGGGCATGAGCACCACGTCAAAGTCGATGGCCGCGCCCTGCTCGCGCAGTTCGGGCGTCACCATCCGTGGGAACCACCAGGGGCCTTCGTATTTCATGGCCGACTGGCCGGCCTCGATGCCGCCGGAGCCGCTGTCCAGGTCTGCGGGTGTCGGGCTAATACCCATTATGTGGTAGAAGTCGCTGGCGATGAGCTGCACGATCTCGATGATCGGTTCTTGCGCAAACTGGGAGGTGTGCGGGTCGATGAGTGTATCAAATTCCTGTGCGCCGGTGCTGCGGATCCAGTGGATGTCGCGGAACCAGTTGCCGTTGGCCTGGTAACCCCACTGGCGCCGGTCACCTGTGGTGCTGGTCAACTGTTCGGCAATCTGGACAAAATCCTCAAAGGTCCAGTCGTCAGTGGGGTAGGGGATGCCGGCCTCGTCGAAGGGCTGCTTGGCGTAGAACATCAGCATCGTCGCCAACTGCATGGGAACCAGGTAGGTATCGCCGTTGCGCTCGGTATAGTCGCGCACCACCTGCACATCAGCCCAGGCGTAGTTGAAGCCATCGCGCTCGCGCAGTGCATTGAGACCGGCCAGCGCACCATTTTCGGCAAAGAGTTGGAAGCCCCACCCCTGCATCGAGGCAATGCTGGGGTTGCTACCGCCAGCAAACTGCGTTTGCAGCGTCGCATAATAGCTTTCATCATTGGGCAGGAAGATGGCGTCGACCTTTGTCTCTGGATGCTGCTCCATATAGGCTTCGGCCAGCGCCTGAAAGGCGGGCTGATCGGGTTGCCCAAAGGCCATGACCGACAGCGTGACCGCGCTTGCAGCCGGGGCCGCGGCCCCACCGCTGCTGGCTGCGCCCGGCTGGGCCGGGGCAGTAGGCGCACAAGCCGCCACGGCCATCGTGGTCAGCGCACCGGTGGCTGTCAAACGCAAAAAGGAACGGCGGGACAACAATCTGGGGCTCTCTTTTTCTGGTTGACTCATGGTTTCTCCTTTAGGGCTTACAAAAAAGTATGCCAACGGTGGCAGACCTGGATTCTCGGCAACCGGTCGGCCGGCGCGTCACCAGTCTGTCACAATCTGGTTACAAAGCAGATATGGAATCTTATTGCCAGGTGAAACGGCGCAATGTGCTGGGCGGGCTGGCCGGCTCCAATGTCATTGCGCCGCTGGGGTCTGTACGCACCCGTACAACCGAAACCTGCCAGGTGTATGTTGCTGAGCGCCCGGCTTCGGGCGCCAGTTCGGTTCCTAATCGGTAGCTGGTGGCTTTTGTCCAGATACTGGGCACTGGCGGCGCCCCCTGGCTTGGATAGACCAGCAAGACATACCATTCATTGGGCTGGAGCACTTCGACGCTGACCCAACGTAGCAGGATCGACTCATCGCGTGAAAACGCCGCGCCGTCAGGTGGCCCGATCAAACGCGGCTGGATATAGATAATATTCGCAGGCCCCGGTGGAGAGGCGGGTGGAGCAGCCCCCTCTTGCGGCGCGGCGATCGAGCTGTCGAGCACATCCTGTGGCACTGCACTGAGCGGGATCACCAGTTGGTCGCCGGGCCGGATAATGGCATTGGCGGCGAGACCGTTGGCTGCCAGGATCGCATCCACGCTGCTGCCAAAGGTGAGCGCGATGGAAATGATCGTATCGTTGGGTCGCACCGTGTACTCGAAGCGTGAGACCGGTGCAGCGTCCCCGTTGTCGCCGGGGGCTGGCGTACGCAACACCGGGATCGTCAACAGATCGCCTGCACGGATCAGCTCACCCTGAAGATTGTTGGCGGCCTGGATATCGGCCACCGTCACCCCATATTGAAGCGCAATCGAGAGCAGTGTCTCCCCACTGCGCACTTCGTGGGTGATTAGAGTCTGTTCGGGTGTGGGCGGTAAAGGCGTCGGTGTGGGCTCTGGCGAGGGTGCTTCCGTCGGTGTACCATCCAGCAGCGGGATATTGGTTGGGAGGATGGTGCGGTTTCCCGCTGCTTCTGCCGCTTCCGGGGGGGGCTGCGTGCCCAAGCGCCACCAGATCACCAGTACCGCAAGCACCGCCAGCACAAGCAGCGCATCCACCCAGGAGATGCGCTGCCTACGCCTGGGGCGGATGCGCAGGTCGTGCCCGCACATAAAACAACTTTCTGCGTCACGAGCGACGCGGGTGCCACAATTGGGGCAGCGCCGCTCGGCGCTCAACTGCGTGAGTTGCTCTTGCGCCATGCTCGAATTATAGCATCACGCCTGCAATAACGCGAAAGTCACCGGGGCGCAAACATTTGTTCGGTGACTCACTCTCACTCTATTCGTGTTGTTCGAGCAGATAGGCAATCAAATCGGCCAGTTCTTGCGTGCTGAGGCGCTGACCAAAATCCTGTGGCATGATACCGGCCTGGTAGCCGGGCACGATATAAGCGTTGGGTGCAACGATACTCTCGTGAAGATAAAGCGCCGGACTCTCACCGGGCACACGGCTCACCGCCTTATCCGCAACGTGATACCAGGTCGGGCCGCTCATCGGCTGATCGGGGTCGAGCGAATGGCACCCAATACAGCCGTAGGCGAGGGCAATCTGCTCAGCGCGTGCCGTATCGGCCGTAGCCAGCGTCGTGCGCACATCATCGGGCAGACCAGCCAGGACCTCTTCTTCGCTGAGGGTGGTGATCAACACGGGTGTGGGCGTAGGCAGCGCAACCACCGCCTGGCCAGCCTCTCGTGCAACTAGGATCGGCCCCAGTTGGGGTGAAATAATGGGTTCATTGGCGTTGGGTACACAACTGACCAACAAAATAACCAGCAACAACAGCGTCAGCGTGACGAATGTCATGCGCTGCGGGAACAGAACCTTCATCGAACCTCCGGCGGTTTTCTGGGCTGGATAATCACGGTGGAGTGTAGCGTTCAGGTACTGCGAAAAACAGCAGCAACTACATCTCCCTCAGCCATGAGAATCATCAATAATCGTGACCAAACCGATAGGAATGATTGTTTTCTGGATAGTGTAGCACAGAGCTATCTCGAAAGCAATTCGACCTGTATCTGCGCAATAATTCACAATCGTGCCGCCCTCGCTATAGGATTCTGTCGAAACACAACCTGATACTGGAAGTGGTCCAAAAGCCGGAGCGAATCAATTGCCAGCATTCCCTTGACGCCGTACGCTGCCACTTATGTGGACACAAGGGGAGACAAGAAATAGACTTTTGTCCTAGTAGTTGGTATACTGACAGCGGTTAGAGGTAGGCCACCAGTATGCCTATAGGTGGCTTTCCCAGTAACATTGGCTCCCCAAGCACTACATTTGCCAATACTGATTTTGGATACTCGCGGGCCCTTCACCTTTTCACGTTGACTGTAGTTGGTTACCTTCCAAGTTCAAGGAGGGGAATTGTGGCAGTAACGGTTAGTAAACCAAGGCAGGCTCCATTGTCTCTCCGCGCCAGGAATTTGTTGGACAACGAGCGCTTCCTAGGCGCGCTGCTGCTCGCTCCTGCGATTCTATACGTGCTGGCGCTGATCGGTGGGCCATTTTTGATGGCCGTCTCCCTCAGTCTCAGCGATGCGGTTTCGGGCCGTTCTGCCTTTTCCTTTATCGGGCTGAAAAACTTCAGCGACGTACTGCAAAGCTCCCTCTTCCAGCGTTCTCTGTTCAATACCTTTGTCTTCACCTTGGTCTCGCAAGTACTCGTGTTGATCGTAGCCAACATCATGGCCTTGACGCTGGTGGCCAATTTCTTTGGCAAAGCGGTCATTCGTTTTCTCATCCTGTTGCCGTGGGCTGCCCCTATCGCGCTCAGCGCCATTGGTTGGAAGTGGATGTTTGATTCACAGTACAGTGTAGTGAACTGGCTCTTACGCGCCTTGCACATCATCGGCCCCTATGATTTTCCTCAGTGGTTGGGCGAGCCGCACCTGGCCATGTCTGCCGTGATCTTTGTGCATGTCTGGCGCATGGTGCCCTTTGCCACGATCATTCTCCTGGCCGGTATGACCTCGCTCCCGCAAGATATGCTGGATGCAGCCGCTGTGGATGGCGCCGGATTCTGGCAGCGCCATTTCCATATCCTGATCCCGTTGATGCGGCCGCTGATGAGTATCGCCCTGCTCTTCGGTATCGTTTTTACCTTTACCGACATGGGCGTGGTCTATGTGCTCACCCGAGGGGGGCCACCGGTCAATGCGACGCACGTCTTGTCCAGTTGGGCCTTCCAGATCGGGATCGTCTCCCAGAACCTGGGCCAGGGAGCAGCGATTTCGCTCTTCCTGTTTCCAGTCTTGTTGATCGTCAGTACCTTTATGCTCAAGTTGGCCCGGCAGACGGACCTGGGGGTCTGAGATGGTACAGCGTTACAAGTGGCTCCAGCGTGGGTTGATCTACGTCGTTGCTGTTGGCTTTGCGCTGTTGCTGGCCTTGCCTTTCCTGTGGATGTTGATCACGGCCTTTAAGACGGACAGAGATCTGTATAACCCCAGCCACAACCCGTTTCTCTTTGCCGAACCACCCACGTTGAAACATCTGCAATTACTCTTCTTGGGCACACCCTATCCCAGATGGTTGCTCAACACAGGGTTTGTCGGCATCACAGTTGTGCTTATCACGGCGGTGTTGGCGGTGCCGGCCGGTTACAGTCTGGCGCGGTTGACCGGTGGCCTGGGTGAACGATTGGGCATTGCCATCTTCCTCTCCTATCTCGTGCCGCCGACTCTGCTCTTCATCCCGCTCTCGCGGGTTATCAGCAGCCTGGGATTGCAAGATACACTCTGGTCGCTGATTTTGGTCTACCCATCGTTCACCGTGCCGTTTTGCACCTGGTTGATGATGGGCTTTTTCAAGACGATTCCGCGGGAACTGGAGGACGCCGCCCTGGTGGATGGATGCAGCCGTCTCGGCTCCCTGGTGCGGATTATCTTTCCCATTTCTGTCTCCGGCATCCTGACGGTGGTTATCTTCGCCTTCACCCTGGCGACCCAGGAATTTGTCTATGCGCTGACGTTCATCACCTCCTCGGCCCAGAAGACGATCAGCGTGGGCGTACCTACTGATCTGATCCGCGGGGATGTCTTCTACTGGGGCTCGTTGATGGCAGGGGCTTTCATTCCCAGCATTCTCGTTGCTGCCATCTACAACTCTTTTCTGGACCGGTTTATTGTTGGCATCACCGGTGGGGCGTTGAAGTGATTCTTGCTTGTCGATCCTATACATTTGTGTCCATACATTTGTGAACGGAGGAACAACACCATGAGCCAGACAACCAGGAACGTTTCGCGAAGACAATTTCTCAAGGCCGTCGGTGTAGGAGTGGCTGCAGCCGGATTGCAGACTGCCTGCGCGCCTGTGATGGCTCCACCGGCAGCCGAACCCGGTGCGGCACAACCGGCCCCACCCGCGGCTGCCGCCCAGACGTTGACGATCCTCCAGTGGAGCCACTTCGTGCCTGCCTATGATGAGTGGTTTGACCAGGAGTTTACCCCGCAATGGGGCGCCGCCAACAACGTGGAAGTGGTGGTCGATCACATTGCCTTTAGTGAACTCCAGGCTCGAGCGTCGGCTGAGGTGGCGGCGCAGAGCGGCCATGACCTGTTTGGCTTCATCAGCCCGCCCTCGGCGTTTGAACCCGAGGTGATCGACCACGCCGATGTGGCCGAGGAAGCCGAACGCCTGTACGGCACGATGCACCCCCTGGCGCGCGCCAGCACCTACAACCCCACAACCCAAAAGTGGTTCGGTTTCTCTGACAACTGGGTGCCAGACCCGGTGCACTGGCGTAAGGATTTGTGGGAAGAAGCCGAGCCCGGTTCATCGCCGGACAGCTGGGAGGACATTTTGCGGGTTGGACGCATCCTGAAAGAGATGGGCTACCCGCTCGGTCTTGGTATTTCCCAGGATATCGACGCCAACATGGCGTTGCGGGCCTTGATGTTTTCCTACGGGGCTTCTGTCCAGGACGAAGAGGGCAACGTGGTAATCAACTCGCCCGAGACCGTGGAAGCGGTCAATATGGGCGTGGCCCTCTTCCACGAAACGATGGAGCCAGAGGTACTGGCCTGGGATGCCTCGTCCAACAATCGCTTCATCCTCGGTGGGCGCGGCTCGTTGATCCTCAACGCCATCTCGGCGGTCCGCACGGCCGAGAAGACCGATCCAGATCTGGCCCGGAATATCTGGCTGGCGCCTGCGCCGGCCGGCCCGGTGCAGCGGCTTGGTCTGGAACATGTCATGGGCGTCTACTCGATCTGGAATTTTGCCAACAATATCGAAGGCGCCAAGCAGTTCTTGTTGGCACTGATCGGCGATTTCCGGACCGCGTTTATCAGGAGCGAATTCTACAATTTCCCCTCCTTCCCCGACACGGTGCCCGACATTGCTGAACTGGTGGCCGATGACCCCAATGCCGAGCCACGCGACAAATATGCCGTCCTGGCCGATGCTCAGGATTGGTCCACCAACGTCGGCTATCCCGGCGTGGCCAGCCCGGCCATCGGCGAAGTCTTTGACACCTTCATCGTGCCCAACATGTTCGCCCTGGCAGCCCGCGGCGAGCAGACCCCAGAAGAGGCCGTCGCCTGGGCAGAGCAGGAGATCATCCCGATCTTCGAAAAATGGCGGGAGCGCGGGTTTATGTAAAACAGGTTGGCGTGGACGAGTAAAGAGTAATCAGTGAACAGGAACCAGTGGCCAGTGTCTCGCTGATGACTGTTCACTGATTACTGGTCACTACAAACGCGCGGCAAAGCGATCGGTAGCAGCAATCACCGCTTCGCTCATGCCTGGGTCGCGCGAGGAATGGCCGGCGCCGCGCACGAGCACGAGTTCACCATCCGGCCAGACCTGGGCCAGTTCCCACGCGGTGACAAGCGGCGCCCCCAAATCAAGGGGGCCGTGGACCATGATGCCTGGAATCCCCGCCAGCGCGCCAGCGTTCCGCAATAGGATGCCATCCTCGAGCCAGGCGGTGTGGTAGAAATAGTGAGTCACGAGGCGCGCAAAGGTCATCTGGAAAGCAGGCTCCAGGCGCACCGGGTCGGGCTGGTAATCCGGGTCGACTGACTCAAGCGCCAGTTCCCACTCGCACCAATCCTGTGCGGCTTTGGCGCGCACCGCCGGATCAGGGTCTTGCAGGAGCCGGTAATAGGCCGCAACGAGGTCCAGGAGCCGGTAATAGGCCGCAACGAGGTCGCCATCGCGTTCGGCGGCCGGGACGCCGGCGCGGAAACGCGCCCATTGTGCCGGGAAGAGCGGAGCTACCCCTTGTATCAGCAACACGCGCCTGATTTCGGCTGTCAGGGTGCGCAGGGCATCGTGTACCTTGATTCGCCACTTGAGGATATTGGTCTGGCGGACTGGGACATACAGCGTCTCTAACCCAATTGCTTGTGCAGCGCTACTCCCGCGTCAGCGCGAGAAACCGGCGAACAGGCTCAAGTAAATTGCGCCAAAGCCATCCAGGATCTCTTTCAACTCAGCGCTGGGTACGCCATAGACCATGAAGCGCTTGCGTTCGACCATGCTCGAGAAGCGTGCGCCAAAAATGTCCTTGAATGCGCGCAAGTGCATC
>QEUW01000492.1 GCA_003577005.1 Chloroflexota bacterium | reverse complement strand
GGGATTGTTCAGCCTCTTCCTCTGCCCCAGCCTCGTCATCCTCGGCATCGCCATTGGTCGGGTCGTCCTCCTCGCTGCCGGCCTCTGTCTCAGCCTCGTCACCGGACTGCGGCGCTGGCACGGCGGCGGCAAAGACGATGGGTGGCGTACCAATGTCCAGCCCGTCGATGACCTGGCCGCCAAAGCCAAACGCTGACCCGGTCCAAAATGCCGAGAAGGCGCAACTGGTACTTGCGCCTAACGAGCTTGGCGTGCAGATGAAGATGTCCGCACCTGTGCCGGTGGCGCCCGGAACTGAGAAGTTCCCTTGTGTGGTGAGATAGATCTGGTTGGTGGCGCTGTCGATCGAGACGCCCCAGATGTCTTCGGGACCTGCCGTGAGCGCCACATCCGAGCCGTCAAAGTAGAGGGCCCACGTACCGCTCGTGTTGGGTCCAAAGATGCCACCGTTGAGCACGATCAGGTCTTCATCGGTCCCGCTCAGACCCGGCACACTGAAGCTGCCCAGCGTGCTCACCACCAGCCGGCCATCGGGCGTAAAGCCAAAGGCGTCGATATCTTCATCGTTCGTCGTCAGACCCACATCGGAGCCATCAAAGAACAGGCTGAAGGAGCCACTCGTTGTGGGGCCCAGCGCGGTGGGTGTGAACCGGACAATATCCGAGTCATCGACCGTGCCGATCCCGGCGATGTTCACCGGCGCATCGAAGGTCATCAGGATGCTTCCGTCAGTCTGGAAGGCAAAACCGTTCACATCTGTTCCACCCCCCACACCCACATCGGAACCATCGAAGACCATCGCCCAGGTGTTGGTGTTAGGGTTGTAGGCCAGAATGTCTTCATCGGCAAAGGCAACGCCTCCTACGTTTCCGCCGCTGCTCGAGCTGACAAAGATGAGCGGCTGCGACGGTGGCGGTGGTGGTGGTGGCGGTGGTGGTGGCGCGCCCTCGACAATCAATGTACGCATACCGCCGGGTCCACTGCCGTTGTTGGTCACGTACATGTTGCGGTTGTAGAGCGGGAAAGAGAATGTGCTCGGGCTGGCAGGGATGGCTACTACGGCATCTAACGTCTCTCCCGCGGGGATCGTCTCGGCCACGGCATAGAACGGGTTGGTCAATTCGAAGCTGTTCTTGGCGATCACCCGTTGGTGGAGGCCCAAGATCGTCATAGAGAAGTTGTCGAACCCGGCGTTGAGATAGCGCAACAATAGGGTATTGCCAGCCGCCGTAGCCACAGGCGCCGTATCGGGATAGACCTTGCCGTTGAGTAGCCAGTAAACCGGTTTGTAGTCGAGCATGTTGAACCCGCTCGGGTTGGCATTCAGGTTGGGGTCGATCTCGCTCAGCACCAGGACGGCTTCGTTGGTAAAGGCGCTGGTTGGCTGGGTGTAGGCCTGGCCAGGGGTTGCCGACTCAACGATCAGCGCACCGTAGAGCCCCATGGCCACCTGGATGTCGAAGTCGCTGCCGCTCTCGTATAGGAAGGCGCCGGGCGTTGCCGTAAAAGAGTAGGTCACGGTTCCACCATTCGCCGGCGCCTCTTGGGTAAAGGGCCCGGGTGCGCCACCGCTGGCCGTCAAAAGCTGGCCGGGAATGACAATCGAGGTCGGTGTGTTGAGGGCATTGGTCAGGTTGATGATGACCGTATCGCCCGCGGCGGCGCGCAGGCTCGGCCCCGGCAGCGAGTTGGCCTGGCCGGGCGTACAAGGGCCGCCGCCGCTATCCACAAAACCCCAGATGGGGACATTGACACTGTTTGGCAGGCTCAAGGCGCCAGTGCTGGCACAGAGGTTGACCGTCACCGTGGCAGCCTGGGCTGCGGCGCCGGTCAGCCACAGCCATGCCAACACGAGAACGCCCAGCCCGCTCATCTTGACTAATCTTGCATTCATCGTCTGATTCTCCTGTCTGACTGCGGTTGTTTTGAAGACGGGTGTCGCCAGTGTCGCCACCTCCCGGTCTTCAAACAGAGCACAGCATCGCTGACAGCGCAAAACTGGTCGTTCCTTACGGGCAAAGCCCCAGCGACGGCGGCGGATCGACGCGCACCAGGGTCATCAAGCCGCCAAAACCTTCGTCAAAGTTTTGTACTTCGTTGAGGGCGTGGCTGTGCCAGGGGTAGTAGAACTCGCCACACTGGTTGAAGGATGTGACGCTGATCGGCAGATCGTCCTGTTGGCCCAGCTCCGGGTCACCACTATAGAACGTGACGCCATCCTTGAAGACCAGATCCTGCAACTGGGGCATGACGACCGGCACGGGGCCGTTGGGGCCTGGCTCCCACCGTTCCACATTGGTCCAGGTGAAGAGCAGATCGGCGGTCTGGCCGGCGGCAACGGTGCGGGCAAAAGTGTCGATGCTTGCACCCCCCAGGAAGCGCCCATCCTGGCCGATGACGGTCAGGTGGTCGCCGTGGGGATGAAAGGGATGGTTTACCGTGCCGGCATTGGCGTAGCGGATGAGCGCCGGCAGCGCATTGGGGTTGTGGTCCAGGTCAACTGCATCCACCTGTACCAGCGCACCGTAGGGCTGGCTGGGCATCCATGGGATAAAGTTGTCATTGAGCGTATCGGGCATGGAGCGACCGTTGATAGTCCAGTAACGGTCGTGGCGAGTCATAACGTTATAGGGCCGGCCGCGTTCCACTGCCCGGTGCAGAACCGGGTCGATCTCGTGCATGAGCAAGATGTACTCTTTGGTGGGGTCGAACTGGGTGCTGGCATCGTTGTACGCAAAGTTGGCACCCATGCTAGGCCGGACGACCAGAGCGCCATAGAGACCCATGTGGAGCTGCTTGTGCTGGTTTGTGCCGCTTTCGTACAGGTAGGTGCCCGGCTCGCTGGCGACGAAGGTGTAACTCACCGTTCCGCCGCCGGGCGACGCCTCATTGGTCAACAGACCGGCAACCCCGCCGCTGGCCGTCACACCCGTCTGCCCGGGGAAGATGATCGAGGCGGGCTCGGTGATCTTGGTGACGTTGTTGGTCAGGTTGATGACCACTGTGTCACCCTGGCTGACACAGAGGATCGGGCTTGGCAATTGAAACGGGTTGCCGTTCAGCGTGTAGCTCCACATGTAGACACTATTGCCGTCGGGTGTCTGGATGTAGCCGTCGGCCGTCCGCAGATTGAACACTTTTGGGCTGCCGGTCGCCTCTGTACAGACAAGGCCGATATTCCCGGCGGCGGGTTGTAGCTGCGGCCGCCCGATGACCATGTTGGGCAGCGCCAACACGACGGCGATCCCTGCGGCCAGCAGCAGACCCAACCCGATCAGTCGTTTTCTCGTGATGACAAACATGGTTGACAAGTCCTTTCGCAACCTATTGCCCAGTTCCGCTCGGCGCCGCTGGCACTGCCTGGCTGCGCGGGAGCGGCGTGGGCGTCAGAAAGTCTGGTTAGGCCACTGTTGGGGCGGCAACCCGCCGGGATAGACCCGCACCTGGGTCATCATGCCGCCCAATCCAGGCAATGCGCCGTTGCGCAGGCGTTGGGCGTTGCGGTTGCGCAGCCAGTAGACGTTGTAGTTGCCCACCGGGTCCGACCCGCCGGGCAGAGTGGCGCTATAGGCGGGGGCCGTCCACAGTGCATCGCGCGCCTCGCCCGGCCCCAGGTGAATTGAGTGGGTCTGGTAGATGTTGGCGTTCAAGAAGGTGGCGTCATGCCCCACCACCGTCATAGCTGGCCCAAGCAATTGCATGGTGTGTTGCTCGTAGCCTAGACTGGCGAAACGCAAGAGCGCGGTCTCACCAGCATTCAGTTGGATGAGGGACGAGACCGGTTGGGTGTAGCCCAGGTCTGGGTCGCCATAGTCAAAATCAGAGCCCGGCAACTCCTGGTCGCGCAGAATGGTGTCGGGATAGGCGCGCCCGTTGATCAGCCAGTAATTGGGTTTGTAGTCCGACCAGTTGAACTCCTGCACACCGATGAGCAGGTCGTGCGGCGCGGTGTCCACCTCGTTGAGCAACAGCGTATACTGGCGCTGAAAACCGGTTGCGCCGCCGTCACCATCATAGGCGCGCCCGTTGGCGGCTTTGATGTAAACGATGCCGTCCATCCCCATCTGCACATGTTCGGTGTCTTCAAAGTGGCAGTGGTACATGTAAGTGCCCTCATTGCGCGGCCGATAGAAGTAGGGAAAGTCACGCGAAGGTGGCACCGAAACGGATACTTCCGGCACACCGTCAAAGATGGCGTTGGGGTTGCGGAAGCCGTGCCAGTGGATCGTGTGGGAATCGTCCAGGTCGGGCCGCCCGATAAAACCGAGATTGCTCAGCGTTATATAGAGGTCGATGTCCTTATCGACCCCGAGAATTGGCGACGGCCATTGCACCATGCCCTTGTATTTGCTCACCAGCGGGCCGGTTGGGGCATTTAGCTCCCCCGGCAGCACGCCGCGAAAGCCAAAGGCATAGAGCGGGTCGGCGTTTGCGCCTGTGCGCCGCCGGCCGGGCAAGGACATAAAGCCATCGGTGGCAAGCAGGCGAATATCGACGCGTGGCAGTTGGGCAAGCGGCGCATTTCCCGGCGCCGCGACCGGCGCCGCCAAAGCCGGATGCGTTTGCCGCTGCGCCGCGGCCAGCCCGCCGCCAGCCAGAAAGGCGAGCAGAGCGGTCTGCCCCCCCAGTCTTAGAAATCCGCGCCGGTTGAAGCGGCGAGATCGTTGATCTTGTTGCATTATCCTTCTCCTGTTCATTGACGCCCGCACCGCCATGAATGGTCGGTGTTAGCGGGTAAAAGAAGCCCGGTCAACCAGGCTAGACGCCTGCAACAGCCCGGTTCACCGGGCTTCTTTTGGCCTGGCACGGTGGCTTCAGCCCCGTGCGGTCGTCCCCGTGCAATCGCACAGAACGTTTTCGTTGCCGCCCCGCAGGGCCGCAAAGCCTTGCGGGGCGAAATCCACACTATTGACGAATGAGAGGCAGGTAGATCCTCTCCACACGCTCTGTCTCGTCTACGCCATCCTCTGCGTCATCCTCTTCGACACCAAAGTTGGGGTCGCCGTTGCGCGGATCGTCATCGGCCATATCGGCTCCGATCATCGGCAGGAAGACGGACCCAGCAGACCCCGACGCATCACTCCCATCGTCGATGTTGGTATCGCCGTTGAGCGGGTCATTATCTGTGTCAAACGCATCTGCATGGGTGGCGGTGTTGAGCGCCACCGGCACCACCGCAGCGAATACCGCTGCGGGGCCGATGTCGAGGCCGTCGAGAATTTCACTGCCAAAGCCAAAGGTGGCGCCGTTCCAGAAGGGGGCGAAGGTGCAGCCGGTGATGGGCACAT
>QEUW01000491.1 GCA_003577005.1 Chloroflexota bacterium | reverse complement strand
GAACTTACATAGATGACCTCGCCGCTCGGCGCCGGTGGCTCCGCATTGACCACGATGGTGACTTCGTCAAATGCCGAGTCAGCGCCGTCATTGGCGGTCAGCCGTAACCCATAGGCGCCGGCGCCAGGGAACGTTGCCGTTGTGACCAGGGCAGCGGCATCGCCAAACGTTACCCCGGCCGGCCCACCGACCTGCGTCCACTGGGTCGTTAGTGGACCGGGGCCGTCGCCACCATCATCGGCCGCGCCACTGAGCGTGACCTGATTGGTCGGCAAGGTGATGGCTTGGTCTGCACCGGCGTTCACGTTGGGCGGCAGGTTGACCGGGGGTGGTCCACTACAAGGGGCCGGCACACCGGGGATCTCATCGGCGCCGATATCGTGCGCTGTGCCGGTGATGCGCGCCTCACTGTCATAGTCGTCGCAGGGAGCGTTGGCGCCACTACCCAGCGGGTCGACTGCCACACCCGCGTCAACGGCTGGTGAAGCCGGCTGGAGATGGAAATCGCTTAGCCCGAAGGGCGCACCTTGCGGCCGCACCAGTTGGAGGAAGATGGTGTTCAGTTCGGTGCGCAACGGTGACGCCTGAATGTCGAGCAGCGAGGCGGCCAACCGCTGGACGAAGAGCGGGTCGATAGCCCAAGTCAAGCCGGTGAGATCGGTTGGATTGCCGACGATGTTGCTGGGGTGCGTGCTGGTGCAGTTCGCCCCGGCGCCATAGGCCACCGACAGGAAGGAATTGCGCGGCTGCAAACACTGATTCGGCGCGCCGGTGAAGACCTCCAGGTCGATAAAGGCGGCCGGCACGAGTTGCAGGTTGGGCGCATCCCACCGGTAGGCCAGGTTGTCCCAGAAGATGTTGTTGAAGAGCACCGGGTTGCCATAGGTGAGTGAACCAGGCGGCAACGTGGCAATGAACGGCGCACTGAAGGGCGTCGTGACCAGGCCGGCGCTGTGCGCTTCGCCAAAGATCGAATCCACCGCCGTGTGGGTCGAGACGTTGCCGACGATGGTGTTGTTGGTGATGGTCACGTCCGAGCCGTTGTCCAGGCTGATGCCGCCACCAATGTCACCCGCCACATTGTTGGCGATGATGTTGTTGTGGATGCGGATAGGCGACTGCAGCGGGTTGAGCAGTTGGATGCCGCCGCCGTCGTCGTTGGAGACGTTGGTCTGGATCAGGTTGCGCTCGATGGTCACCGCGCCGGGGCTGGAGCCCAAGGGCGGGTTGACGCCCAGGTCCCCAGTAATGATGATGCCGCCACCTTCGTCAAACGAGTCGTTGTTGTAGATCCAGTTGTCGTGAATCGAGGCGTTGGGGCTGAAACCAAAGTGCGACAGACCGCCGCCATATTCGAGCGAGTAGTTGCCGCAGATGTCGTTATTCCCCAATTCATAGTTGTCGGCGCCGTTGAAGATGCCGATGCCGCCGGCAAAGAAGACGCCGCCATTGCTCAGCACCCGGTTGCGCACAATGCGGATGTTGTCGTTCTCGTTGTTGGGGAGACCGCCTTCGGCCGTCGGCCGGCCCAGGCTGATGCCGCCGCCGTGATAACCGGTGTTATCTTCGAGAATGTTGTTGGTGATCTGCAAGTTGCGCCCGTAGGCATGGACATAGATGCCGCCGCCACCCAGCCCACGGCTGGCGGAGACCGCAAAGCCGTCGATTTGCGCCGCAAACGACGTGTCGTCGAAGGTAGTGGCATTGGGCGCCACCACGGTGATGCCGGCGCCGCCAGGCACAGTGGCCGGGCCGACCGGACTGAGCGAGTCGACCAGGTTCTGCCAGGCCACCTGGCGATCGATCTCGAAGGCGAAATAACGACCATCGAGCACCGTGCCCACAATCGGGCTAAAGGGTTCTTCACCCCCTTGCGGCAACGGTGGGCAGTCCTCACCTACACAGTCGATAGCCTCCAGGTCGCCGGCGCCGACGATGCCGCCGGGGCCGTAGCCTTGCATCTTCACGCGCTTGCCGAGCACGATGTTCTCCCGGTAGGAGCCGGGGCGGGCGATGATCAGCGAGCCGGTGGCAGCTGCGTTGATCGCATCCTGCAGCGGGGTTGCGTTGGGATTGTTGGAGGGATTGACCACCACCACCGGCGGGTTGTAGCCCGCGCCCAACACGTGAACGGTGAGGCCGTTGACATTCGTGCTGCCATTGCTGGCGTTGGTCACTATGAGCTGGGCCGGGCCCGCGGGGAAGCCGGCAGGCACCTGCACTGTGACCACATCCTCAAAGACCGCATCGCCGTCGTCCGCCGTGCTCGGGATGCCGTCGGGGCCAAAGGGGGTCGCCGCCGTCCAGTTCACTACGCTGAGTGGCGCGCCGCCCAGTGTCACTTGGGGCGGGGTAGCCTGGTTGGGGCCGAAGCGCGTGCCGGTGATGGTGATGTCAAAGCCGCTGGCAGCCTGGCCATAGGGCGGGTCGACCACAAAGAGCTGAGGGGTGCCGGCCGGCAGTGTACAGACCTGCGTGCTGATGGGATTGGTGGGCGTATCTGCTGTTGTCATCTTGCCTGGCCAGACATCGCGCACGTAGACATCGGTCAGATAGTTACCCTTATAGTGCGGGTCGGGGTTGCCGGGGTCGCCGGGGTCGTTGAGCACTAGGATATACATCGCCGGGCAGACGCCTTGCGGGATAGGGCAGTTGGCCGTAGGTGTAGAAGGCAGCCAAACCTCATAGAAGCCGTTCTCGTCGGTGTAGATGGTGGTGATGCGCCGGCCCAGGCCGCCGTTGCCCGTACGGTCGAACTCGTAAACGCCAACGGGCAGGTCCGCCGCGCTGCGCAGTTCGCCGTAGGTGAGGGCGTTGGGGTCGTTCTCGATAATCACGTTGTTTTCCACCAGCCCGAAGATGAGGCCAGGTGGCGCGACTGCCTGGTCGCTCGTCCAGTTGCGGATGGTGGCGTCACCAAGGGTGCTGCTGTCGGTGAAGAGGAAGAAATCGACGCCAGCATTCTGTTGCGCCTGCAACGGCACGAATTTGCGGTTGCAGAGCGGCATCATCTGCCCGTCGTATGGGCTGTTATAATCATCCGGCACATCGGCCAGGTGCAGTGGGCCGACACAGGCATTGGGCGGAATAGCTGGCGTAAACTCGTTGCCTTCGAGCGTATTAAGGTCCTCTTCCTTCAAAATCTGGTAGAAGGGGGGGATCACCATCTCTACGACGTAATCGTCAGGTGGCAAGGGCACCAGATTGTCCTCATCACAAGGGTAGGTGCTCGCGCCGTTGGCGTCGGGCGGGCACATCTCCTCAATCGCCCATCCGCCATCGTAGGCGCCGGGTTGAGTCTCGTTGCCCAGTTGTGGCACCTCGATACACTCGGTGGCCACCAGTTCGGGCGTCGAACCGTCACCGGGCGTATAAAGGCTGTTGCCGTTCTGGTCGAGCACGTCGCAGAGAGCCGGGTTCTCCGGGTTGCTGCTGCGGGGCGTCTGCCACGAATCGGTCTGCACCTCGTTGAGCAGTACATCATAGTCGTCGGGGTTCTCGGGGTCGCCGTCGGGGCGCAGGCCGTAGAGTTGGACCGTGACATTGGGGATGCCGGGTTCGTAATCCTCGGCCAGGGCCAGGCGGGCGTTGAACTCGTTGCGGGTCGTGGCATAATAGACCACACCAGAGATGCCGCCGTTGTCGGCGCCCTCGTAGGGGGCCTTGCCCCAGTCGACGATGCTGCGCTGGCCTTCGATGGTTAATTGGCTGAGGATCAGCCCGCCACCCACACTATCATCCACCACGACGGGATTGGGGTCGCGCAGGTTGAACTTGGCAAACTGTTCGCGGTGTTTGGAGTGGCCAGTGCGGTCGAGATGAGTGAAGCCGACTTCGGCCAACTCGAAGCGCAAGAGCGGCGAGATCAGTTCGGGCATCTCATACGAGCCGTCCGGCCTGGTGAAGGTGCCGGTGTGGAGCGAGCCGTCGCGGAAACGGGTGGCTACTTCCACATTGGGGATGCCCGGTTCGCCGGGGTCGCGGATGGCGTTGCGGTTGAAATCCATAAAGACATAGCCCGACAGCCAGCCGCGCCAGCGGAAGACGCCCACGTCGCCCATATCGATAGTTTCGCCGGGACCAATGACCACGGTACGGAAGGCGATGATATAGACTTGGGGTTCGTCCCAGATGGTCATCTGATAGGTGCCGGGCGGCACATTGTTGATGGTAAAGTTGCCGTCGGCGTCCCCGCGTGTGCGATAGACCTGGCGGTCGGTGTTGAGGTCGGTGAGCGCGATCCACGGGCGCGGCATGGGTTCGTTGGGTTCGGGCACCAGTTGCTCAAAGGGGGGGAAGGCCAGATAGTTGACTGTGCGGCCCCGGATGGTGCCATTCCCAGGGGGAACGCCTTCGGGGTCGCCCCAGTCCATGGCCCGCGTAAAGGCGAAGAAATTCGCCGTCTTCTGGCCGGGGTCCACCACCAACAGACTGGGCGCTCCCTTGCCGTCAGAGCCTTCTTCGATCCAGGTTTCGAAGACTTTGGTGCCTTCGTCGGAAGTGGAAGTCTGCGACCAACCCTGGGGGTTGCCGGCGGGCGGCACGGCTTCCAAGCCATAGAAACCGGTCGGGATGTTTTCAATCGTCACGCGGCCGTTGGCGTCGGTGAGGCATTGACCACCGCTGCCAGGGATCGGGTTGTCAGGGGGCGTCCCGTTGTATCGAGTGCAGATGGGGTTGCCGAACCAGTCCACCGTCACCTGGCCGACATGGTCAGAGACGATGATATTGAAGCCGGGCAGCCCACCGCCGCCCTCCTCGCTTTCGAACGGGGCGTCCATAAAACCGTTCACCGGTGCGAAATCGCGAAAGACATAGACATCGATAGCGGAGAGCGGCAAGGGGTCGGGGATCAGCTCGATAGTCACGGTCGTCCCATTGGCGGGGTTGCGAACATGTTGACCCCACTGTTTGTAGCCGGGCGCCCGCACCGAAATGAGATAGCGCCCGGTGCTCTCCAGCTCGATACCCCCAGCCGTGGTCTGGTCACCAGCGGCGACGATGGGGCCATAGCTGGGCATGGGGGCCAGCGCTGGGTGCTGCATGGGGTCTGGGTCATGTGGGTCGGCGGCGTTGTCCAGGTTGACCAGGTACGTGAATTCGGGAATGGCCGCTTTTGTATCATAGTCGATTACGACCAGATTGATCGTAGAAGGAGCGGCCAGCACCGGCAAGCTTACCATCCGTACCTGGAGCAGGAGCACCCCCAAGGCTACCCAGACCATACGCCAACACCAGCGGGAGAGAGCGTAAATCCAGGGTCCTGCCCGTCGATTGTAATCAGTGTGCATAAGATCAATT
>QEUW01000490.1 GCA_003577005.1 Chloroflexota bacterium | reverse complement strand
CCGGCTGGCGAGCATAGAGCAGCCGACGCACGGCCCAGAAGACCCAGGGCAACAGCGCCTGAGCCCCCGCCTCGGCAATGGCGCCACGAATAAAGACATTGGTCAGCAAATAGGGGCCATACAGATAGGCCACTGCGGCAGCCAGCGCGGCCGCCGCATGTTCCCGGCCAAAGATATCCTTCGCCAGCCAGTACATGCCGCAGCCGGCAGCAACCACCAAAATGGCAAAGCCGGCGATGAAGGCGTGATAAAAATCCAGACCCAGCAAGTGGAGGAGCTCGACAAAATAATAGGCGCCCGGCGCGTAATAGCTGTAAACGGGATAACCATGCCCCAACAATAGTTCGGGCGCCCAGCGCGGAAAGAGCATTCCCTGCCGGATGTAACGGTCCAACAGGCTGATACGCAACAGGTGCAAGCCGCCATCATACGAACGCGGCAAGCCTTCCGTAAAAAATGGCAGCAGCGCAGGGATCGCCAGCGGCAATAGCGCCAGCCACAGGTGGTTCAAGAGAAAGCAACGGAGCCCAACAAACCAACCAGGTTGTGTGCGCAACCCTTGCCCCTGTGCGGACCATGAGTTTGTCTGAGAAGAGATCACGTTCTGTTCCAATTGCTTATGCTTTCATAGCAACGCAAATGCTCGCGGGCGATCTGTTCCCAACGAAACTGGCCGCTGCTGGCCCGTGCGTGCCGGCGCAAAGAGGCGGCAACCTGGCGGTCGTCAGCAATGCGCATCACCGCCTCGGCAGCCGCCCACTCATCGCTAGGCGGGATGTAGAGCAGGTCGCGGCCCTCCACCAGTTCGGGCAGCGGGTCGTGCGGTGTCGTGGTGACGATGGCGCAGCCGTGCGCTAATCCGGCCATAAGAGTGCCACGGCGTAGACTCGCCCCGTCCTCGTACGGCATCAGCAAGACATCGCAGATGTTCAAATCCGCACTCACATCGGCAGCCGGCTGGTAGCCTGTCCACTGGACGCGGTCGGCCAACCCGAGTTGTTCGATCAGCGCTGTGACCTCTTGCCTGTAGGCGACATTGGTAGGGTCGTTGGCGCCCAGCGTCTCGCCGATCATGAGCAGGTGAGCATTGCGGCCACTCTGCACGAGCCGGTCGAGCGTCCGCACCAGAGTCAGGGCCCCTTTGCTGCGGTTGAGCAGGCCAAAATAGCCCACGACAAGGTCGTCTTCTTGATAACCGCGCCAGCTGCGCCATTGGCGGCGCGCCGGGTCGTCGAACCGACCGGCCTCTATATTGCTGCCAATTGGAATTTTCGCCAAATTAGCACACCGGCCAGCCAACGCAATCCGGTCACCTTCGTTGGTGACGATCACCAGGTCAGAAGCGGTGGCAGGTAGCGCGGTCACCCAGCGCCGCAGCCGGGCGCCTGCTTTGGGGAAAAGGTACGGCACGCGCAGGTCGTGATAGGTCCAGGCAACCTTGAAACGCAGGCGACGCCACCACCACGGCGCCAGATTGATAGCTGGGTTCATGGCAAAGGCCCCGGTCTGATATTGAATATGAACCCAGTCCGCCGCTAGCGTCTGGGCGCGCCGGGAGATCTGGCGCCAGATGCGCCAATCCCAGCGCACGATCTCGCGGTAGACCGGCATTGACTCGTCAGCAGATTCACTACCGGCGTCACCCGTGATAACCGTGACCTGGCGCCCCAACATCTGCAGGGCATGGGCCAATTCCGCTGTGTAGGCCCCTACACCGCCGGGCATAGGAGGATATTCTGCTGTGACAAAGAGAATATGCATTGGGATGGGTAATGCGTGATACGTGATGCGTGTTGCGTAATCGTGAATACGCCGGGTAGTCTCGGCTATCAGGGTGAGCGGCGGTTATTCAGTCAAATTCTTTTCCAATGTGTAGCCGCGATAATTCTCTTCCAAAAAGCCAAGTTGATTGAAGAGCATCACTGCAATATGCCGGTTATGGGGGATATGCGCCACGAGTTGGCTGTATCCTTGCAGTGTGCAATCGTTGATGATGCGTTTGACCAGCCATTTGCCGATATTGCGCCCGCGCCAGGCCGGGTCGATTTCGATGTGCAACAGTTTCGCCAGCCGGTGCCCGCCAAGTGCTCCTTCCAGTGGAATCGCTACTATGCGTGCCATACCCACCCAGTCGGTGCGCCGGTAGAGTTGATAGAGCCGGTCGCTGGGGGTGCCGCCATAGACGAGGCTCAACTCCGCTGCCGGCACGGTCTCTTCCACCGGGTCGGCCAGGGGGCGGCTGAGACAATAAAAGCGGTTGATAAACTGGTAGCCGGCGCCTGTCAGCGCCCGGATTTCGTTCGACCAATCACCAGGCAGGGCGCCCAGCCCCGCCTGAAAGTTGGGGTAGCCGGTGCTATAGTGAAACGCTTTTACCCGACCAACGCCGTGACGCCGCCAGAATACCTCTGCCGCCTCCAGGAGGGTTGCCGCAACTTCGGCGCTCCGCTCAGATGGTTCCACCAGCAGCAGAAAACGCAACAGACCAAACGGTTCATAATCGGGTTGGTCCAGACTCTCAGCATCCAGCCCGACGCCGGCGTCGAGAAAGCCCTCAAGACGGCGGGCGCGCCATGCGGCCAACCGCTCGAGGCTCCGCCACTGGACAGGGTGCAACGAGGGTGGGTTGGCGGCATACAACTGTTCCTGGATCGTCGCCTGGTTGAACGGTGTGCAAAGGGCGGTTTCGGAGAGTGCCGCATTAATCGCTGCGGCAATCACCGGTCGCTCATCCATCCGCAGCGGGCGCACCAGGAGCGAGGGAGCAACCGGCATCATACGGGCGTTTTGGCCTCCAACTCGGTCAACAGTTCGGCCTGACCTCGTACAGCCGGCAGAACCAGGCTGGCAGGTGTGTCCAGGTCGAGTAGCCCGTTGTCGAGTACAGGATAATAGACCAGCGCGATCACCGGGTTGACCCGACCGGCCTCCACCACAGTTGCCAGTTGGCGAAATTCGACGCACCGCCGCCTGCGCAACGGCGTCTGCACACAGACCTGATTGGGCGCCAACTCGACACGGCTCCAATATGCGTTGACCCCCCAGCCAAGGAGCCCCAGGCTAACCCCCAAAAAAAGCAAATTGCCCACCGTCACCTGGCGCCACAACTCCCAACCAAAAAGCCCAACCAATACTACCGCTACCGCCGCCACGATGGCATAGAACGAGTTCGGAAAAAAGATTCGCGAGTTATTCATACATATTGGTACCAAGACAACGCAACACGTATCACGCATCACGTATTACGCATCACTCATCCTCCACCGGCTTGGCCGCGGTCGGAATATAGTCGGCGATCTTGACATAACCGGGGGGTGGGGCAAGCACGATCGGGTCGCCCGCCGGTTCGATACCCTGGTCGCGTTGGAACTCAAAAAAACGCCAGGTGAGCCGGCTGATGGCCTTCATCGTGCTGTTGCTTGTGCCCCAGTCCATCCAGCCGGGGCGAAAGAGAAAGACGCTGATGACGTAAGGACCGGTGGGGCCCCAGACAAGCGCCAGATCGCTGTGTGATTCGTAGGCAAAGCCATGCTTGTGGAGGATCCACGCCTGCTGCCAATCGGGCAGACCGCCCCAGATCAACTCCTGGAACTGGTCGTGGGTCATGTAAAAGAGAATCTGCCGGCACTCCTCAGAGGTGATCTCCGCCGGGTAGGTGGCGCGCAACAGACCCGTGTCTTGGGTACACTCATAGATCGCGGTCAATATCCGGCCCATATCGTACGGGGTGGACTGTAAGTTGGGGTCGGCGTTGGTCTGCCAGTCGGTGCGCTGGTTGCCGGGTGTGGGCAGCGGGGCGACTCGTGGCGCATCAAAGCCCGACTGCATGTAGGTGTTGGCAAAGCCCATGCTGTGGGCAAACTCGGTGAGCCTGCGAGCACCAGCTGTGCTGTTGCCGTCACCCAGAAAGGTTAACAACTGGTTGGCTGCATAGTTGTTGCTTTCGCCCAGCGCATAATCGAGCCACTGGCCGACTTGCTGGGCGGTTGGATCATCAGCCGCAACGCCATTGGGCAGCCGGTGCATGATTGCGGCGGCGATAAAGACTTTGAGCGTCGACATGCCCGAAAACGAGACTTCATCATCGACACGCGCCTCCTCATCCGTCTGCAAATCATGGATGTAGGCCGCACCAAAACCCGGAAAGTTTGCCAGATAGTTGTCGATGGCCTGGGCCAGGTGCTCCATGCTGGGGGCGGGCGGCGGCGTCTCGATCAACGCCAGATCGGCCACGCGTTCCTCATCACGCGTGAGCGCGGCGATCACAATGGGGATGCTCGCCTCGACATCGAGGGTGTAGCCCGGCGCCCCCGGCTGCCAGCTCCAGTCGCGCCAGAAGCCGCCCACGTAGCCGGGCGGCAGCTCTGCATTGCTGTTCAGCCCATTGCTCATCTGGAGCTGAGCAGAGAGCACACGCGGGCCGAGCGGCGGCCGGTTCTGTTGGGCGCCTACCACTTCCAGCCAGGCGCGCAGCTTGTCGGTGTTCATGATAAAGCGGACGGGGATATCGCGGCGCTGCTGCGGGAAGCCAAACGCCTCGCGTAAGGCAATGTCGATAAACACGGCACCTTCCAGATAGCGGCTGGCCTCAGCCACCATCTGATCGACGTCAAGATGGAAGTCCACATCCTCTGGGCGGAGAGGGAGTTGTTGGTCGGCAAAGCGGACGGTGAGGGTCTGCGAATAGATGCCTTCCAGGTGATGCCTGATCTCGTCTGGCTCTTTGAGGTCACTCAGGTCTAGCCCGCCCAGATAGACCCCCGGCGGCACCGGCGCCGCGGCCACCTTAAAGCGCGTATAGATAGGGAAGAGCGCAAGGATCGCGCAGAGTGCGAGGACAAAGGTGATAAAGCGACGCATGCATTGGAACCACTAGGCTACCCGTACGCGGCAATTGCCCGCTCTAAACGTTGCTGCACTTCTTTCCAGTCTTTGTCTGACAAAGATCCAATTCTTTCATATCCATATGTTGCGGAGCTTCTCGTGAGGCTGCTGCATTCATGGTGTGGCTCCTTCCAAAACGCGATGAGTGCTATTCCCACTCAATCGTCGCCGGGGGTTTGCTGCTAATATCATACACCACGCGGTTGATACCGTCCACTTCATTGACGATCCGGGTGCTGATGCGGGCGAGCAGGTCATAGGGCAGGCGCGCCCAGTCGGCGGTCATAAAATCATCGGTGGTAACGGCGCGCAGGGCCAGGACATGGGCGTAAGTGCGGACATCGCCCATGACGCCGACGCTGCGCACCGGCAGCAGCACGGCAAAGGCCTGGCTGGCGACGCGGTAGAGGTCGGCACGGCGCAACTCTTCCAGGAAGATGGCGTCGGCTTGGCGCAGCGTTTCGAGCC
>QEUW01000489.1 GCA_003577005.1 Chloroflexota bacterium | reverse complement strand
CCGGGGGCGATGACACCGCCGTGCACGTAGTCCCAGCCGGCCTCCTGCAGCCAGCCGATCGCCGCGAGTTCGACGGTGTCCTCGTTGAACGGCTTCATGCGTCGCTCTCGTCTTCGGGCGGCGGCAGCGGCGTAAGCGTCTTGATACGTGGCCGGAACGTCTTGTCGAACGCTTCGACGTACTGCTTCAACCACACGAAATACTGCGGCCAATGGCTGCGATCGGTCGGATCAATGCCATTCTTTCGGATCGAAATGATGCTCATCTTCTTGTCCGGCAGCTCGCGCCAATCAAGAGACGTGCCGATCGCCCCCTCAATTGCGGACTTTTCTTTCGAAAGAGCGCGAAAGAACCCTTTCGCCTGCGGAGGCTCAAGAACCAATTCAACCGAGATAAAGCCACCCGTCATCCCAGCGAGCGCGCTAATGTGAAACCCAGACCGTCCAATCGAGTAGGATGTCCAATGTGCCGTCGAAGGCTTCTGTGATTTGACGAACGAATTGCTGTTTTGCAGGTAGTCATGAAACTCGGTCCAGAACTCGAGCCTGAGTTGGTCGCCTTCACTCAGCGAACCATCCGACCGCGCCTTGGATACCGTCTTCACCCACTCGTTCGGCTGACTGACGATATTGAATTTCGGCGCCGCTGGAGAATCTCCGATACGCCACAATTCGATCTCCAGCCCGAAGAAGCCGATGTCCTGCGATGTGACCTCGTTCAGCCAGTCGAGCGCCGCCCGGTGTTCGTCCGTGAACCGCTCGGCAATCCACACGATCGTGACCGTCGACAGACCCGCAGCATACGTGAGCAGTTGGCCGAGGTGGCTGTGATCCGTCCGTTCAAGCTGGTTTTCGATCAGGACGAAGCTGCCGTCCGTCGTGTCTTTGGCGACGATATCGGCGCGGAACGGCCCGACCTGCTGCTCGGTCGCCTCGAGGGCGAGGTCGAGGCCGAGCGTGTCACCGAGCAGCTTCAAGTTCTCGTCTTGCGCCAGCCACGGCGTGAAGTCGGTCGACTCGCTGCTCCACACCTCGCGCAGGGCGACGCGCTGTAGAGTTCCAAGAGGTCTACTGGTCATGCATCGAATCCTTTGGGCTATCTAGGTTTCTAAAGACGCTTTGGCGCACGCGAATCTAGAGACGCTTGCTCAGTTGATCGAGGACCGTGCGCACCTGTCGATCCAGCCTGTCCGAGGCAGTCTTGAGCGACTGATACTCTTCAATCAGCTCCTTAATGTCACGAACTGGCTCGTCCTGTACATGCCGCGCAACATAGGTCTTGGGAGAGAGATTGGGTGAGCCCGCCTCCAAGATGGAACGGACATCGACTACAGCACTGATTCCATCTTCACTGGGGCTTTCAGATTCGACTTCCCCTGCATCAACCGCCGCCCGGAAAGCCACAACCTTGTTCTTCGCAAGTTCAATATGTTGATCCGTGAGAAGGCGAGGGCGTTTCTGGACGGCGAGTGCCGACATGTCGAGGAATAGTACGGGCTGTTCCTGTCCTTCCCTTGCCCGATTCAGCAGCCAGATATGCGCTGGAACACCTCGAAAGAAGCGGTCTTCTCCGATATCGACGATTGCCTCCAGTGCTCCGCGCTGTAGCAAGGCACTGAGTATGGGTTCACCGCTGGACGCCAAGCTCGAAGGCATCAAGAAGACGGCACGTCCGTTTGCCTTGAGTGACACGTAAATGTGCTGCAACCAAGCGAGGTTGGCGTTGCCGGACGTTCCAAACGGTCGCATTCCTTCCGGAATGTTGTCCCAATCCACGGCCTTGTCGTTGAACGGAGGATTACAGAATACGTAGTCGTGCTGCGTATCACCCTTTGCCGTCAATGCATCACGAGACGTGAATACTCCTTGGAGCTGCGCGACATGAAGCGTACCCTCGACCACTTCGCGGGATTCAGCAAAGCGATCAACCGCCGTTACAATGTGCTGGCGGTTTCGCACCAGTCGCAGTTCCCGCTCCAAGTACCCGAAAAGCTCGCCAGAGTGACAATGGGGGTCGTAAACACTCCCACCGTCGGGCGCAAGGAGCGCCATCATCAATGAGCCGACACCGAAAGTTGTAAATATGTCGTTGAACGCGTGGGGACGCGACTTTGCGGCCTGATTCAGGATCCAATAGTAGGTGTCTTTCAGGCTCGATGCAGATGTTGTGGTTATGTGTTTCGAGATGACTTTGGCGACTTCCTGAGCCTCCGTACCCTGAACAGCGCTCAACATTGTTTCAATACGGATTCCCTCAAAGACAGAATCCAGTGCATCCGGCTGGGCAACGAGTGCAGCTATCGCTCTGGAGGTAATCTCGAGTGCCTGTCCGACACTCACGCTTCCTCTGCGAGTGAGGGCTCGCACATCATTCCAGATCTTTACCGCCGTACTCTCCTCAGTGGAAGGAACATAAGTTTCCTGCATGTACTCACGTTCGACTTCACTTGCTCGTACCGTCCCCGCCTCGATATCCGCGTCCATCGCATCGGGCGTAGTGAGCGCCTGACGTGTTTGAAGTGCTGCAGCGACAAACCGGTCATGGGCCAGTTCGTAGAAAATACCACCCTGACTGCCAATCTCGCGCCTAAGTACATGTTGCTTCGCTAGATTGTCAACAATCTCAATCGGCAGTCCCCCAACCTCACGATCGTTGACGTATACGGGGATCCTCTGCGAGGCCGACGTGAAGGCTTGGACAATCTTTTTAACGAGCTCTGCGTCGGACCAATCGGTGGACTGTGTCACATTACCGACTGCTGTGCTGAAGTACTCCCTAACAGACGTATCAATATTGAGGAGTCGTTCGATGGCCGACTTATCAATCTCGCGCTGATCAGCTGTGAATTGCTCCCAGAGAGATTGGCAGACCAGTTGCAGAAGCAGCGGCGACACGAACTCAGAACTACCCGACCCGTTGGCAACTTCATGATCGATCCGCCGTAGCCCTGTTGTGATGGTCTTAAGCGCATCCGCAGTGAAGGTATAGCCCTCAGCATTGGCCGGCTCAGCAATCGCCTCCTTGGCTTCGCCTTCAGTGAGTTCAAGCAACTGATAGCGCACATCGATCCCGTGACGCATGTACGGTGTGAGCCGAAGCAAATCTGCGATGAAGTCTTCTCGTATTACGATCAGTATGTGGTACCCGGGAATCCTTGAAACAACGGCATCAATGTCTCGAATGAATCGCAATCGGTCTTCCCACGCGCTCGGTTCGACTGTAAATAGTTCCTCGAATTGGTCGAACACGAACAGGCGTAGGCTTATTTCGTCTACGCTGTCGCTCACACGTTCAGATTGACGGTTACTTTGTCTGGGTAAGAGGTCTGCAAGTTCGTTGGATCTCGACGTATCGTCGACCAACCTAGGCACAAGTGTCCTAGCCGCAACGTTCGAATAAGTCTCGTCAGGCGACTTCGAGTTGAAGCGAACAGGTGGGTGAACAAAAATCTTGGACCACCCCAGAGCATCCAGCCGAGGAATGATCCCAGCATTCAGTAGTGATGTCTTGCCGGTTCCGGACTTTCCATAGAGGACCACGATCGACTGTGACTGGACGTAATCCACGAGCTTTTTGATCGCCATCTCTCGGCCAAAAAACCTGGAGCTGTCGTCTTTTCCAAAGGGTTCCGGTCCCTTGTATGGATTCGGTGTTTCAGGGGGCATTGTTACCTCCCTAGGCTTTCTTCCAACGTTCAAGAAGTTCCTTTGTGAAATCCTCTGCGGATTGATTCACGAAACTGATTTTCATGTCACCAAAATACCTCCCTGCGTACTTCGCTTGCGTAGCTGACATTCTGGTGTTGTACTGTACGGTGATGCTGTGGCGCGTGTTAATCTTAGTGACGGTATTCAGAAGCCCACGAAATACACTTCTGAACGTCATGTCCTGCAAGCTGTATCCGATGAACAGAAGCGAGCGCTGCGAAATTGCCGTCTGTATGTACGTTGGCAAGATGTCACTCAATGCTTCTTTGCCTTGATGCGGCCTCAATACAGTTGCGAGAAACTGCTCATAATCCTCCTCCAGCAGTACGAGGGATTTGGGCTCGGAGTGGTGACCGTGGAGATGGAAGATAAACGGTTCCTGCTCAGATGGTGTCAGGCGCTGCTGACATTCGAGCTCATTCAGCTTATCGATCGGGTCATCATCGTTGTTCCATTGGCAGATCGCATATCTAGGAGTCTTGTTTGGCCTTGCGGCGAATGCACGAAACATGAGGTCGTCGTAGTTCGTGGTGATCACGATGTCAAACGGAAGCTGCGCTAGGCGGCTCAGGGGTTGGTCATCGTTCGTGAAGTCGACATCCTCCGCCTTACCATGAATAAAGTCCTCGACGAAATCGGCCTTTACGGTTATCGCTTCGTCACTCACGCAGAGTTTCCTGTACTGAGCCACATGGGGCAATTGCGTTGCAAGCTCATCTACGAGATGATCGGATGCGTTGGGCAACCACTTTGTGATTACCTCTTGGCCAAGTGGCAGCAACTTGTAGCAAGCGCCTGCACCCAAGAACAGCGTCACTTCATTGCGCCGGATCTTTTTGATAAGGTTCTCCCACCGCTGCTCGTCGAGATGAACGAAGGCTGGTGCCTCTTTGGTGTTGCCAGTGTCCATAGAAGTCATATCAACTCCCCGCGCATGAGCCGAGGTAGCAGCGCGTCCCGCATTTCGGCTAGCGTCAAACTCTGAATCCCGTTCGCCTGCATCTGGTCAACCATGGGTGAGACAGTTCGATCAAAAGCTTCTAAAACGGTGCGGTTAGGTATCAGCATTCTATGCTGGTCACTGAAGACGGTGTAAGCGAAATTCTTGATCCCGGTAGTGCCGGTCTCATATGGCAGCAAAGCATCGGTGGCATACAACCAGCGAAGCCAGAAGTACGCATAGGATGACAATTCAGGTGTTTGTAGTCTGACAAGCCTACAGAAGTTGGAGCATGAGACTTCGAAAGGCACGTGATCCAGCAACGACTGATGCAGGCGTACGACACGACCGGTGGACTGCGTGGGACTTCCGCCCGAAATCTCAATTACTAGATCTCCGTGTTTCAGCGAACGCTTCGACGCACTGGTCGACTTGAGGTATCGAGTCGGCATGGCTCCAATACCGCCAGCCTGAAGATCGGGGATGTCGGCACCTCGAATACAGTGTACTGGAACTGGTGTTTCGGAAGATGGTTCGCTTTTCCCCCAGTCTCCACCGAGAACGTACTCCGCCACCTCCCCCAGCGTCCCCACCCGCCACCCGCGCGGAATCTCTCCCAGCGGCGAGTCCTCGAACGCGTCGGGGAACAGCGCCGCCGTCTCCGCATCCATCCCGGCCGGATCGCGCCCCTCGGCCTTGGCCCGCACCGGATCG
>QEUW01000488.1 GCA_003577005.1 Chloroflexota bacterium | reverse complement strand
GGACGTTGTACGTAAATTGCCCGTTGTAGCGAATTCACCGCCAGCAGGGTCGTCGTCACGCCCTGGAGGGTGGGAAAACGCAGCCCAGGTGGTGGGGGGGAACCTTTACCGGTTTGCGCCTGCCACAAACGGCAGGAAGAGGCGCAAATTCAGCGTCGAGCTCTCGGCGCTGGCATCTGCAACCAGGGCGGTCGCAACCACACTGCCCTGATTCACCGGCACCACCACCTGGGCACTTGCCTCCGTCCGGTTGCCACACGCATCCTCTGCCGTATACGTGATCGTGTAGATGCGCCCCTGCCCGTCGCCAGCGCGCTCGGCGCGCAGATTGAATTGCGTAGCGCTGTTGATGACGATGTCATTGGGGGTGTCGCCATCACCCGTACCGTTGTCGGGTTCGTTGGAAGACCGTGACGTTCACCGTCACATATTTGTGATTGGGTGGCCACAATACGTTCGGTGTCACGTTGACGCTCAATGCCGGCGGCGTGACGTCCAGGCAGAGCCCAACTACCAGCGGGTCATGGTCGGACGAACGGTAGGGGTCAGGGCTGTACAGCGATACGATCTGGCCGGCAGATTTGAAGTCAAAGGTGTAATCGAGCACGCGCGGCTCATCGGCGTTGATGTGCCACTCAGTCACCCCGATCACGCGCGGCGTCAGGCTAGCGCTGGCCAGGGCATGGTCGAGATAGCCCAACTGCCCTTCAAAGACATACGAATAGGCGGTTGCGCCGCTAAAGACGCTGATCAGGTTGGTGTACCCTCGCTCGACGATGGCCGTAATCGGGTCTTCCAGCGCATACGAGTTGAGGTCGCCGATGATCAGGAAGTCCGGATCGTTGCTGCCGGTCGGGTCGCCGGCCAGCCAATCCGCCAAAGCCACCGCAGCGGCAGTGCGCGTCCCATTGCAGTTGCCCTGACCATCCCCCACATCGGGGTCGCCCACGTCGTTGCAGCCCGAACCCTTTGACTTGAGGTGATTGACGGCCACCGTAAAGCGTTCGCCGCTGGCGTTTTCGACAAAGGTCTGCGCCAGCACCGGGCGATTCTTGGTGTCGATGAAACGGGGATCGACCGACGTGTCTAAAATAGCGTGAGCGCCAGCCGGGCTTACCCGGCCCGATTTGTAGATCAGCCCGACCTTGATGGCGTCTGTGCCGATGGCGCCGGTGTCGATAAAGGCATAGGTACCATCGCCCAAAGCGTCGTTGAGACCAACCACCAGGTCTTGGATCGCCGCCGATGGGTTATTCTCCAGTTCGATGAGACCGACCAGATCGGCGTCGATCGCCAGCAGTGCGCTCAGGACCTTCGCCCGTTGGCGCTGAAGTTCATCAGGATCGCTGGCGCCGCGACACTCCATGTTTCCAGTAGGCCCACAACTGTTGCCAAAGGCGGTGAAGTAGTTGAGCACGTTGAAGCTAGCGACCTTGAGCGTTCCGCCCACCGGGTCGGGTGCGGCGGGGCGAGTGTTGAGTGGTGTAAAAGTGACAAGCGCGGTGGGCTGGACCCGATAGGCGTCAAAGCGGTCGTCAAGAATCCCGGTCAATCCGCTCACGCTGTCGCCCAGGCGTAAGGTGTTGTCTGCGCTGAGGCCGGGCGGCGGGTAGATGATTGGGTCGCGGTTCTGCTGGAGATTGGCGTCATCCAGGATGATGCGGCTGCGGTCGTTGAGCGCTTGCAACGCCTGGGCCGGCCCACCCGGCGCTGCCACTTGCGTGGGTTGGACGAGGCGCCCACTGGCAGCCAGATGCACTTCGCCAAAGCGGCCAAGGTTGAAATGTTCGGTGACAAAGAGCTCCTGCGGGAAAGTGACCAACATCCCTTCCAGGCGCTCAAAGTAGGCCAGATCCGCCACCGGCAATGTCACTGGGACCGGGGTGACCGTCGCACCCGTTCCACAGACCACCACGTCGCTCACACCCGCCAGTTCGGTCAGGGTGCGGCCCGCGCCAAATTCAGTGACCGTGCCACGGACACGTACAGCATCCCCGGCGGTGACATCGACGGGAAAGCCGCTATCAAAGACAAACAAGCCTTCTGAGGTCAAGGGGTCGGCATCGGTTTCGGCGTCTTCTTCCTGGACATAGAAGCCGCGCAGTTCGGTTACAGTGTCCTGAAAGTCGCCGGTGACGACACCTTGGATGACGGCTACCTTGCCCACCAGCGGGCTGGAGGCGCTGTCACCTTGAATCGTGTGGATGCGAGTTTCGGTGCCGTCAAAGCAAGCTCCCAAAAGCACCTCTACCTGAAACGACCAGACAAAATCGGCAGGCATAAGGTCGGGCGTACCGTCCTGGTCGACCACATTGGTCGCCTGCACAGTGACGGTGCAGCTTTCACCGAGGTTAAAGTCCAGATCCGGGTCCAGCGTAAAGCTTTGCGGGCCGCCGCTCGTTGTGGCCGTGTGCGGTCCACTCAGGGTACAGGCAATGGCAAACCAGCCGTCACTCACTGTCACCGGCTCGCTAAAGTTGATGACCAGGTTGGCGTCAATTGCCACGCCGACGGCACTGTCCGGCGGCGCCGTGCCGGTGACGGTCGGTGGATTATCTACGTCACAGGCCGCTATGTGGCTGCCTAGCCCGTCAAAGGTGTCGGTGGCGAAGCCATCCCATTCGACGGATGGGTCGAAGGGATCGCCGCCGTCGGTGTCACCGGCGCAGATCGTCTGCTTGCGGCGCAGGGTGTTGTCGGCAGTGGAGGTGAGACCGGCGCCCCACTCCGTCCCCGGGTCAAAACCGATCTGGCCGATGACATCGAGAACGGAACCACCGGCGCCGCCCTTGCGCAGCACTACCGCATCGTCACCGTTGAACCAGCCGGCGCCGTTGGTCTGGTCTGCCTGGGCAAGAATGGCAGCAACAGCGCTCGAATGCGCCACGACATGGACATCGCCCGGGGCTACGACGCCGGTGAGGTTGATGGTCAGCCCGGCGCTTGGGTTTCCGTTGAAATACATTTGGAGCTGGTAGCCGTCACCCCCTAGATCCACCGCTGCGCCGGTGCCGTTGTAGATTTCAACCGCCTTGTTGTTGGATGTGCCTTCAATATATTCTGAAATAAAGAGATCTACCGCTGCGGCTTGGGTTGTTATGCCAGCCGCCAGGTGAAGCAACAACGCCAAAACCGGTAGCGCAAGCCACCGTACGACCACAAGTAGTTGGGTTTTCATCGATTCTCCTGTGGGTATGGAGGATGGATAGAAGCACGCACGAATGCGTCGTGGGCCCTAAGGACGGCCCGATCTTTACAAATCGGCCTCTTCGGCCAGACGCTCTGGGTCGCGGATTACAATCCGGTGACGGTCAAATTCGATGATCCCGCTGGCGGCCAGACTGCGCAGCGCCCGGCCCACCACTTCACGCACGGTGCCCAGACGGCTGGCCATTTCCTCCTGGGTCAGCATCTGGGCACAATCTTTTGGCTCTTCTGCTTGCGCCTGCTCTAGCAACAGGCGGGCTAGCCGGCCTTTGACATTGCGCGCCGACAAATCCTGCACGAGGTTGACAAGATAGCGCGTTCGCCGCGCAATGCTCTCCAATAATGCCCACGCCAGGGCAGGATAACGCTGGCCAAGATGGTGCAAGTCAGACCGGGCCACCCGCCAGACGACGACATCGGTAAAGGCGATGGCCGTGGCCGCATTAGGCCCGCCATCAAAGGCCGGCACATCGTTGAAGGTGTCACCGCGATGAAAGACATGCAAGGTGTGTTCGCGGCCCTCTTTGCTAAAGCGGCAGACCTTGACGCTACCCTCTTCGATCAAGAAGAGACCGGCAACCGGGTCGCCCTCGCAGAAGAGCATGGCGTCAGCAGGGTAGGCATGGCGCGTCGCCACCGCGGCCAACGCCGAGACGATCTCCGGCTCCAGCCCGGCCAAAAAGGGGACAGATTTCCACAGATCGAGCAACTTAGGCGCAATGCTTTGGGTCGAACTCGTTCTGCTTCGCACGTTGGTCATGGACAATACACCAATAAACAATCTGCCATCCGCTTCGATCCTATTTTACCACAGGCACCGGCCATTCGCACGCTAGGCTAATCCTCTGGGTGCGTCCAGGATTGGGGGCGAAGCGGCGGCAGGACAAGCATTCCGCGCCCAGCGGGCGCCCGGGGCCAGTGAGGCGCCATTCATGCAAACGGGCGCCGGCCCTTTCCCGGAATGCAGGTTCTGTGGTCGCTCCAAATTTCGGACGCACCCTAATCCTCTGAGCGAGTGGCCATCGGGAGAAAACTGGTGTAGCGCAAGATGGTATCTTGCGCTACAGGCCGATTTGACGAACGAAGGTGATTTCGCTATGCTGGGCGCACAGCGGCAAATCACTGTGCGTCAAAAGGAATGCTATGAAAATTCTGCTGATCGGCTCCGGCGGCCGCGAACACGCCCTGGCCTGGAAACTCGTCCAGTCGCCCCAGGTGGAGCGGCTCATTATCGCGCCTGGGAATGACGGCGCCGCCCGGCTGCCCAAGACGGAAAAGGTCTCCATTGCGGTCGATGACCTCCCCCGGCTGCGCGATTTTGCGCTCGACCAGCAGATCGATCTGACCGTAGTCGGCCCGGAGGCGCCGCTGGCCGCCGGTATTGTCGACCTCTTTACCACAGCCGGCCTGCGGATCTTTGGCCCCCACCAGGCCGCCGCCCAGTTGGAAAGCTCCAAGGCTTTTTCAAAACAGTTTATGGCGCGCCACGCTATCCCCACGGCTCAGGCCGCCGTCTTTCACGACTGTGATGAAGCGATCCGCCATCTGCGCCAGCTTGACCACCCGCCGGTGATCAAGGCGAGCGGGCTGGCTGCGGGCAAGGGGGTCATCCTACCGGAGACGATGGCCGAGGCAGTCCAGGTGTTACGCAGCATCCTGCTCGACCACCGCTTTGGCAGCGCCGGCGATACGGTGCTGCTGGAGGAACGACTGACTGGCCCTGAACTCTCGGTGCTGGCCTTTACCGACGGCAAGATGGCGCGCCTCACACCCGCAGCCCAGGACCATAAACGATTACACGATGGTGACCATGGCCCCAACACCGGCGGCATGGGCGCCTTTGCTCCCTCTCCGCTGGCGACTCCAGCGTTGCTGGCGCAGGTGGAACGCGAAGCGATCCAGCCAACGCTGGCCGGCATGGCCGCAGAAGGGAGACCCTATGTGGGGGTGCTCTATGCCGGCTTGATGTTGACGCCCGCCGGCCCCAAAGTGCTGGAATTCAACTGCCGGCTCGGCGACCCTGAGGCTCAGGTAGTGCTGCCGCTGCTGGAGAGCGACTTGATCGACATTCTGCTGGCCTGCGTCAACGGGACGCTCGACCAGGTGAAGCCGCGCTGGCGCAACCAGGCCGCGGTGACGGTGGTCATGGCTGCCGGTGGCTATCCCAACGAATACGCCAAAGGGCGCACCATCACGGGCATCGAGCAGGCCGAGGCGCAGGGCTGTCTCGTCTTCTATGCTGGCGCCCGCCACCACGAAGACCGGGTCGTGACAGACGGGGGGCGTGTGCTCAATGTCACCGGGTTTGGGCCGACGGTCCACGCTGCGGCCGGCCATGCCTATGCCGGTGTGGAGCAGATCCACTTTACCCAGGCGCACTATCGCCGGGATATTGGGGGGCGAATTTCCACCGATCAGCCGATTTCTGCGGGCGCGGTTCAGGCTTGAGAAGCATCCGCAGCCGTCCGTTTTGATCCGCCAAATCCGCGGTCGATTTCCTCACTATGCCAGCAGGTCAAAGCGATAGGGCTCTATCATGACCGAGATCTACGACCAGGGTGTACAGCAGATTCTCTGGCT
>QEUW01000487.1 GCA_003577005.1 Chloroflexota bacterium | reverse complement strand
GTGGAGTAGGCGACCGGCGAGTTGTCCTTTGACACTTTTCCGTTCGCCCCTCCCCGAACCGTGCTTGCACCTTTCAGCGCACACGGCTCTCCGGCTCGTCTTTCCATTCATCTCTAGTTCTCCCTGCATGTATTGCATCGTGGCACTCCTTGCAGACTACCAGAGTCTTGCGTCTCAAGGCCGCCATTCGCTGTATCCATAGCGGTTTTTCTTTGCGACCTTTCACTTTGAGGTCGGCCAGTTTACGGACGTGGTGGACTTCGATGTCAGTTCTGTTTCCACACATCTCGCATTCGTTTGCGAGAAGCCTGGCCTCCAACTCCGTTCTTTGTCCCCCAATGTGTACGACGCTGTCCGTGATGTGTTTCGGTTTGCCATTTTTCTTGAGAGGGATTCCCCCGAATTCTGCGACAAGCGGCTTCTTTCCGTCTCGGCTTACTATCACTCTGAGACCCTTCATAGGTCCACTACTGGTTTGGATATGGCAAGAGTATTTCTTTGCCATCTTTGTCACTGTGGACTTATGTTTGTTTGCGAGGGTTTTGAGTAGCGAAGTCTCCATTACCCATCGCAGTTCATTCATTCTGTACAGGTTGCTTGCCATCTGATAGTACTGTACATATCCCCTGTACTCGCTTTGGTATCTAGCCACGATGTCATAGTCGCTATTCAGGATCAGTTCTGCCCGGTGTATTGGCTTGCCATTCTTGGTGTATCGACAGGTCATCTCCTTCAGGTTGGATTTCGGTATCCGTAGCACGATGACACCATTGATGTTTCTTAGCCCTACACTATTTCGCCAACTGTCCTCTTGTGCTACCTGCATTTCGTAGCCCAGAAATTTGGCGGCTTCTGTTCTGGCGTGTGTGATGAGTGTCTTGGTTTCCGATAGTTCCAGCTTGAGTTCATCTTGGAGCCATTGCGTTAATTGCTCCTTGATTTCCTTCGCTTCGCTTTTCGGTCCGTCGAATGCCAGCAGAAAGTCGTCCGCATATCTGACGTACTTCAGCCTTCGATAGTCTGGGTCTTTTGTGTCGCCTACTGGTACTTGTCTCAGCTTCTTGTCCCAAGCCCTGTATGCCTTGCGGTCATTCCGCCGTTTGGCTGTACCCTTTTTGTACTCATAGTACCGGTACTCAGGATTTCGCTTTCGTTCTTTCCCCCTTGTGTACTTGGGTATTAGCTCCTGCTCGATGTAGCGGTCCATCTCGTGCAGGTAGATGTTCGAGAGTAGCGGGCTGATTACTCCCCCTTGCGGCGTGCCGCTCAGAGTTGCATTCCACTTCCAGTCTTCCATGTATCCTGCTCTCAGTAGCCATTCAAGTAGCCTGACAAGTCTCTCATCGTGTATGTCTCTCCGAAGTATTTCGGCGAGTTTACCGTGGTCGATTCTGTCGAAGCATTTTGAAATGTCTCCTTCGATGAACCACTTTGTTCCTTTGCCGTTGAACTTGATGTGCTCAATTGCTGTATGACATCCCCTGTTTGGTCTGAACCCATGTGAGTTGTCACTGAATCTAGGCTCATAGTAGGCTTCCAGCAGCATCCTGATTGCTTCTTGCAGGATTTTGTCTTCCCATGTCGGGATTCCTAGTGGCCGCTGTGTTCCATCCTTTTTGGGAATGTATGTTCTTCGGACGGGTGTCCATTTGAACTTTTCTTCCCTCAGTTCTTCTATGAGCTTGTCGATTCGCTTGAGCGACATCGCATCGACGGTTTGATTTGTAGCCCCTGGCGTCATGGCCCCTTTATTTGCGTAGAGGTTCCCGTACGCTTTTAGATACAAATCTCGGTTGAACAGTTGCCGATACACCCGTTCCAGTGGCTTTCTATCCACACCACTTTTCTGGATGACACCAAGCACAGTTTCGGCTTTCTGCATTTCGCATACCTCTCTGTCTTTGTGTCTGACGAACCTGCCCCCCTTCGCCTTGTGGTGGGCGTTACTCCACCGCTGACTACTATGGGGACTCCGTGACCGTGGGGGTCGCCCCCTTTAGGTCATCCCGTAGTACATAGCTAATTCTGTCTCTAGTCACCCTTAGATGCCCTACTCATCACCTTATATGCACTCACTGTGCATCGTCCGAGCTTTGGAGAGCCTGTCTCGCGAATGCGATAATCGCTTGACCTTGTTCGGCAGGGGTTTCAGTCGTCTTTCCCCTGGTAGGCGGATTTTCTACACTGGTGATTAGGGTTTAGGCAGTCTAGCTTTCATCATAGGTGACAGGTCTTGCATGACGATTCCCTTGACGACTTGGTATTCTCATGCTTTCCCGACATGCTACTTTCCCTTTTACCTTTCGGTTTCCGGTTGGTCGGGCGTCGCATCTCCTCTTCGGTCTTGACGCCTGACGAGCGGTAAATGAGCTTTTCTACCGGGCGCAGCACCGGCGTCAGCCAGGTGGGTTGGCCGGTGTAGACTTTCGCCATGTAGGTCCCCAACAGGGGCGTACAGATCAGGAGCAAGAGAAGATAGAGCCCAATTTGCGCCAACTCTAGATTGCTCATTTCCCAATCCCCCAGGCAGCAAAACGGCTGATCCCATACAAGCACGCCAGCGCTAACAGTGGCGTGGTGATGACGAGCACAATCACGATTATCAAGTCTTGCAACAATTCATTGGCAAACATGGCTCAGAACCTTTCTGGGTAGAGCAACGAATAGGTCAAGTAGATCAACAGTAGCGCCGCAATCAAGCTGGCAACCAGTGATTCCCAATTCATGGCCTGCTTTCCTCTGGTAGAGGTGCGACACACTTTCAAAATGTGTCGCACCTGAGTAACTTCCGTAACTTCTATAAGGATTATCCACCCAACTGGGGTCAAAAGGATGTCAATAGCGCAGATAACAGCATCAAGATTCCATCAAGATCTGCTATCGCTGCGGAATGTCCCATCGCGTTCCGCTCAGGGCGACGGCGCCCGCCTCTCGCCCAAAGGCCAGCCGTTTGGCCCAGTTCGTCGGCAACCGGCGCAGCTCGTCGTTGCTCACGGTGATGGGGGTGCCCATGTTGAACCCCGCCAGCATGAGTGTGTGTTGCACCTGGAGTGCAGCCGCCGGTAGCGACCAGCTCCGCACAGCCAACGCACTCTCGTTTAGCCGGATATCGATACAGGCGCCTGGTTGCGCCAGAGCGGCCAACCCGCCGAGCAACCCAGGATCGCCTGCGAGCAGACCGTCTAGCAGACTTCCCCACGGAAAATTGAGCGTGAGGTAGGTGGCCTGACCGTACAATTCGCATGGCAACGAACAGGCATTGGCGATCACAAAGAGCGCGTTCGCCGGTGCTTTGCGCGACGCCTTTCGTAGATTTTCGCGACAGGCGTCGATACCGATAGCAAAATAGCCGGCCCAATGTAGCGCAACGTGTTGGATAAATCGGCCATCGCCGGTACCGATGTCGATCAACCCGTATGGATACCGATGCCGCCGTTCGGCAAGCAGTTGCGCGTCGATCGTGTAGCTCTCTTTTCCTCGAATGCTTTCCATTCTCCCCTCCGTTCTGTCGATTCGGTTGCCGAAAAATCGCAGACAGAACAGAAGGGAGGCGCGCGCGCAGAAACGCCGCCGGCATAGCCGTAGCTACGTCAAGCGCCGTCGAGGTCGTCGGGGGCCGGTTTTCGTTTTGATTTGGAGGGAAACGCAAAAAAGGCCCAGAGGGCCTGAGGTTGGGCTAAGTTTGTAGAATGGTCAACGATCTAGCAGGGAGGCCGTGCAGTCAACCGAATGCGCAGCTGCATCTGGTGCTCCATTTCTAATCGATTCGCTTTGCCCCATGATTATAGCCGGTTTGGCGCACGTTTGTCAATCGAGCGCCTTGATCCTCTTTATTCACGTGATGATCGCCTTTGCTTGTTAGGGGAAGTCCCGGTTGCAACATGAGCGCCCATACGTTACAATCAACCAGCGCAATTGATGTAGGGTTTCTAGACCTTCCCTTGAGTCTCTGGCTGACTCGCTGCTGCATCAAGTGATTTCAGACGCGAAGAACTCTTCCCCTTTGTTCAAAGTATCTGCTGCCGCCCAACTCCAGGGTAGTGACGGACTCTCTCATGCCGGAGCGACAAGCGTGCAAAACTACAACGAAGAGACCCTCCAAAAGAGTCACCAGCAGGTGATCAGTATTCTCGATAGTATTCAGGATGTCTTCTTTGTCGTGGATCGCCAATGGCGCATCACCTACGCCAATGCCCGCGCAGTGGAGGTGGCAGCCATGCCGGCTGAGACCATCATCGGCAAGGACCTGTGGGAGATGTTCCCCGGTCTGGTGGGCACGCCGGCTGAAACGGTCTATCGTAAGGTCATGGAGGAGCGGAAGCCGGCTCGCTTTGAGATGCGCGGTTATCTATCGGGCAGTTGGTATGGCACCAGTGTTTACCCCTCCCCCGATGGGATTACGATCTTTGGGCGCGATATCACCGCCCGCAAGCGCGCCGAAGAAGCGTTGCGCCTATCAGAAGAACGCTTTGCCAAAGCATTTCGCACCAGCCCGGACGCTATCTCGATCACCAGCGAAACCGATGGGCGGCTTATCGACATCAACGAAAGCTTTGAGCGGCTCTTTGGCTACACGCGCGAGGAAGCCATTGGCCGTACGGTACATGAGTTAAATCTCTATGCGCACCCTGAGCGCCGCCAGCAGCTCATCGCACACATTCAAGAGCACGGTGCACTCCGAGATTTTGAAGTGGTCTATAAGACAAAGGCGGGCGACTTGCGCATTGGTTCCGCCTCTGTCGATACGCTGTCGATTGACGAAGAGGCGTGCCTGCTGACAATCGTTCGCGACGTCACCGAACAAAAGCGGGTCGAACAGAATCGCGAGTTTCTGGCTGAACTGACTGCACAGATCAGCCTGCTTACAGACCCGATCGCCATCATCGAGACGGCCACAAGCGCGTTGGGCGCTCATTTGAACGCACAGCGCTGCTACTTTAGCGAGATAGATCTCTCCGCAGACAAGATTACGGTCCTGCGCGAATGGCGACGCGACCAGGCGTCCCCTATGACTGGCATCTACTCCCTTGCCGATTTCCTGGCCCCTACGGTGCGCCAGGTCCTCGAACGTGACGAAATCATCACAATTTCAGATAGCGAGACCGATGCGCGTGCAATAGCCGGTGGCGACGCACCTCCAAGCTTTCCCTTTCGTAGTTCGGTGATCGTTCCGTATCTGCGCGAGGGGCGCTGGCTGGCGTCGCTGACGGTGGCCTGCGATGTGGTGCGACAATGGCAATCCGATGATGTCGCACTCGCACAGTCGGTGTTGCGCCGCACCTGGCCGCTGGTGGAACGGGCGCGGATCGAACAAGAGTTGCGCAAGAGCGAAGCTGATTATCGCGCCCTCTTTGAGCATGCCAGCGACGCCATCTTTATTGCCAGTGATGATCGCATCTATCTCGATGTCAACGCGGCGGCATGTGCCTTGTCGGGTTACAGCCGCGAGGAGTTGATCGGCCGCTCGATCAACGACTTGACCCCGAGCGACGATCTGCGCCGTCTGGATCAAGATCGCACACGCTTGTTGGCTGGTGAAAAAGGGATCGCCGAGTGGTGGTTGGTGCATAAGTCCGGCAGCCGTGTGCCGGTGGAGGTGAGTGCGCGGCAGTTGCCCGATGGTCGTTGGCAGGCCTTTGTGCGCGATATCACCGCACGCAAGCGGCTGGAGGAGCAACTTCGCCAACTCAACGCCACGCTCGAACGGCAGGTGGAGGAGCGCACGGCGGAGTTGCAGCGTAGCAACCACGAACTCGACCAGTTTGCCTATGTCGCCTCGCACGATCTAAAAGCCCCGCTGCGCGGTATCCAACATCTGGCCGACTTCATTGCACAAGATGCCGAGGAGGAATTGTCGGCCGCGTCCCGAGACCACCTGCGCAAATTGTATGGCCGCATCAGACGCATGGAGACGTTGCTCGACGACCTGCTTGACTATTCACGCGCCGGCCGCCACCGCCATGAGCCAGAGCCGGTTGATATTGCCGAGTTAGTTCGCAATGTGGCCGAATTGCTGGCGCTGCCCAGCGATTTTGAGGTGAGCGTGGTGGCGCCCACGCCTGTGTTGATCGTCGAACGTGTGCCGCTTGAGACGGTCTTCCGTAACTTGATCGGCAACGCTATCAAACACCACGACAATCCCGCCCAGGGCTGTGTTCGTATCACGGCAACGCTCGACGATGCATTTGTCGAGTTTTCTGTGGCCGACAATGGGCCCGGGATCGACCCGGCCTTTCACGAGCGCATCTTTGAGATCTTTCAAACGCTCCGGCCACGCGACCAGGTCGAAGGGAGCGGGATGGGGCTGACCATCGTCAAGAAGCATGTCGAAATTCGCGGTGGCTCGATCTGGGTCGAATCGGCGGTAGGTCAGGGCGCAACGTTCCGCTTTACCTGGCCGGTATAGCCTCTGGCAGATTTTCAAAAAACTGCTCAGAAAATAGACCGCCCACCCGTGCGTGTACGTGACCCCTTCGCTGCGGTATCGCGCCCCTCTTTGTGGTTTGCACGCTGCTCATTTCTGCCGCATAATGGCGTCCAAACAGTCAATCGAGAAGAAAGCCAAACCAGGTGGCGCCATGCAGTCCAACCCTGTAATCCAATCGCTCTTGCGGCCCGATGTGGCCGATATGGAGCCTTACACGCCGATCGTGCCCTTTGAGGTGCTGAGCCGGCGGCTTGGTCTACCGCCAGAGCAGATCGTCAAGCTCGACGCCAACGAGAACCCCTATGGGCCGCTGCCCATCGTGGCCGAGGCGCTGGCTGAGTACCCCTTTTATCACATTTATCCCGACCCCGAACACACCGAATTACGTGCGGCACTCAGTCACTTTACCGGTGTGCCGGCGGCCAATATCTTGCCTACTCATGGCGCTGACGAGATGCTCGACACGCTTTGCCGTCTCTTTCTGCGCCCCGGCGACGCCATCATCAATTGCCCGCCTACCTTTGGCATGTATAGCTTTGACGCCGCTCTTTCCGGCGCACGGGTCATCGAGGTTTGGAGGACGGAGAATTTTAGCGTCGATGGCGAGGCGATTGTCGAGCATCTGCGTGAGCCAGGAGCGAGATTGAGCGACAATCGCTCAAACGCTCGATCTTCCCATTCGTCTACCACTGAGCGCACTACAAAACTGCTCTTCCTCACCTCGCCCAATAACCCAACGGGGAACTGGCTGCCCGATGAGGATTTGTCCCGGCTGCTCGAATTGCCGGTGCTGGTAGTCTTGGATGAGGCGTATGTCGAGTTTGCTGACCACCCCAGCCGGGCCGAGTGGGTACCCCAGCATGAAAACCTGGTGGTCTTGCGCACCTTTAGCAAAGCCGCCGGCATCGCCGGGCTGCGCCTGGGTTACGGTATCTGCCCGCCCTGGCTGATGGAGCAGTTGTGGAAATTCAAGCAGCCCTACAATGTCAACGTGGCCGCCACTGTAGCCGGTCTGGCGAGCTTACGGCATGTAGACCAGATCAACGCCGTCGTCGAACGGATCAAAGGCGAACGTGGCCGTCTTTTGGCAAAGCTGCAAACGGTGGACTATCTGCGCCCCCACCCGAGTCAGGCAAATTTCATCCTGTGCGATGTTGTTGGCCGGGATGCGAGAGCGCTCAAGCAAGCCTTGGAGCAACGTGGCGGCGTCCTGGTGCGCCATTACAACAAACCGGGTTTGCAGAACTGCATCCGCATCTCGGTTGGCCGGCCCGAACAGACGGACCGGCTGTTGGAGGTGTTGCGCACACTCTAGCCATCTAGCCGCTTGTGCAGGAAATACTGAAGGAACGTGTATGAATACAAAAATGCAACCGTCGTCCCCACCGGCACAGACTCACTCTTTAGACGACGGCGCTGATATTGGTTATGGTTTCCAGCCGGTGCGTCGCGCCCACGTGGAGCGTACGACCAAAGAGACCCAGATTACCCTCGATCTCACCGTCGATGGCCGCGGCCAGGCGCAGGTCAGCACCGGTATCGGCTTTCTCGACCACATGTTGACTTTGCTGGCCGGTCACGGTCTCTTTGACCTCATCGTGC
>QEUW01000486.1 GCA_003577005.1 Chloroflexota bacterium | reverse complement strand
GATGCACCATGCCATAAGCGAGCGTTGACGCAGGATGGCGGGTAGACCATCTTGCCCTCTGCGTCTGATTTCTCGTTGTTGCTCTCCGGGCCACTCTAGCGGGGCGTCAAGCTGCATCATCGGGGGCCCTCTGGGCGCGGGGTCTTTGTCGTGGCGGTAGGCGCTGATCTGCGGGTTCCATGTGACGCCGCGTTCGGCGACCGGTTTTGTGAAGCCCAAGTGTTCGACCAGTCTGCGCCACCCGTGGCGGTTGGGTGGCAATCCGTTGGCCCGGCAGAGTGTCTTGTTGACTGCCCACCGTGGCGGTCTGTACTGGTCGTAGAGTGGTGCGCCGGGTAGGTAGATGCCGTTGTAATGCTCCTGGCTAAGGGTGTCGAGCAGGGCGATCAATTGGTCTAGATGCAGAGTACCTAAGCCATCATGTCCTGACGTCGTTTGGTGGTGAGGCTGGGCCGGCTGTTCTTGGCTACGCAGGTGCGAACAAAGGCAGGCAGATTGTTGATGCCCTCGTAGGTACTGTAGTCGGCTGTACTGAGGTGGTAGAGCCACTCGAGTAGAACGACCAGTTGAGCGGCATCGAGTGAAACGATGTAACTCTCGTAATCCCCTAGCCAGTCTGCCCCAAAGACGAGCGGGCCCAGTTGTTGGGCCGCCCTGTTCAGGGCGTCGGGCGGCAGTTGCAAAAGGTGCCTGACGTTTTCCCCCCCTGCACCCCCCTTTCCACACAGACCGAGGGTGGTTTTGTTATGGTTTGATCAACAACAACATCTTGATCTTGATCTTCTTCGTGAGTTGGTCGGGATGATGTCGTGACTTGGTCGTGACTTGGTCGTGAGTGGTCATCAGTCTCCTGTACAGCGCGCCTCTATAGCTGCTGCGGGGATCATATTGTTCGGCTATCACCCAGCGCAGATCGGGATCGTTGGGCACCAGTCCGGCTCGTGTTCGTATCCAGCCGGGTGGTGGAGGGTAGGGGCTGGTGGCCTCTCGCTCATATTTGATGTTAGGGTTATTCTTGCGAAACCCAGTGAAAAACAGAACGGTATCCCTGCCGGTGTCGTAGCGGATAACCAGGTTGGCGTCAATCCATTCTTGGATGTACTCGCCCATGCGCTGGAGCCGGTCGGCGTGGAAAGGGTCGATGGTTGCCCATAGCTTCGAGGGATGGCCTTCGATGAGGCCATCCCGGTCGAGATGGGGGATGGCCTTTAGAAAGAGTTCCCGTGCGTCAACGCTCATGGCGTTGAACTCGGGGTAGCAGGATCGGCGCTTTGTCCGGTGTGTTGAAAGCGAAAAATGCTGAACAATAGGCAACAACGCTATCAATCCGAACGGAATAGGTGAGGGTGGAAAATGACGATTGTTAAGAAGGTGCGCAATCGGGAAATTCATCAGCGGGTCGCTTGTTTCGATTTCCACACGGGCAAGTATCTGGCTCGATGGCTTGCGTTGCGGGTCCAGAGGGCTCCTCGGCGGGATCCGCTGTGGGTTACTGCGGATGGCGACCCCCTGACAAGTCAGGGGGTCTGTAAGGCTGTACGTGGGATAGCAAGGGCGACGCGAGTGCGGATCGGCGGCGTGCATGACTTCCGACGTATGTTCATCACCTATTTTGCGGATAACCGTCCGGGCGAAGGGTATTACCATCTGCTGCAATTGCAGATCGGACACAAGCCGCAAGGGATAACGCATCAACTGTATGATTTGCGCACGATTGAATCTATACGCAAGGTTTTCTGTTCGCCGATGGAAGCGGTTGTGCGTCTGCTATCGGTAAGGGATTAGGATGTCAGAGGATTGAACCATGAACCGAAGCTTTCCCCTGGCTGGCATCTTCTTTGCGCTGGCGCTAGTCGCCCGGCCCTTTGACAGCTACCTGCCCCTGGGCGTCGAGCGCGAGCAGATTGCGTTCCACTCGTTGATCGCCGATTGAGGGGGACTGTGCGGAGAAAAGTTGTTCTCTGATCCAAATCCGGGCGAGCGTGCTGGGATGCAAGCCCCGCTGCCGGGCCAGTGCGCGCAATCGCGCCAGCATCTCCGGCGTTTGCCGGATGGTGATGCTTTCGGTCAGATTTTCGGCAAACTCCACATCGACCGGCTCCAGTTCATCCAGGAAGTCAGTAGTATCATGTGAGTCCCAGAAGGCCGCTTCTTCGGCCCGGCTGGCAAACTGAGAGATCTTAGATTGGGTCGCTTGGGTCATGGATATCAATCTAGCGTCTTGCAGGGCCAGGAGGAGTTCGTACTCGATCAGAGCGTAGCGCGGTTGCCGTCTTCCATGACAATGAGTCGAGGAGCTGCCGCCGGCGCCTCAGTGGTCGTTGTTGATGTTTCACGCGTTTGGGGCATGGCTATGTCCTTTTGGTGTTACCCTGTGTTACATTGTACTATACAGCCTACGGTTGACAGCCAATGGTTGGTCAACGGTTTTCCAAAGCTTAGGCAAGTGGAAACTGGACGCAGTTTTTCGAGTGGCCGGCTTTGTATGAGACGCGGGCAGAGGATGCCACGGTACTCAGCCAGCTGGACCTGAACGAGGCACAAAGCGATGACAGTCTCTGAACATAGGATCATCGTCGTTACTGGGGCGACGGGTCTGCAAGGTAGCGCCGTAACCCGTCATTTGCTCAAGGATGGATGGCAGGTCCGGGCGTTGACTCGGAACCCAGCGAGCAAACAGGCGCAGGCGCTTGCAGCGAGCGGCGCTGCAGTGGTGCAGGGCGACATGGGTGATCCAGCCTCTCTCCGGCCGCACTTTGCGGGCGCATACGGGGTCTACAGTGTGCAAAACCCATTCATCAGCGGACCAGAACTAGAGATCGAGCAGGGCAAGAACGTGGTCGATGTAGCCAAGGCCAGCGGCGTGCAGCATCTCGTCTACGGTTCCGCTGGGATTGGTCAGAAGGGCACGGGCATCGCCTCGTGGGAGACAAAGCTGCAGATCGAGGATCACATGAAGGCGCTGGAGCTGCCGCTGACGATCCTGCGTCCGATGGCCTTCATGGAGTTGATGACTGACCCAAAATTCTTCCCGGCTGTTGCGACCTGGCATGTCATGCCGGCGGTGATGGGCTCATCGCGCCCTGTGGCGTGGATTTGCACAGACGATCTGGGTGCCATTGCCGCAAAAGTGTTTGCCGACCCGCACCAGTTCATTGGGCAGGAACTGGCGCTTGCCAGTGATGTACAATCGCTGGGTGAGTGCCGCACGATCTATCACGAGGTAATGGGGAGGAATCCGCCGCGCTTCCTGCTGCCGGCCTGGCTGTTCAAGCGCTTCGGGTTTGTGGGCCGGGACTTGACGACCATGTGGCGCTGGCTGCGAACGGCAACTATTGATCTGGATACCGCAACGACCCGTGCGATCCACCCGGAACCACTCACGGTGCGCGCCTGGCTAAGCAGACAGAACGCAGCGCGCTCGGTATCCTCATGAAACACAAGCAGGTGCCGCATTTGCCGTCTGATCCACCTGGCGATGCGAAAGGCAGAGCGAATTTTTCTTGATGTTTGGGAGCACAATCATGGCGCGCCACGATTTTATAAGCGGCACAGCTTTGAAGTGATTCGGGAACGCCAGTTCTTTGTCGAATCTGGGGCAGAAACGAGCCTGGACTTGATCATGGTTCGCTGCCCGCCCACCGTTGGTCCCTAGCTGGAGACCCGATATTCCAATCCAGACAAAGCAGCGGTCGGGAAGCACGAAAGGGCAATGCAGTGAAATCTGAAATCTACACGCCGGGCCACAGCGAGAACGCTTCTGATTTTATGGCCCGGCGGACATTTGAGTCGCACGGCGCTTTCTTTGCGCCATACCTTGAGCAAGGACTGTCGGTGCTCGACTGTGGCTGTGGTCCCGGCTCGATCACACTGGGGATCGCCGCCCGCACCGCGCCGGGCCAGGTGATTGGTGTCGATGCCGGCTCCTCCCAGATCGAAAGAGCAAGAGCAGCCGCAGCCCAGCAGGAGGTTCGCAACGTCCGCTTCGAAACAGGCAGTGCGTACGCACTGCCCCTGGAGAGCGGCCAGTTCGACCGGGCCTTCAGCCATGCCCTGATGGAGCATCTGGCCAACCCGGTGCAGGCAGTGCGAGAACTGTACCGGGTCCTAAAACCCGGTGGGATCATCGGCGTGTGCAGCCCGGATTGGGGTGGTTTTATCCTCGCCCCACCATCGCCAGGGCTCACTGAGGCCGTCGCAACGTACACGGCACTGCAGGCCAGGAATGGCGGCGATGTGAATGCAGGCAGAAAGCTCGGGCTTCATCTTGCCGCGGCCGGTTTCGAGCAAGTGCGAATGGCCGCAAGGTATGAATGTTATTCCTCGTTGGCGTTCATCGGCGAATATCTGGCTGCACAACTTGAGCGGGAAGGCGACAGCCATTCGGCAGCAGTTTTCCGTGAATGGAGCCAGCACGATGAAGGCATGTTCGCTCAGGCCTGGGTCTCAGCCATCGGGGTGAAGCCTCGGTGACACCAAATAACCACACACTGGGACAGGACGACGCACATGGAGAGTCAAATATCGTGGCACGTTGAACTGATGGTCAAACCTGGCCAACTCGATGATTTTCGGACCTTGACCAGCAAGATGGTGGAGTTTGCAAAAGGTGAGCCAGGCGTCTTAGTCTACGAACGATACATCAGCGAAGACGGCCAGAGCGTCCACGTCTACGAACGCTATACGGGTTCGGCGGCGGCGGTGATGCACTTACGCGCATTCAAGGACATTTTTGGCGCACGCTTCTCGAGCATGGTCGAACGCAAGCGCTTCATGGTCTATGGCACACCCAGCGCTGAGTTGAAAGAGATCCTGGATGGCTTTGGTCCGATATACTTGAGCCTGTTCGCCGGTTTCTCGCGCTGACGCGGGAGTAGCGCTGCACAAGCAATTGGGTGAGAGACGCTGTATGTCCCAGTCCGCCAGACCAATATCCTCAAGTGGCGAATCGAGGTACACGATGCCCTGAGCACCCTGATAGCCGAAATCAGGCGCACGTTGCTGATACAAGGGATCGAGCCGCACTATGCCGCAGGTTTCATCCCGAACCTGGTCGCAGCGCTAAAAGATGTGCCTGAGGTCTCGCAAGAAGAATTGGCGCAGGAGGGGGAATTGCCGTATCCGTTGTTCGAGACGGGGCAGCTCGTTGTCTCCAGAATCCTAGGGCCGAATGAATTTGCTATCGAAGGCATTGTTTCCTGGTGAAGCCTTGGGGCAATGCGCCAACTTTCTGAGAAATGTCCACCAACGTTCACAATCAAAACTATGGCAGAGCTCTATCCAGAAATCGAACCCTATGACCACGGCATGCTCGATGTCGGCGACGGCAACCTGATCTACTGGGAGACATGTGGCAATCCAGATGGTAAACCTGCTCTCTTCCTGCACGGCGGGCCCGGCTCAGGGTGTTCGCCCCGTGCCCGGCGCTACTTCGACCCCAACGCCTACCGGATCGTCCTGTTCGACCAGCGCGGCTGTGGCCGCAGCACCCCGTCCGCCAGCGACCCGCGCACCGACCTCTCGGCCAACACAACCCACCATCTGTTGGCGGACATCGAACGGCTGCGCCAACACCTGAGTATCGACCGCTGGCTCGTCTTTGGTGGTTCCTGGGGTTCAACGCTTGGGCTCGCCTACGCCGAGCGCAACCCACAGCGAGTTATGGAAATCATCCTCGTCGGCGTGACAACCACGCGACCCTCGGAGATCGACTGGCTCTATCGCGGCGTAGCTCCGCTCTTCCCGGCACAATGGGCGCGTTTCCGCGCCGGCGTCCCGGCCGCCGAACGCGATGGCGACCTCGTTGCGGCCTATTACCGGCTCCTG
>QEUW01000485.1 GCA_003577005.1 Chloroflexota bacterium | reverse complement strand
GAAAGAGTGCGCCATGAAAATCACTGACCTCAATAAACGGCTGCAAAAAGAGCGCCCAATGACGACCATCAGCCTGCGCATGCCGAAAGATGTGGTGGATGATCTCAAGCGTATTGCGCCCCACTTGGGCTTTTCCGGTTACCAACCCCTCATTCGCGCTTATGTCGGCCAGGCTCTGCGCCGAGATCTGGAACGCCTGGAGGCACCCCCTGAAGTCTCTGCTCTGATCGAAAGCCTGCGCCGCCATGGGTGAAAGAGAGGGTGATCACCTTGGCGATGGCAAAGGTGGAGGAGGCAGTGAAGGTTTGAGGGTAGTGCCGCCTGGCATCGGCAGCAGGGTGGAGTTGTTCAGTTCAATATAAAAGCCACGAAAACCATTAACTTGCTGATGGAAAAACTCGAACTCAACTTTGACAACCAAAACACACTTTATGCCACACACGGTCTGCATGCGTTTGCAGCGAAATGTCCACCGCAACTTGTTGGCTATGCGATGGACCACTACTCGCAACCTGGTGAACTGATCCTCGACCCTATGGTTGGTAGCGGCACTGCACTTGTAGAGGCACGTATAAAAGGCCGCAATGCAATCGGGTATGACTTTGACCCCCTCGCTCGACTCATTGCACAGGTGAAATCACAGATCGTAGATGATGCCGAAATCGAGGCAGCAGCGGGACTCATCTTGCGGGAGTCTGCAGCGGATTTTGCCCTAATAAAGTCGGCAGAGGCTCCGGCTGAACTCACTTCTCGCTATTCACTTCCAGATTTCCATAATCGTGACTATTGGTTTGATCCAGAAGTGTCAACTGCGCTTACTATCTTATCCTATCACATTGCGGCACATCCGTTCCCTCGACCCGTTAAAGACTTCTTGTGGGTCGCTTTTTCATCATTAATTATTGCTCGAACTAGCGTAGCAAATGCACGAGACATTATTCACTCTCGCCACCACCACTACTCGCACCCTCAACAGCCAGATGTACTTGCACGTTTTGCGTCGAGAACGAAAATCATGCGCAGACAGATGGTTGAGTTTCGCAATCTGTGTGCGGCGGCCCCTAGATCGAGTTGGACAGAAGCTCGCTTAGGTGATGCGCGTCAGCTCGAGTTGAAAGACGAATCTGTCGACCTCGTATTCACGTCACCTCCTTATGCAACAGCTTTAGATTATCCACGAGCACACTTTTTGGCTATCCCCTGGATGCAGGCCGCCTTAAGTATCAATTTGGACGATTATCGAACAAACGCGTCAAGTTACATTGGCAGCCAGCAAGGCAGATTACTTGGCCCACTACAAATTGATCCGAGACTCACTCAGCTGAGCCAGACGCCAACTATCTTAGCTGAGCTTGCAGCAAACTGCATGCGTCAGGCCAAGCTCTGTCACAGGTATTTTGTAGACATGGATAGAGCGTTGAGTGAGATTGCGCGCGTGCTCAAAGACAAGCGACACGCTGTTATTGTAGTTTGCCCCTCCCATATCCGGAAGATTGCTATCCCAACTCAAGATGTGTTAGTCGAACTGGGTCAAGCCCATAATTTGCATCTGATAGAGAAACATGTACGGACGATCAACGAGCGAAGGCGGGTCATGCCCTATATGAGTGCCTTTGGAACCCGCATGAGCACCGAGTATGTTCTTGTCTTTCAGAAGCGGTAAAATCACCTGATGCCTCCGGAAATCGATGTACCTGAAGGCTCACTACAACTGCACAAGAGGTTGTTGGCTGGCGATCTAACAGCGTCGGCGCAACTCGCTGAGCTTCACCTGCCACGCTTGATTGTACGTCTGAAGGCCAGCTTCCGAAACGTCGAGGACGACCATCTTGTTGAGATGGCAGCACACGACGCCATGATGAACTATCTCTCCGCCCCGGAGAAATATGATCCCTCCAAACTACCTCTCGATAGTTATCTCCGCATGTCTGCTCAGGGTGATCTTCTCAACCATCTCAGGAAACAAGGAGCCAGAAGCGATTTATCAAAATTCGGCAGAATTGTCGAACTTGATGCATTTGGTGTGGAACAAGAAATACCAGATAGTAGTATGCCTAATATTGACGAATATGCGCTGGATCATACTTCCCCTGTGTGGGGACACTTGGCAGAGCTCCTACCCGACCCGATAGACCAAGAAATCGTTCTGCTCATGATGGACAACGTTCGCGCCACTGAAGAGTATGCAACACTCCTGGGTATCTCACATTTGCCGCCCGACGAACAGGCGCGCGAGGTAAAACGGAACAAGGATCGACTCGTTCGGCGATTGAACAAGATGACTAATCAAGCCCTATCCTCAGAAACTGAGAGCTATCTGGCCCGATTCGCCCAACGTTTGACGACGGATAGCCAGTTTATGGCAAGTGTGCTGAACCGGTATCGTGAACAGGAAGGACTCGGGGAATCAGCCCTGGCTGATCTTCTTGGCATCTCGTCTGCGATGTATACGCGGTTGGCACTGTGTAAGCGTCCCACTGCCGACAGACCCAACTTTGCCGACCAAGTTAGACATATCGCCGCATACGTCGGCTGCGATGCGGCTCAACTTGCACAAATGATCAATCAGGTTGATGCACTCGGCGCGATCCGTCCGGTAACTGAAGCAGATTCATCTCAAGAGGCCTTATCTCAGCCGATTGCAACGAGACTCGGATGGCTGGCTGCAGCGCGGGATCGAACTGAAACTGACCAAGACACCAACGAAGAAATGGATAGATCTGAAGAATCCGACGCGTCGAAACCGGAGCAGGCTCTATGAAGCTAGCTGGTCTTGAGCAGGAGGCATTGGACTTATTCTGGCATCTATGCGGAGAAGAGGAACCGTTTCCCCGGAATCTAGAACGACCTCTGGCATTAGCATTGCCGATCGCTTTGGTTAAGCTACCACGTTTGCGGCTTTGGGATGTCGAGCGATGGATACAGCAGCGGGGTAACAATTTTGTCTTCGGGTGTGAAAGCCGGTCTGTCAGAGGTTGCCTTATAGCGCAGTCAGGACAAGGAGTCCTATTCGTGGATGGCTCCGATCCAACTGATGAGCAGCGCATCACGATAGCTCACGAGATCGCTCATTTTCTATGTGACTACTGGCTTCCACGTAGAACAGCAATTGGTAAGTTTGGTCCCACTATTGCAGAGGCACTGGACGGCATTCGCCCGTTGACAGTCACTGAACGCGTTCACGCGCTCTTGAGTGATACCAAGGTGGGGCCTTACCAGTCTCTAATGGAACGCAGTGAATCTGCAAACAGTGATCACATTTGGAAAGCTGAGAACCGTGCTGACCGTCTTGCCCTTGCCTTACTTGCCCCATCGCAGGCAGTTTTCCCGCTACTAGATTTTTTGTCCGAACCTTATCCTGTACGCCTTCAAAAGACTAAAGAGGTCCTTCGCCGATCCTTTGGTCTACCAGTCACAGTTGCGGCAGGCTATGCGGGTTCACTGTTGGCAGAAATTGGAAAAGGCCCGTCGTGGGTGGAGTCGCTTGGTCTTCGGTGAAATCTCATCGATCTGTCGAACTTTGCCCGGTAGTGCCGGAACAGTAGATAGAAGCACGAGATATTATCAAGGAGACAGCAATGGACGAATCAGCCTCAATGAACCTACTATCCGATATTCATCAAGAAGTCGCCTGGGCCGGCCCGCAAGATAGTGAATTCGAAGCCACACACGGCGAATCTCTCGCCAAGGTTCTTGACCTAGAGACTTGGATGCAGGGCGGTGACCTACTGTCCGCATATGGGCGGCTAGAACAAGAAGTAGAGGAGGCACTCGCACAGGAGGACGATGTCCGTAAGACAGTGCGTGAAGTCGTGTTCGGCAAAATACGCAGTGGTATTGGAGCTCCCAAAAATGCAGGGGTTTATCAGGCCAAACCCGCCGATCTAGAAAAAATTCACAAAGGCCTTCTCTTTAACGGTGGCGTTGAAGCATGTGATGGCACCAATGTTGTGCATGACACGATCCCGCTCACCATCACGCAAATCGGAGTGTGCTTGGTATCCTACAATGGGGAGCAAGGCTCTTGGGCACATCGATTGTTTCGACGAGATCTCAGAGCTAAACTCGCAGATCCCGTAGCCGAAGCGCTGGCAATTCTTGAGCGCCGTGAGAACCGAGAGGCGCAAGGCATTGGCTCTGATCGCATGAGCGAGTTAGCCCGACGTGGCATCATGGCCTACGCCGAGCGCGCAATCTTAAAAGAGAAATCTACAGCGTCCTGGCGTATGGGGCATGGTAGCCCTGCTCCCTATGAACTTCTTACTGGGTTATGGTCATCGAAGGTGGCCAGATTGCATGTGGCTCTAGATTTGATCAAGTGGTATGTCGACTACAAGCGATTTGTCTTTGTACCGAGCGCCCCTGCGAAACGGCATTGGTTAACGATTGGAAACGCGCTCAATCCACTAGAGTTCGCTATTCTTCAGTCACTGCAGCCGGAGATTGAGCGAATGATCGAAACTGGTGGCTATCGAGAGACACGCCCCGTGATGAGGGATTTTTGCGCTAACGTGGCTCCCAAGATCGTCGTTGGCTTATTCCGTGTTTGGGAAGGCTCGCCACCCTATCTGTTTTACGCCCATGAAGACTGCGCTGAACTAGCCGCACACATTGCAATGGCTGACAGTATCTTGCAAGAACACCGGGGGTTCCCGATGTTGATCGATCTCGCCGATACAGTGTGTTCAAGTGTGTTTGGGGCTGATACATTCATGACATCCGTACAGATGGCTTATGCAGATGCGGGACAACCTTTTCGCTATCTTGGTGAGCGTGAGACGCGCCAATAACAGTAAGGATGATTCACATGACAACAGAGACAAGCAACTCAACAAACGGCCACGGCAGTGATGTTGTCCAACAAATGCCGCTCCAATTTACAGATCTCCTGGCTGAGGAAATAGACATCGCTGGTGGTGAACTTGAGGAAGCAGAGGAGTACAAAGGATCTATTGGTCGAACCATGTTCGACACACCAACAAGCAAAGATCATACGATAACCGTTCTAATGCCTGCTGATGGGATAGCCAAGCTGCCATCACAATCGTTGGTTCGAATCAAGAGCCGCTCGAAGGAGAAAGGTGGTGATGGCCGACAGTATTTAGGCGTAGTAGTACAAGGACCCTTCGCAGAGCCGGATGGCCTCAGAGCCGATGCGCCAATCGTCGTAACCACGACGGTTCGGGGCGCTATGTTTATGCCCAAATATCACGGTCGTGTTCAAGTGGAGATTCTGGGTGAGGAAGTGGACGGTACGTTACAACCACCACGGTTTCGACCGCTTCCGAACAGCCCAGTATTCGCACTTTCCGATGGAGAGACGCGCAGCCTACTCGGACTTGAGAGTGACCTTAGTTTAGGTTGGGCCGTCGGCTTCGAAAACATGGAAGTACAAATTCCTGCCAAGCGCAAGTCTGTGCTACCGCGCCATGTGGGGGTGCTTGGCACGACGGGCGGTGGCAAATCCACCACGGTGTCAGGGCTAGTATCAGAGTTTCAAAAGGCAGGGATTGCGACGATCCTAATCGACACTGAAGGTGAGTACACTGAAATCGGATTACCGGCCGAAGACAAGGCCATGGTTCGCCTCCTGGAAAGATTGAATCGGAAGCCCAGAGGAGTGCCAAATGTCCATGCTTATCACTTGGTCGGACGTGAAACTACGGCTACGGCACCGACACCTACCCAGGCCTTCCGTTTGGACTTTTCAAGCTTGTCGCCGTATGCAGCTGCCGAGATTATGGATCTTTCCGAAGCGCAAGTTGATCGCTTTTTCAAAGCATACGATACTACCAAACTCGTGTTACGCGATTTGGGCATCTTTCCTGCTAAGAATAACACCCAAGAGGAACGGAGTATTTTGGAACTTAATGAGTTTGAGACAGGTTACCCAAAAATGACGCTGTCACATCTCATCGACATAGCAGGATTTTTCTTGTCACACCTGACGAAGACCGACGCAGACCCTTTCAACGCTTCATTCAAGACCGACGCAGCCAAGTCGGTGATTCGCCAGCGAGTTGCCCAAGTACAGACCAACAACGAAATCAGTTGGAAAGCGCTACTTGGCAAGCTGTGGCGGCTTCAGCGGACCGGTGTATTTGACAGCAGGAATGCACAGCCAATTCCTTTTAACGCGCTCATTCAGCCGGGAGTAGTGTCGATTATAGATTTGAGTGATACCGATTCGACCATCATTAACAATCTGGTAATCTCTAATGTGCTGCGCGGAATCCAGCTCGAACAGGAGGATGCATATACCAATGCATCCAAGACAAGTCAGGAACCAACCCCTGTGATGATTATTATCGAGGAGGCTCATGAGTTTCTTTCGCGCGATCGGATCGCCAAGATGCAGAACCTGTTTGAGCAAGTCGCCCGCATTGCACGCCGCGGTCGCAAACGATGGATCGGATTGCTCTTTGTGACACAGTTACCCCAACACCTGCCTGATGAGGTACTTGGCCTTATCAACAACTTCATTTTGCATAAGATTACCGATGTGAATGTCGTTTCCCGGCTGAAGCGTTCGATTGGTAGCATCAATGAGGGCCTTTGGAGTCGTCTACCGAACCTGGCACCCGGTCAAGCCATCGTCTCGATAACCAGCATGACACGGCCGCTTCTGGTGGCTATCAATCCGACACCATGCAAACTCCGGATGATTGAATAGCCGACTCGTATCATAGGAAGTTCGGAAGTCATAGCCCAAATCCTGAGTTCCGAACTCCTAAAGTCATGGCTACCGCAGATGGGCGCAGCCTAGCAGGGGCAGCCGGCAGGGTTCCGCTCGGCACGGGATGCACGCCCGGGCTCGGCGGCACCGCCACCATGCATCTCGCTGCTTTATTAGGAATTGATTCGGCTGATTCGTCCGGTTGGCGCAACCGGGCGGCGCGTGGCATTGTCCAGTTGCCAGGGCGAGGAGATCGGATGGTGGCGATTCTGGGTAGCTGGCGTGGTCGCTTGCCCGATCAGGAGGAGCGGGAGATACTGGCCGCCTGTGATTGCCCGGCTTGCCAGCACAGCAGTATCGAGGGCCTTCAGGCTACCGGCATTGACGGCTTCTGTAACCGGGCCACCCATAATCTGTGGACGCTGCTGAAAGAAACTCACCAGATTGAAGAACATTTGAATCAAGGCACGTACGAAACCTGGTATCAGGAGCATATTGATAATTCGATCTACCGGCCGTTAATCGACTATCTGTTGATCGCTCGATAGAACTCGGCTTCGCCAGGTTGAATTACTTTTGAAGAGCCCAGTATCCTCGTGCGCTACAGCTTCAACGCCTTCCTCCAGACGCTGCGACAGGAATAGTTGATGAGGTTCCGCTCGGCACGGGATGGATGCCTGGGCGGGGCGAGCGTGAGTCTGGTATTGCCCCAACTCGTATTCACCCGCGCTATTCATTCAGCCAGCGCACCTGGCCCACCCAATCGGCAGCAGTTGTCTCCGTGAGCAGCCGGTCGAGCGCGCTGAGCAAGAGCGTGAGCGTCCACGTTCGTTGCGCTGCCAGCACAATACCACCATGGTGGGGATGGCGATCAGCCAGGGCGAGGAAGTCGCGTATATTAAACGTAAAGATCAGGCGGCCCTGCGCGGTCGCCCCCAAGAGTTGTCGTTCATCGCTGGCGTCGAGCGGCATCCAATCCACCGGCGTTCGGGTCACATCGTGGCCTCTGGCGACC
>QEUW01000484.1 GCA_003577005.1 Chloroflexota bacterium | reverse complement strand
TTGACCATTGGCTTGACCATTGGACCGCGTGGCCCCAATGGTCAAGCCAATGGTCAAACAAATCCAACCCTTAGATTATTTTTTTATGATCACGAACAATAGATTTGGCTTCCAAAGCCTCTATGGTCAGTGGATTTTGCGGATTTTATGGCTTTCGAGTCATTTTTAGCCCGATCAACCCGGAATCTTATTGACCATTTGACCATTGGACCCCTATTTCTGGCAGATCAAAAAAAATTTGTGAATCCCCGAAATCACGGGTCCAATGGTCAAATGGTCAAACAAGGCACTGTTTTTGCATCAGAAAGGAGCAATTTCAATGACGCTACAAGTCGATCTGTGGATGCCTGAGGGCGCCCCTACCCGCGAGATTATCCAGATCATGCCGGCAGATGGCTGGGACGCCTGCTGTTGGCAAGATGAGAGCAACGAGTATTCCCGGCTCCCTCTCATCGGTTGGGCCCTTGTGCGCGAAACATCCCCCAAGGGCACTTTATGCACCCGGGTTGTCGGCCTTTGTGCATCCATGAGTGACCAGTCTCGCCGGGCGACAAAATGCCCACCTGTCTTCTTTGCCGACGATTTGATCAACTTCCGGTTCTATGCACAGCCAGATAGCCAGCCTCAGCCCATTCAAAGGCGACACAAATCTTCAGGTGACAGTGATCAAGATATCGATATCGATATCGATGCCGCGCTCATCGTTCAGGCGCTCGTGCATATCCGCTACCCAGCAGCGTCGGTTACCCTCAAGAAGCCTGACTGGAGTGTCGCCAACATCGCCAGAATAGCGCAGCAAACTCTTCCAGACGTACATCCTCGGCGCCATGCCATGACCCCCAAGCGCGTCGGCCTGATTCTTCGTAATCAGCTTGGTATCGTTCGCCGCGGCCTGCGTGACGGAACGGGTCGTCGCACTATTCTCATCGATGATGGGGAGTTAGCTGATCTGATGCAACGCTTTGGGATAAACAAACCTGAGAGGGACAAAGGGAATTGACCATGCCAGCCCTAAACTTCCAGCTCCGCTGGGCCGCCGACGTAGAGTCCGGCCGGAAGTACACGACCATTCGCAAGCCTGGCCGCGCCAAGCCGGGCGACATCCTTTATCTGTTTACCGGCCAGCGGACCAAGAATTGCCGGCGCCTGGGCGAAGGCTTCTGTCTCGCTGTGACACCGTTCTACATCAACAGCAGCGGCGACTGCTGGCTGGGAGATGGCATTTTGTTCCAGGAAGATATTCAAACCCTGGCCCGCCTTGACACAGCCGGCCAGATGAACGCCGCCGAGTTTATCCACATTCACACAACTCGATTGATCAGAAAGGACCAACCAATGACTACCGAAACCAAGACTACCCTCGAAACCTGGGCCATCGTCGAACTCTTCGGGCACACGACCGTCGCCGGCTATATCACCGAGCAGAGCATCGGTGGTGGCGCCTTCATTCGCGTCGACGTGCCCGACATTGATGGACAGCCTGGCTTCACCAAGTTCTATGGGGACAAAGCCATCTATGCTATCACCCCCACAACCGAGGAAGTCGCCCGCATAGCCGTCGAGCGCCTGCGCGTGCGACCCGTCACCCATTTTGTCGTGCCGGCGCCGTCCGCCAACCGCCAGCTCGTAGACAGCTACGCCGAGAGTGAGCCTGATAAGGATGACGATGAGTCCTGGAAACGAGCAATCGACGATGACGACTTCTAGACCAGCCCGGTTAATAAAGCACCGTATTCTAGACCTGATCGAGCCACTCTTCGACCTGCACCTGGTGCATTTCTACCGCCTGGCGCTGCTGCTGGCCGGGCTGGGCGGAGGCGTGGCAGCCGGGCTGGGCATGTGGGCGGCGGCCATCGTGGCCATGCTGGGCGCTGTGCTGGCCCAGCTACTAGTGCTGGAGCGCAAAGGGGGCTCCCATGACCCTTGATACCTACCTGTCGTTCGCTATCGTCGCCACGATAGTCGTACTGTCCCTGGGCAGCGCCGTGGTCATCTGGGCCGTCTGCCGGGTGGCCGGACGGGCCAACAAGCAACTGCTTGACGAACAGAAGGAAGCACAAGATGATGACCGATACCCCAACAACCCAGACCGAGAGCGACCCCCTGACCGCCCAGTTCCACGCCCTCTGGGGACCCACCGCCGACCGGGAGTGGACCATCCAGCGCGGCCCCAGGGGTACCATCCTCGCCGCCAACCACCGGGCTAAGATGGCGACCGAACCTGCCAGGCGCATGGAGACGCTGCTCACCCGCCTCAAGCGCGGCAGCTACAGCTACTGGCTCTATGTGAAGTGGGCAAAGCCGAAGCAAGCAGCATAATCAACAAAGACCCAGGGTTGGCCCTGGGTCTTTGTTCAACCGGGGTTTCAGCCACCCGGACTGCCCGCTCCTTTACTCTGCCGCTTCAGGCAAGAAGTCAGCATCCAAAATCTGTTCTGCGGTGTAGGGGCAAGTAGTGGGGAAGACAGTGCTATCCAGCCCGGTCTCGCCCCAGGCCGCTTCGACGGCGACTTCATACGCCTCTATGATCACCTGATCGAGTTGGGCGCGCAAGCTGGGGTTTTCGCGCAGCAGCTTATGCAGGCGGATGCGTTGTATCCGAATCGTCGCCTGCCAGCTACGGGAGCGTTTGTCCGGCTGGAACTGCCATTTCAGTAGATGGGCAATCAACACGACCAGCCGGCTTTCGAGTTGGCGTTGCTGGCTCTTGCCCATATCTTCGATCTCCTCGATGAGATTGTCCAGGTCCAGCCGGCGAAAGTCTCCCTGGCGCAGTAGGTCTGCCTGATTCTGCGTCCAGGCGTAGAAGTCACTATCGTATAGGGATTCTACCGGTCGCTGTAGGGTTTGGGTCATGGCCGTCTCCTTCCTCTATGATATTGGATTACATTGTACTATAGGGTGATTCGCTGGTCAATGGTTTGCCAGATTGCCACATCGCTAACCCATACTGCTCGACCGACAATAACGGGTTATCAACCCACCCCAACCCCGCTTCCTTTAGCACAACCGTTCCAGCGCGCTTGCAGATGAAGCTCGACTATGATATACTCCGCGCAACAAAAAAACCAGTCCAGCGCGTGCGGCACTGAACTGGCTTATAGGATGCAGCAATGTGCAAGATTGCTGCCGAATTAACTGCTTGTGAACGATAGCACAAATGCGTGCCGTCGTCAAGTATGAAGTTCTCCTATATCCTGACCAAGTTGCCGCCGATCAGTGATGGGCGGCTTTTTTTGTTGCCCGGAGAAGGCGTTCGAGACCAGAGAAGACGAACAGATGCCGTTGAAACTTTCCTGATCATCAGCCCGTGGATGTCGCAACCATCCACAAACCATAAGGAGTCTGGTCATGGCTACTCGCAAGATCAGAATCCCGATCAAGGTTACCTGGACCTTCACGTGTTCCTGCAGGCGGAAATACACCGTTCGCAAGGGCACTGTGATCCGGTGCTGCGGTCGGGTCTACCGCTTCTAGTTGTACCGATAGGTGAGTACCCCGAAGTCCCGCCGAGTTAGGCCCGCATCTGTTCGTCTTCTCTGCGCTCGAACGTCGGCCTTGTCGTGTTGAGAGACTGCGTCATTGTAACTTTTGTGCGAATTTAGCGCAAATCAGGCGTTTTTCACCGAAAACGCCCTTTTTATACGCTGAAAGCGCCCTTTTTGTTCCGTTATAACGCAAAAGCGCCGGGTGCGAACCCCGGCGCTTTTGCGTCCGCACCCCACCCCAACCTTTCAATCCGCTGAAGGATCAACCTCCATCTCAACGATAAAGATTGTAAGCACCGCTTACAGTTCTCCATCCGACTACCCAACATAAAGGAGCCCTACATGAAACGTTTGATTTGGCTGACCGCCCTCGTCTTCGTATTATCCTTATCGCACCCCTTCACCGTATCCCTGGCACAATCTACACCCACCCGAACGCCAACACCCACAGCCACACCACAAACTCAGACTGCCACCGTCTTGCGCAACGCCAATCTCCGCGCTGGCCCCGGCACCACCTTCGCAATCGTGGGCAGCGTCAGGACCGGCGACAAGCTCACCGTCGTCAGCCAGAACGCCGCCGGCGACTGGCTCGAGCTCGCTGACGGCAAGTGGATCGCCGCCTTCCTCGTGCGGGTTGAAGTCACTACGTCGCCGGCGACGCCCCCAGCTGGCCAGGCGGCCCAGGTGACCAACATCGTGGACGGCGACACCATCAACGTGCAGATCAACGGCCAGACCTACCGCGTGCGCTACATCCTCGTAAACACACCCGAACGGGGGCAGCCCTTTTACTCGGAGGCGACAGAGGCCAATCGCAAGCTGGTCGCCGGCAAGACCGTCTACCTGATCAAGGATGTGTCCGAGACCGACCGCTACGGTCGCCTGCTGCGCTATATCTACCTGGCCGATGGCACCTTTGTCAACGCCGAGCTGGTGCGCCAGGGCTTTGCCCAACTCGCCACCTTCCCGCCCGACGTGGCCAAAGAGGCGGAGATCCGGGCCGCCCAGCAAGAAGCCGTGAGCGCCGGCGTGGGCTTGTGGGCGACAACGCCGGCGACGGCGCAGCCCACGCGCCAGCCCGCAACCGCCACCACCGCGGCACAGGCCGCAACGCCGACCCCTCAGCCGCCCGCTGCAACCGCCACGCCCACCCCAGCGCCGGCCACGGGCGGCACGCTGCGCATCATCGCCCTTGATAAGGGTGACGAGTATACCGACATCGTCAACGAAGGTTCCGCGGCCGTGAGCCTGGCCGGCTGGGTGCTCCGCAGCGAGAAGGGCAATCAGGACTGCCCGTTGAGCGGGACCATTGAGCCCGGGCAAACCCTGCGCATCTGGGCAATGGCTAAGGATGCTGGCCGCGGCGGCTTCAACTGTGGCTTTAGGTCAAACATTTGGAACAACAACGAACCCGACCCCGCGGTGCTCCTGGCTCCAGGTGGCGCTGAGGTAAGCCGCTACGAATGATCAGGTAGGGCTGACAAGAAAGCCTTGTCAGCCCTAGATTCTCTACCAAACCAACAAAAAGGAGGCTTCCGTTGTTAGCAAGACTAGGAAACTTTATCTTATGGTCTATCCTTTGGCTATTATTCTGGCCCCTGCTGGCCCCCTGGTACTTATGGAAGTGGAATCGAACAGGCAAAGTGATCGCCTCTGTCTGGGTGGGTATATTGGCGCTTCTCTCCATCGCAATCGCGTCTGCCCCCAGCACACCCAACGAGACCGCCCGCGCACCCGCCGGACAGGCAGTGGCGCAAGCCGACATATCGCCCACGGCTACAATGCCACCGACCGAAACATCCACGTCCGAACCGTCACCAACTGCCACTGACACGCCCCTGCCAACGGACACCCCGTTGCCGACAGCATCGCCCACCAATACGCCGTTGCCAACGAACACTCCCCTGCCGACGGACACGCCAACGATCACACCTACCCCGTTGCCGACAGACACCCCGTT
>QEUW01000483.1 GCA_003577005.1 Chloroflexota bacterium | reverse complement strand
TCACTGCTGCCCAAGAGCAGCATCATCAAGTCGGCGACGCCGCTGTGGTAACAATTGAGCAGCCAGACGCAACGCACATCGGGGTGGGGTGGCAGGTCGCGCAATGCCTGGAGGCAGGCGCGGTCCAGACCCGGTTGAACGTCGATCATCACGCTGCCTGCCACAGTGGAACTGGCAGGGCTCACTTCCATCTCCAGTTCGAGCAGCACATCGATGTCGATATGGCCGCCAAAGCTGAGCACGGTGGTCGTCTCGCGCACGCCGTCCACGCTGCGCACCACATCGAGCATAAACTCATTGAACTCAGAAAAGTCATGTACCGTGCAGGCAAAACTCAGGTCGGCGCGCTGTCGCTGCCAGTGCACCCAGAGCGGAGAGACCCCCGGCGTGCGATAGCGGCGCAGGTTGTTAAGCAATTGCTCGCGCGCCAGTTCATCCTTGCCGCTCATAATGTCGGCGGCGACAAAGGCCAGCACCGGCTTACGGGATGGCTGATGACCGGCGCCGCCCGCCTGGGCCACGCCAGCTTGATTTCGTGCCCTGGTTTTTGATGTCATTGAGATGGTTCCTCCTCGTCGATCTGGCGAGCATTGTACTGGCGAAGAAGATGGCGGGCAACTTTCTAAATTGACACAACACCCTATTCTAGCGACAATAGACCCCGGTTCGACAAAGTAAAGTGAATCTCTGACGCTTTCGAGGTATTGTTTGTATTCGTACACCTTACCCAATGGTCTGCCAGGGGGCAGCCGCACTGTCTGGAGCAATTTGCCGCTCCGACCACTGGTCACCGGGCCTTTGACTCCCTTTAGCTATCATCTGCTGGCCGAGATTGCCGGGCGGGCCTGGTATCAGTACTATGACCGCTTGGGTTTTGACCCTATGCCGCGGGCGCGCGTGCTGCGCCAGCACCAGGGGCGGCCCTACTTGAACCTGACGATTTCCGCCCAACGCGATGCCGAGAGTGCGGCGATAGAACCCCTGACCCTGCACCTGGACGGCCAGCCTTTTGCCATCTGCAAGTGGGAGAAGCCCGGGCTGATCGCCGGGTTGAAGTTTGGCCTGGCGCAGAACAGGGTCGAGAGCCTGTTGAAAAGCCTGGCGACCGAGATCGACACCATCACGCAGCAGGCGAAAGCGTGGTACGCCAAAGTCGGCGAGTTGCGCTGGACCCAGGCCGAAGTGTTGCAGATCATGGAGGAGATCGAGAACGTGGGTGCGCCTAGCTTCCTCGTCTTTCTGGCGGCGCGCCACAATCTGGATCTGCTCTACAACCGGCTCATACGCCTGGCTGCTGGAAGCACAGACCTCGTGGCTGCCCTGGCATTGATTGACCAGGCACTCGGCGACGAAGGTGAGGAGATCGAATGGACGATCCAGGGCCGGCTCGTGCAGTTGAGTCAGGCAGCGGGTGCAGATGGCGCTGTACGCGACTGGCTGCTGGCCGGCAAGTACGGCGATTGGCAGGACGTACTGGCCCACCGTGCGCTGTTAGGCGATCTGCATACCTTTCTGGCCCAATTTGGTCACCGCACCTTGCAAGAAGGCGAAGTCTGCCATCCCCGCTGGGCAGATGACCCCACCGCGCTCTTTGCTATCTTGGCGAAGTTGGTCAGCGGGCAGGTTGCGCTGGCGGCGCGTCGAGCTGCCACACCGCAACCCCTGCTCGACGCCAGCGAACCCAATCGACGCAAAGAGGCGCAACAACTGGTGCAAAAGGTGGCACTGCTACGACGCTTACAGAGCCAGGCGCTTCATGCCTTTGCCTATATCCTGGCCGGGGCGCGGCGCTGGGCGCTGGCAGCCGCCCGCGACGCCATGGCCGACCAACGGCTACTGGCCGTCGATGATGTTTTTTTCTTTGAGCCGGAAGAGATGAAAGAGATGATGACCGGCGAGTGGAATGTCAGTTCGCAGAGCGAAATTCAGGCTACTGCCCGGCGACGAGAGAGCGAATACAAACGCTGGCAGAAGGCAGAAGCGGCTGAATTGCTCATCGGCGAGAGTGAGGGCCTGTCACGGCAACTTGAGATCCCTCCGGCATTGATCGGGGGCTTACCCTCCCTGCTCTAACCCGCCGACGCACCCTTGAAGAACAGCTCTTTTGACGAATAGGCGACCGCGGTGTACACTGTTTTGGTTTGAGCACGAGAGGGCGCACGAGTCATGCCAGCACAGAGGATGGAAAACATCGATACCGTATCTGCACACACGTGGACGCCACCTCAGAGCGCCGACCCGGTGCCGGATGGATTTCTTGCATCTGAGCACCTTCACCCCAGGATCAGCGTCGTCATTCCGCTCTACAACGAAGAAGAGAACATCGCCTATCTGCGCCAAGAGTTGACCACGGCGCTGGAGGCGTGTGGCTACAGTTTTGAGATCATCGTCGTCGATGATGGTTCAAAAGATAAGAGCTATGCGCTGTTGCGCGAGTGGGCTCACGAAGAGAGCCGGCTGGTCGTGATCCGCTTCCGGCGCAATTTTGGGCAGACCGCGGCCTTTTCGGCTGGCTTCGACCATGCACGCGGGGATGTGGTGATCACGATGGATGCCGACCTACAAAACGACCCGCGTGACATTCCCTTGCTTATGGCTCAGGTTGAAGAAGGGTACGATATCGTCAGCGGCTGGCGCAAAGACCGCCAAGACCGCTTCTTCGACCGTAAGTTGCCATCGATGCTTGCCAACCGGCTCATCTCCAACGTCACCGATGTGCGTCTGCACGATTATGGGTGCTCGCTCAAGGCTTACCGTCGCGAGGTGTTGCAGCATGTGCGGCTCTATGGCGAATTGCACCGCTTTATCCCTGCGCTGGTGAGCCAGGTGGGCGGCACCGTAACCGAAGTGCCTGTCAACCACCGCGCCCGCCAGTTTGGCCGCTCCAAATATGGCATTGGCCGCACGGTGCGCGTCATGCTCGACCTGATCACCGTCTGGTTCCTGGGCGCCTACTCGACACGGCCGATCCATGTGTTTGGGACGCTGGGGTTGCTGTCGGCCTTTGGCGGTGGGTTGGCCGGCCTCTATCTCACCTACCATAAGCTGATCCTGGGCGAAAATATTGGACAACGACCGCTGCTGCTGCTGGCCGTGTTGCTCGTTGTGATCGGTGTCCAGCTTGTCACTATGGGGCTTCTGGGCGAAATGGTGACGCGCACTTACCACGAGAGCCAGGACAAGCCGATCTATATCGTGCGCAACGTGCTCCGCAGTTCAGCAGAGTGAGAACCGCCGGAACCCGCCGACCATGACTACCGACGCGCATGAAGCTCTTTTTGAGCCGCGCAGCGGGCAAGAGAGTGACGCCACAGTAAGGAGTCATGTGCGTCTGACCACCCTGTTGCTCCTTACCGGCCTGGCGCTGATTCTAGCCTTCAACGTGTTGGGGAGCCTGTATTGGGTCAGGCAGAATGTCGTGCTCGTCGGCCACGACGCCAGCGAGTATCTCTGGACGAGCATCGAGTACAACAAATTCCTCACCGACTTTTCGCCGCAGACGCTCTTCCGCGCCTTCACCTTTCCCGCCTACCGCACACCGGCAATCTATCTTGCCGTACAGCCGTTTTTCTGGCTGTTTGGCGTAAATATGGACAGCGCCCAACTGCTCAATGTGATGCTGCTGGGGGTTGTGATCGTGTTGACCTATCTGCTGGGAAACACGATTGCAGGGCGAGGGATCGGTCTCTTTGCAGCGCTCCTGGTGGGTCTCTTTCCGCTCATGGCGGCCATGAGCCGGCTTTTTTACACCGAGATGTTCCTGACCGCGCTGGTGGTGTTGAACCTGCTGGCGCTCCACCGGCTCCGTGGCTTTACCCACCGCAGTTGGTCACTCGTGTGGGGGGCCAGCCTGGGGATCGGCCTGCTGGTGAAATGGACGATACCTCTCTACGTCTGGTTACCGTTGCTCTGGTACGGTTGGCAGAGCGGGGCGTTGCGCACCCAGATAGGGGCGTTGTGGCGCCCTCGTGTCCGGTGGCGGGGCCTGCTGGTCGCTGCTGCGCTTGGGGGCTTGCTGAGTAGCGCCTGGTTCTGGCCCAATCGCACGGCGGCGCAGCTCTTTCCACTGGGCAGTTGGTTATGGCTAGGGTGGTTTGTGCTCTTGGCGGTGGTTCTGTACGCATCGTTCCAGCGCTCCACGCCGGTGACCAATAGCTGGGCGGCGCTCGTTCTCGCCCTGACCGTTGCCAGCCTCTGGTATCTACCCCACGCCAATTTCGCAGCCCGCCTGCTCTATGTCGATGAGGTGCGCGGCCAGGAAGGCGTCAGCCCCTTGGCACTTGGGAATGTCGTGCGCTATGGCCGCTATTTCTACGAACATCATCTGGGCGCGCTGGCCTTTTGGGTGATCGTCCCGGCTGCAATGGCGCCGTGGTTGATGGCCTGGGTACGACGGCGAACCCTCAACCCGGCGGCTACGCCCCTCTGGTTGAGCATCGTTGGCGCGCTTGTCGTCCTGATCGTGCTCCAACAGCAGAATCCGCGCAATCTGGCGCCGTTTTTGCCAATATTCGCGATACTGGCGACCGTGGCTCTCTGGTCCTATCCACGCTTGCTTCGTTATGGGATGGGTGCAGTGTGGCTGCCCCTCCTCGTCGTGCAGTGGGGGATCTTTACCTTCGATGGCTGGTACCCGCTCTACCAGCGGAACCCGGTCTTGTGGGTGCGCACGGACTACTCCAAGCCACCCAGCACAGGGGAGACTGACCCCGGCTACTGGATCGGCCCGCAGCTCTTGGAAACGGTGAGCGCCGGTCGCGACGATACGCAGAGCCTTGGCGTGCTGGTGAACACACATCAGGTGCATCGCGGCGTTTTCCGCTATCTGATTGCAGCCCAAAAACTGAACGTAGGCATCCGCGGCCTGACAACCGAGGAGGGCGGCAACTGGTCCGATCTGCTCGCTTCGCAGTGGGTTCTGCTCAAGGATGGCGACAATCGCAATGTCGCCGAGCCGGGGTTGGCGCTGCTGGCGCGCATCCACGCCGGCGACCCACTCTTTGCCGCGCTCTACACCCCGGTGGAGCGGTTCCATCTGCCCGACGGTGACACGCTTACCCTGTACCATCGTTCAGCCGGGCCCGGCTGGCCCGAAGCCGCGCCAGAGCAGGGGGCGAGCGCCCGCGCCGTGGCGGAAGCTGTGCAAGCCGCGTGGAGCGACCATGCTCGCCTGCTCTACGCCTCGCCTGACCTGGCTGTCTGGGTGGGAATGTACGACCCGGCAGCAGAGCGGGTCGAGGTGCTGCCCGCCGGCGCAACCGCTGCCCCCGCCGCCCTTGATGCCGCTCCATCAACGTTGCTGGCCGTGTCTGACTATACGAATCATGCGCTCCTAGAATGGCTTGATGCCCATGCCTACCGCGCTGCCACGATCGGCGACGATTTTGCGGAGCTGGCCATCTACGGCAAGACAGCCGGCCCACTTACCTCCCTGGCGGCCAACGCCAGTTGGGGCGAGGCTC
>QEUW01000482.1 GCA_003577005.1 Chloroflexota bacterium | reverse complement strand
CAGGCCAACGATGAGGAAGCGCCGCTACTGGCCGTGGGTGGTCTCCCACCTGGCGGCTGGAGCCACGGAGGCACGGTCTCCTACAGCGGCAGCGATGGCGGATCGGGCTTCCGCTGCATCCGGGCGGCGTGGAATGAGTGGCCGCCCGACGACAACACTTGTTACACCACCAGCGACGCCACGAGCCTCCCCGGCCCCGGTAGCCACACGCTCTACCTGCGCGGTTGGGATTGGGCGGGCAATCAGGCCACCGCCAGCTACCCCTATCACCACCTGTCCACGCCAGCGCTGCACCCGTCGCCAGGGGCGCTCACCGACGGCAACAGCCACACCGCCAGTTGGGCGGACCCTAGTGGCGGCGCCATCCAGTACGAAGTGCAGGCAGCGACCGATGCCGCCTTCACCAGCCCGCTGTCGTCCGGTTGGGTGAGCGGCGCGAGCTACACCTTCAGTGGCCTGGCCAACTGCCAGACCTACTATTATGGCCTGCGCAGCCGGGACGGTCAGGGCAGCGAGTCGGGTTGGTCGGCGGCGGTGAGCGCCACGCAGGACTACGCCCGCCCCAGCGGGACCGTTGTCCTCAACGGCGGCGCCGCCTACACCAACGACGCCGAGGTGACGCTCACCCTCGACGCCAGCGACGACTGCGGCGGCAGCCTGCGCTTTCGGGTGCGCAATACGGGCGAGGCGTGGAGCGAGTGGCAGCCTTTTACCCCCAGCCTGCTCTGGAACCTGACCGGCAGCGATGGGCTGAAGACGGTCGAGGTCGAAGTAGCCGATGGCATCGGCGCTGGCGCCGTGCTGCCCGCCACCATCACCCTGGACACGACGCGGTCGCCGGTGACCGGAGTAAGCGCTGCGCCCCTGGTCTTCTCGCCCAACGGCGACGGGCGGCTCGACACGGCCACGGTGGCGGCCACGGTCGAAGATGCTCATCCGGCGACCTGGCAGGTGCGGGTGCTGGCTGCCGGCGGTGAGGGGGTGCGCCAAGCCGGCGGCAGCGGCGCCATGGTCAGTTGGGTGTGGGACGGGCGCAACGACAGCGGCACAGTGGTTGCCGATGGCCAGTACGAAGTGCAGGTCACGGCAGTGGACGCGGCGGGCAACCCCACCTTGGCCGCCGCCAGCGTCGTCGTCCTCGTCGACACCACGCCGCCGCAGGGGGTGGGGCTCTTCCACCCCACACGCGGGGACGCCTGGGGCACCGGTGAGACGGTCTACACCAACCGGAACCGCCTCGACCTGCATGGTTACACCGGCGAGGCCAGTGACCGGGTGACGGTCAACGAGACGGCAGTGGCGGTCAGCGGGCTGCTCAATGAATTCGCCGCGACGTTCCCCCTGACCCCCGGCGAGCAGACGGTAGCGGTGGTGGCCGAGGACGAGGCGGGCAACCAGACCGTGCTCACCCGCACGCTGGTCTACGACGACCACGGGCCGGCCTTGTCCGCCTACAGCCCCAGCGGCGTCACCAACCAGACCCAGCCCCTGGTCAGCGGCAGCTTCGACGAGCGCGGGGGCAGCCCCATCGACCTGAGCCAGGTGCGGCTCTACCGGGGCGGCGTCGATGTGACCGCCAGCGCGGCCATCACCGCTGGCGGCTTTACCTATCTGCCCGACCCGCCGCTGGCCGAAGGTGAGCACTCGTTCCACGTCACGGTGGCCAACCAGGCGGGCAACATGGGCGAGTTTGGCTGGAGCGTGACGGTGGACCGGCAGACGCACGTCGAGATGCTGGTGCCCATGGACGGGGCCATGCTCAACGTGATCACCCAGACGGTGCGCGGGCAGAGCGAGGCGGGGGCGACGGTTGCTCTGGCGCTCGACGGCCAGCAATTGGGTCAGATCCCAGCGGACGCCAGCGGCGCCTTCACCTTCACCCAGGTACTCTTGCCCGCCGAGGGCATCGTCACGCTCACGGCCACGGCCACCGACGCCCTGGGCAACCAGGCCGGCACCACGGCCACTGTGACGATGGCAGAGGGCAAGCCCGGCGCCGGCGTGCGGGTGGCGCCGAACCCCTTTGCGACGAACACCGTCTTTGGTCTGAGCGCCAGCGGGCTGCCCGACGACCCGCTGGCCGGGTGGAGCCTGCTGGTGGGCAGTGTGCCCATCACCGGCGGTCTGACCCTGCCCCCGCCCCAGTGGCTGTGGGATGGGAATGGGATGGCCGTCGACGGCAGCTACCCCGTGCGCCTGGCGGTGACCACCACCAGCGGCATCAGTGTGGTGGTGGCCGGGCCGGACCTCGTGCGCGATACCACACCGCCTGACGCGCCGCTCATCACCAGCCCGGCGGACGGCTATGCCAGCGCCCAGCCGCTGGTCCAGGTGACGGGCACAGCTGAGCCGGGCAGCGCCGTGACGCTCAGCAACGGCGGCTTGTTCACCATCACCACCCAGGCTGATGCGAGTGGCGCCTGGCGGGTGACCATGCTGCTCGAAGGCGGCTGGAATGACCTGCGCGCCACCGCCACCGACCGGGCCGGGCTGGTAAGTCCCCCCAGCAACCTGGTACGGGTGCAGGTGCCCGTCGAGCCGCCGCTGATTGCCGTAGGCACATCTACGGGCTTTGTAGGCCTGGGCGCTGCGGTCACCGTGTGGGCCGATGCCCGCGGCGCGAACCACCCCGACGGCCCGGCCACGGCCTGGGTGCGCAGCGCCCTGCCCGATGGCAGCGAAGCCAACCTGAGCCAGGCCGCGGCCAGCCAAAACCAACCCGCGGGCCACTGGACCCTCGACTGGACTATCACTGAGAACACGGCCCACGGCCCGCACAGCCTGTTCCTGACGGCAGAAGACCAGCTCGGCCTGCGGGGTCAGGGGCGCACCGCGCTCTTTGTCGATGCCGTGCGACCGGCTGCGCCGCTCCTGTTGCAGCCGGTGGGTGAAATCCATCTGGCCAGCCCCACGGTGCAGGTGGTGGGCAAGGCCGAGCCGCTGGGCGTGGTACTCGTCTACCTCGGCGATGCGCTGGTGCAGACGGTCCGGGCCGATGCCCAGGGCAACTGGCGCACCATCGTGACCGTAAGTGAAGGAATGCACCGGCTCTATGCCCGCGTGCGGGACGCCGCGGGCAACCAGTCCTTGCCCTCGCTGGCCAGCCGCATCCTCCATGACCGCACCCCACCCCAGGTGACAGGGCTGGTGACGCCTGCCTACGCCCGTCCCGGCCAGGAACTTACCTTCGGCGCTCGCATCACCGACGCCAGCCCGCTGGCCCGGGTGCAACTGCGTATCAACAGCAGCGAATGGTTGACGCTCTTTGACCGCAATGGCGAGTGGCAACGAGGCTATCCCGGCGTGCTGCCGGCGGGGGTCTATCCGCTGAACTTCGAGGCGGTGGATATCGCCGGCAACGTAGGCTACGGTTCGGCTATCCTGGCGGTGGACGACACCCCACCTGCCTTCAGCAGCCTGACCGTCGCTGCCGGACAGCCCTATGCCTATCTGCCCGAGGTGCAGGCGGCTGTGTCCGGCGCGGCGCCCACCGTCTACTACGGCGCAGGCGCCGGACCGATCACCGTCACGGCGTCGATCACCGACGACCTAGCCGGGTTGGATGTTGTGGCCTTCCCCGACGCTGCGGGTTCAGGCGCGAGCTATGCCCAGAACGGGGTGGCCAGCGCCACGGTGCGGCATGTCTACGCTTTCGATGCTGCTGTCAGCTTCAGCGGCCCCGTCGCCATCCAGGCCAGTGACCGGGCCGGCAACATCGCCACCTCGCTGATGCAACTGCTGCACGACATCACACCACCGGTGTTGGCGCTCAACGCCACGTCTGAAGGATTAACCCTGTCCATCGCTTGGTCGGCCAGCGATGCCGATGCCGGCTTGAATCGCTGTGGGCTGGAACTGGTGGATGGCGGTGTGGTGACGTCGCTTGCCAGCACATGCAATGGCAGCCTGGACTACCCCGCCACACAGGACCAAGACTACACCTTTCAGTTGACAGCCTGGGACAACGTGGCGAACCGGACGGTGCAAGAGCATACCGTCACCGCCAGCAGCGTGACCAAGTATTACTACCACGGCAGCAAACGGGTGGCGGTCCGCAAGGGCGGGCAGGTCTACTATCTGCATGGGGATCATCTTGGCTCCACTAGTCTCACCACCGACAGCAGCGGCCAGGTGGTGCATGAGGCAAGGTATTTGCCCTACGGCCAGGTACGGTGGGAAAACGGCAGTGCGACCACAGATTTTGGCTTCACCGGCCAGCGGGATGAGTCCAGCTTTGGCTTGATGGACTTCAATGCCCGGTACTATAGTTCACGGTTGGGCATGTTCATCCAGCCTGATACGATCATCCCTGATCCAACACAGGGATATGACTGGAATCGCTTCCTGTATGTGCGGGGAAACCCGCTGAAGTATAATGATCCTACCGGGCACTGTGGCGACATCACCGATGTCACGCAGGAGGTACTACAATGCGTTGCGCCACATGGCGGTGGTGGTCCAGTCAGCATTGGTGGCGGGCGTGGTGGCAGTGGCGGGCGTGCGGGCAGTGGTGGTGGCCGGTATAGCACAGCTCCCATCCGCGCACAGGGTCGCACACCAGTTGTAGCAGCACCCAATACAACGACAAATGCTCGTGCGTACAAAGTGGGTGTGGGAACTGAACCGGTGCAACCACCGACGCTTGTTGTGCAGAATCCGACTTCTCTCATCGCTCCAAACCAACCGCAAGCTGTTATTTCTGGACACGGAGAGTACGGGGGTCAGCGTATGGTGGTTCCACAAGGAACCACCGTAGTCTATTACACTGGTCCCGGCGGCCAAATCACCAATGAGTTGGGCAATGCCATCGAATTAGGCCAGGTGCCGCCCAATGTGGTCCGATTCGTCTATCCGGCCGGAACGAATGCACCCAATTTAAGCTTGACCCCGTTGCCTCAGGGCTGGATTGTAGGTAATCCTGACACCCCACCAACAAACGGAGCTTTGTTAAGCGACATGATTAGCCCCAATATGGGAGTAGTGCATGTAGCGACCTGCGCATACTGTGCAACCTCTGCGCCGTGGTCTGGCTATGTGTTCACCTCAAACGGGGTGGAGTGGCAGGGAAATCAAGTGAATGTCGTGATATTACGTTGATCCTGGTTACAGACTTGCTGACAGACTGTTCAAGATCGGTCTTGAGGCTCCTCGAGTTGTCGATATAATTAGATTCACTTGGCCGAGGCATGATACACTTCCACATAAGTGAAAGTGTACGCTAGGTGTTCTGCAATCCAGAAAGGTTCTCGTAATGGGAATTTGGCACGAGTCTAGACCGAAAAGACCTGGTGGAATTTGTCGATCTGACGAACGCGATCGGTGTTTACTCGTTTGCATTCAGTATCCACAGAAAGACGTTGAAGGGGACGTATTTCGCATTTATGCAGAGCAGTGGATTGGAGAAGGCCCCATTGAAAATTGGCTACCACAGGGCTGGGTTGAGTGGTGGCCCAAAACGCCAATCGTT
>QEUW01000481.1 GCA_003577005.1 Chloroflexota bacterium | reverse complement strand
AGTAGTATATTTTCTTTTCCCTTCTGCTTGTAAGAGAGGGGAGAGAGTGGTCAATATGCGAGTGGTTTATACTTGCAGCTCCGACTGTTGAGACACAAAAATGTTGGGTATCAAACCAAACAACAAGCTGGTGAAACTTGCTCCTTTTGTGCGCGAAGCCCTGGCATTCGCCGAAGCGGAGCGGGTGTTGGGTCCACATCAGTGTTTAACCACTGGGCATCTTTTGCTTGGACTCTTGCGAGTGGATGTAGAGATTATTAATATTCTTCACGAGCTTGGTGTTGATCTGAAATTTGTTCGTGGTCTTGTTCACAGTGCGATTCGATACAGTTCAGTTGAAAAATGTCGAAAGGGTTGGAGTTCTGAGCTTGGGCAGCTTATCAGCCATTACTGTACACTGCTGCATATTCAACAGGAAAAAGCTGAGCACGAGCTTCTAGTACTCCAACTCGTGAGTCAACCCAACTCTATTGGCAGCCAAATACTTGCAAGCCTCGGAGTGACCAAAGAAAATTTCAGTAAGCCGAATCAGTAAGTTAAGGTTGACCACGATCTTTGTAGACTATAGTTGACCCCGTTATCAGGTTCTCCGGCATCTTTCGTGCAAAGTTGGTCGCAAACCTTTTCTATCTAGGGTGCGCAATCCACGGCTCCAGTCGTTAGCACGAAACTTGCCGGAGAACCCGTTTGCGGGGTCAATTATAACCGTTAACCGACTAGACCACATCCGGTGCTCTTTTGCAAAACTCTGTAGGAGCTGTATGTCTGCTGGAGAGTACTTCAGCAGAAGGATGCGATACAAGAGCGCTATTAGGGCAATCGCGTGAAGCCAATTTTGTAAAATCTTGTCCCACCAATGTGGAGTTAACCCGGCAACTATAGGAATGATGCCTATATGAGGGCGAGAATTTTGCCACCTTATCCCACGAGTAGGCTATGACGCGATTCCCCTGAGAGCGCTATCTAGAAATGTTGACAAACGTAAGGTATTGCGTAAAGTGGAGCCAAAGGACTTTGGCTCCACTTTACGTTTAGGAAAGAGGGTCAGATGAAGCGTTGGGTCTATCTACTTCTGCTATCCGCTCTTTTGGTTGCCTGTCGTCCGCAAGAGCGGGTTGAGATCGCGGAGCGGCCACTATTGCCACTGGAACGGCTGGTATTGGCAGGGGGTGTCGTTTGGGTTCGTGCACCGTTTCATACCCATGACCGGCAATATCCACTGGTTGGCTACAATACCATTGGCGAACCAGAGTACCACGTTTACGATGTGGTGATGTTTCCCACCGATGTGTATGTCGTAATGCCCGACGAGACGGAGACGCCGCTCGTGTTTCTGGCCCGTTCTCCGCACGGAGGGTGTATTCTCCAGTGGCAAGCGGACGACGAACACCTGGTTGATTCCTGCTATGGCTCCCGGTTCGCCTTGAGCGGTGAGTACGTTTTTGGTCCCGCACAGCGCCATTTGGATCGGCTCCCCAGCGAAGTGCGTGATGGGGTGATCTGGGTGCGCAACGAGGTGATCTATGGTGAGGAGCACGGGCAGATTTACGTCGAGCCTTACAGATAGTTGAGGGGTGTGCATGGGCCACGTAAAAAAATCTGCTCAATTTGCGACCTGTCGCTCTCGCATGTTTTCGCAAGTTCTTGCCCTTCTCAAACGTGATTTGCCACAGTGATAGCATCTAGTATAGGATATTATCTCTCGCACTACTTCCCCCACCACAGCGCAGTCCTACAGTCATCCTCTTAATGGACAGGAGGTATACCCATGGTGCGTACCAGAGTAACCCATGCCGTGATCGTGGCGCTGGTGCTGAGCTTGCTGCTGGCGCCGGGCGCCCAGGCCGAGGTGCGTCCACCGACCGATGCTGGGGAACACCCCGGCGCCAGTTTGGGGGCGCCGCCCCAGTCGCCCCGGCTGATCGTCGAGTTGACCTCCCCCCCGCTGGCTGCGGTCTTTCAGACAAACGTTGCGGCGGCGGCGGTAAACGGCCGGCTTGACACCGACGCCGCTGCGGCACAGGCCTATATCAGCCAGCTACAGGCCGAGCAGAGCGCCTTTGTCAGTGCCTTGCAAACGGTATTGCCCAGTGCAACCGTGAGCACCTACCGCAACGAGACGGGTGCCAGCGTGGCGGCAACCTATCAGATTCTCTTCAATGGCCTCTCCATCGAACCCGGTACGGACCTTGCCGCGGCTCGCGCTCAGCTTGCTCGTCTGCCCGGTGTCAAGGCTGTCTATCCGGACAAGGCCTATGTCACCCAGCTCTACACCAGCACGGCGCTGATCAACGCACCGGTAGTATGGGAGAACGCCGCTATCGGCGGGCGAGAGAACGCCGGCGCCGGTGTCAAGGTAGCGTCAATGGATGGCGGCGTCCACAAAGACGCTCCGATGATGAATGGGGAAGGCTACACCTATCCCCCTGGTTATGGCCCCAACGGGCTGGGGTTGACCGACAACAACAACGGCAAGATCATTGTTTCACGCGTCTATTTCCGCGACTGGGATCCCCCGGCGCCAGGCGATGAGAACCCTTGGCCAGGGGACAACGGCACGTCGCACGGCACCCACACCGCTTCGACCGCGGCCGGTGAGATTGTCACCGCCACTTACAGCGGCTTTGATGTGGGCGTCATCAGTGGTGTGGCGCCCAAGGCTTATGTGATGAGTTACCGGGTCTTCTATGCGAGCGTCAACGGCAACGAGAGTTTCTATACCACCGAAGGATTGGCGGCGCTCGAAGACATCGTCAAGGATGGCGCCGATGTTGTCAACAACTCTTGGGGAGAAGGCCCAATCAGCGAAGGTGGCCTGTTTGACCCGCTCGACACGGCCCTGATCAATGCCACCAAGGCCGGCATCTTTGTCTCGATGTCCACCGGCAATTCCGGCCCTGGGCTGGGCACCAGCGACCATCCCTCGCACGATTATATCAATGTGGCGGCCAGCACAACCTCCGGCACACTCGCCAGTGGCCGGATCAGCGTGCCGGGTGAACCGACCTTGGAGGACGTAGCGTTTGCCGCGTCTGCATTCGGCGCTCCCCTGCCCATCGCTACGGTCGTAGAGTATTCCTTTGTCCCTTCGGCGGCGGTCGATCCCACCAATGGGCTCGGTTGCAACCCGTGGCCGGCCGGGGCCTTTGCAGGCAAAGCGGCCCTGATCGAGCGCGGGGTCTGCGAATTTGGCGTCAAGGTGCTCAACGCCGAACAGGCCGGCGCCGAGTTTGTCATCGTCTACAACCATGCCCAGGGCGGCGACGACCTGATTGTAATGGGCGCCGGCGCGGTGGGCGACCAGGCAACCATCTCGTCGGTCTTTATTGGGCGCACCGATGGCCTGGCCTTTGTAAACTTCTACAACACAAATGGCGCCGAGGCCGCTATCGTTCAGATCAACACGATTGCCTTCCAACTGGGCAGTGAGCCCGACCGCATCATTAGCTTTAGCAGTCGCGGGCCAGGCGTGGGTCACACCCTCAAGCCGGATATTGCAGCGCCAGGGGTCAACATTCTGGCTCAGGGCTACATGCCTGGCGTCAGTGGCGAAGCGCGCCACCTGGGATTCGGCCAGGTCTCCGGCACCTCGATGGCGGCCCCACACGTCGCCGGTGCGGCGGCACTGTTGCGCCAGATCCACCCTGATTGGTCGCCCGCCCATATCAAGTCGGCCCTGATGTCTACGGCCAAGTTTATGGATATCTACCTGGCGGATGGCGTCACACCGGCCCAGCCGCTCGATATGGGCGCCGGTCGTCTCGACCTGACCCGCGCGGCCGACCCCGGCGTCATTTTGACCCCACCCAGCCTGAGCTATGGTCAGGTGCCCACGGGTACCCAAAAATCGCTCAGCTTCTGGGTGACGAGTGTTGCTGATGCCGCCGAGACTTATAATCTGAGTACGCTCTACACGGGTGATAGCTTTACGCAAACGACAGCATTGCCCGGCTTTAGCGTCAACCCAATCTCAATCACACTGGCGCCCGGTGAATCGCAGTTGATCACCGTCACCTTTGACAGCGCCGCCAGTGCGGGGCTGGGTGACAATCAGGGCTATATCATCCTCGACGGCGAAACCTACGATGCCCACCTACCGGCCTGGGCGCGTGTGATGCATGCGACGCAGCTGGCCGATGTGCTGATCATCGACAACGACTTTAGCGATCTGTTGCAGCCGTACGACTATCTCTGGTATTACACCAACACGCTCGACCAGTTGGGCTACACCTATGAAATCTGGAACACCGACGACTTCGTTCCCAACTCGGTCACCTTCCCCGATGCCACCACGTTGGCGGCCTACCGGGCGGTGCTCTACTTCACGGGTGACCACTATCAACCCAACGGCACCTTCACTGTCCCCACCCCCCCCACCCAGCTGGATCAAGACCGGCTGGTCGAATATCTCAATGGGGGTGGCGCGCTCATCGCCATGGGCCAGGATCTCTCCAGCGTGCTCGATGCCGCCGAATTCGATGCGCCCGTCGGCAGCCGCAACTTCCTCTATGTCTATCGCCTGGGCGCCAACTGGGTGCAGGACAGCGTCTCCAATGAAGCGACGCCCAACCAATATATCGTGCCCACGATGGCAGCGCCGGCGCTCTTTGGCGATGTGGTCGTCGATCTGACACAGCCGCGCAAATATGAAGCAGCCGGCCAGTTGCTAGGCGCCGATGAAGTGCCCCCGGTCACGACCGACACTACGGGCAGCTTCAGCATCCGCTATGACGTGGACCAGAATGAACTCGACTTTACCGTCACGGTCCAACCCACGGCAACCACGCCGATCACGGTGATCGGCGCGCACATCCATGTGGGCGCCGAAGGGGTGAACGGGCCGATCGTGCGCGACCTGGCCGTCAGCGCCGCGCTGACGCTGCCGGTCTTTGTCAGTGACAGCCTCACCTTCAGCGGCGTAGTGACGCCGAGCCTGGACGCCGCCGAGGTCGCTCAGATGCTGGCGGGCGGCCTCTACATCAATGTTCACACGACGGCTAACCCTGGTGGTGAAATTCGCGGCCAGATCGAGCCAGGCCCGGTTCCTAACCAGCCCTACGTGGACGAGATCGACAATGTCTTCCATGATGGCTCGCAGGACCCACGCCCCGACGCTACCACGTCCGAGAGCAACCTGGGCAGCACGCTAATTCTGCGCTACGCCGGTCCTTACAACCGCTTTGACGGCGCCGTGGCAGTTGCCCACCGCGACCAACCATCGCTCGAACGAACGGGCACCGACTACAGCGGCCGCAGCATCTACGCCTCGTTTGGGCTGGAGGGGATGAACAACAACTTCAACCCGACGTTGGGCTTTACACCGACGACACGGGCCGAATTGCTCGGCAAGATGCTCGACTGGACCTGGTCTGAGCCGGCCGGCGCCGTGATCAGCGACACGACGGCGCCCAACGCCAGCTTGTTGACGACCTTCACCGCCAGTCTGGCCCCTAACGGGCAACCAGCCGGC
>QEUW01000480.1 GCA_003577005.1 Chloroflexota bacterium | reverse complement strand
GGCACGCTCGACAATCGTTTCGACCTCTGGGAAGGGCTGTTGCATGGGATCGAGGCCCAGGGACAAGCAGAGATCAAATGGCCCCAGATAGATGCCGTCTACCCCTGGCACGGACAGAATAGCCTCTAGATCGGCGACTGCTTCCTTAGTCTCCAGAATGAGAATCACCAAAATGTTCTCGTTGGCGCGCGCAAAGTAATCGGCATTGTCAAAGGTGTAACGCGAGGCGCGCAGCGGCCCAAAGCTGCGGGTGCCGGCGGGTGGGTAGCGAGTGGTGCGGACGATCGCCGCGGCCTCCGCGGCCGATCTGACCATGGGGGCCAGGATCCCCAGGCCGCCCATATCGAGCGCTCGCTGAATAAAAAAGTGATTGGCGGCCGGGATCCGAATGATGGGGATAGCATCAGTACCGTTCATCGCCATGAGCATCTGCTCGATCTCGGCAGAATCGAGCCCGTTGTGCTCGGTCTCGATGACCAGCCAATCGAAGCCGGCATGGGCCAGCAGTTCAGCGACATTGGGGCTGCCCAGCCCAACAAATGTGCCGAGGGTTGCTTCCCCAGCCTGTAGTTTTTGACGCACCCAGTTCGTTTTCAAGCTCGTTGCCCCAGTTCAATGTCGATACGGAAGCTCATTCGTCGATATTGAGAGCACCTCCGGCACAGAGACCAAATAGAGCGGCTCAAGACCGGCGGCGATGCGCTCCACATTTTCCGCACACGCCTGGGCGCGCTTGCGTGAAGTGCCATCCGTGACGCCCGCACTGTGCGGGGTCGTGATCACGTTGGGCAGATGAAACAGGGGGGACTGGAGGTCGGGTGGCTCCTGGCTGTATACATCGATCCCGGCCCCAGCGATCTTGCCCTCGACCAGTGCCTGGACTAACGCTTCTTCATCGACCAGCGCGCCACGGGCCACGTTGATCAGAAACGCAGTTGGCTTCATTAGCGCCAGTCTCCGGTGATCGATCAGGTGATATGTATCTTTGGTCAGATGCAGGTGGAGAGAGACGACATCGGCTGTGGCAATCACATCATCGAGATCGGCAGGCTTGCCGACGAACTCTAACCGAAACTCTTCCATCTCCGCTTCACGCACATCGCGGATGTCGATAGCGGCAATTTTCATGCCAAACGCTGCCGCCCGCAGCGCCAGAGCCTGGCCACTGGCGCCAAAACCAATGATGCCCAGGCGCAGCCCCACCAGTTCCCGGCCCAGCGGGCCATAGAGGATCCCTTGTTCCAGATTGGCTCTGGCGACCGGGTATTTCCGGGTCAGCATGAGAATGAACATCATGGCGCACTCGGCGAGTGAGATAGCGCTAAAAGGGCCGGGTGTATTGGCAACTGGAATGCCTTTGGCGCACCAGTAGTCGAGGGGAAAGTGATCGACGCCAGTGCCAAGGATCTGCCACAGCTTGATTTTTCCGGCCGCAGCGTCGGCCAGATCATGGCTGCGGTGCGAACCTCCGTGGTCGATCACCACATCGACACCATCGAACTGAGCTGCCGGCGGCTGTGCAAAATCATAGATGCGAAGATGGTGGCGGTTACCAATGGCCGCCACAACATCTTCCCCCCAGGGTGTGAATAACTCTTCGGACTGGAGGGCGTGGGGTAGAAATAAAACATTGAGCTTTTGCGGCATGATCGCTTCTTCTACACTTGGTTCTAAAAATAGAACACTGACTGCATAGATTGCACGGTTGAAAAAGCAAAAATCGTGAAACTCTGAAAATCTACGTCTAATTCTTCTCGTTCGAGATGACTGCACTCTGTTTGGATATGGTTCGAGCAGGTAGCTGGCCCGATCAGTTGAACTGAGGCAAATACTCAACCAGGGCAGTGAAGAGTTCGTCCACCATGTCGTGAATCTGGTCTAGTGTACAGATGGCTGCCGTGAGCGGGTCCAAGGCTACCGCTTGCTCAGCGGCTTTTCGATCTAGTTCCAGGGCAGCTTTTACGGCCAATTCGTCGCCGGCAATGCGCGAGCGATTGAGCGCGGCGCATTGGGGCGGCAGATCGCCGACATAACAGGGATGAACGCCCATGTTATCCACCAGACAGGGCGCCTCCACACAACAGCCCGGTGGCAGGTTGGTGATCAGCCCGGTATTGATCACATTGCCGTTGAAGCGATAGGGGATGTTTGTCTCCATGGCGTGGATGATGCCCACGGCGTATTCGTCGCTGGTCTTGAGTTCGACGGGTCCAGCGCCAAACGCTTCCTGGCGTTGCGCCTCGCGCAGTTCTTGTCCCCGCCGTTGATACTTGGACTGGTGGTCCTGCATGCCGCCAACTTTGGGAGCAAAGCGCTCGATCAAGGTGGGATTTTTGCGAAAATAAGGGACATACTCGGAGTTATGATAGCTGGATTCGGTCAGGAAATAGCCGAAATAGCGCATCATTTCCCAGCGCACCCTATCTTGTTGGTAGATTTCTGGCTCGGCCATCTTTTCGAGTAACAGCGGGTAGGCATCCTTGCCCTGCCATTCAAAGCGTAGGAACCAGGCCTGATGATTCACCCCAGCCACCCAATGCCCGGTCTCCTGATAAGGGACGCCAAGATAGCGAGCCAGGGTCATGGCCGTGTGCTGGACACTGTGGCACATGCCAATGCTTTTGATCGACGAGGCGATATTGAGCGCCCAAGGCACCATCGTCGTAGGGTTGGCATAGTGCAAAAGCAGCGCATCAGGACATAACGCCTCCATGTCCCGGCAGATCTCAAGCATGGGTGGCATATAGCGCAAGGTGCGGAAGACACCGCCCGGCCCTGTGGTGCAGCCAATGGCCTGGTCTACTCCATACTTTTCGGAGATGCGCCGTTCGATCTTGTTGGCCTCGATACCTCCGGGCGCTTCGATCACACAGACGACGTAGTCAGCGCCGTCGAGTGCCCGGCGGCGGTCGGTGGTCGCTTCGATGCGGGCCGGCGCCTCCACCTGGTCAGCGATCTTTTTCGCCAATGCCTCGGCAATGGCAAGATTGTCCGGGTTGATATCCATCAGACTCAATGTGGCGCCGGCCAGGGCCGGGCGGGTCAGGATGTCGGTGATGAAGCCCTTGCCAAACATGGCACTGCCGGCGCCAATGAGTGTGATCTTGGTCATTGAAGCTTCCTCTGAGACTCAAGCCAGTCTAGAAGGCTCTACTGGATTGGTATAGTTGTCGAGTGTCCAGACCAATTTAGGTAAAAAAACAAGCACAAGCTCGCCAACAACGTTTACCAGGCTGTCATAAGTAACGGAAGGGGGAACAGACTGAGCAGAGAGCACGCCAACCACCATTTTAGATGGCGAAACGTTTGACAAATCTCTCTTGTCGTTGTAAAAATTGGTCTGGACAGTAGTATAACCCAGCCAATTGACCTTTGTCAACTGGCAAAAATCATTAATAATTCATCCCACTTCGCTAAGACATTGCAGAGGAACAAGTGTGAATCATGACGTACAGCAATAATCCTTTCGCTTCCTTTCAGATCAAACGACAACATATTCATGAGCAGGTAGCCGACTATATTGAAGAGATGATCACTGATAAGCAGCTTCAGGAGGGAGAACAACTGCCGTCGGAGCGAGAACTGGCGAGCATGTTTGGCGTCAATCGTGGTTCGATCCGCCAGGCCATCTCACTGTTACAACACAGAGGACTGGTGCAGAGCCGATTGGGAAGTGGCACCTATATTACCCGTGTCCCCGGCAATGTGCTGGGCCAGTCGATTGAACGCTATGTCGCCTTGGGCAACTGCACCCACGGGGATCTGCTGGACCTGCGCGAGATCCACGAACCTGGTATCGCCGCGCTGGCGGCACGACGGGCGACTGCTGAGGATCTGGCGAGACTCAAAGAATTGGTCGAGCAAATTGAGGCGGCCAACAATCCTGATGACCTCCTGTTCAATATTCGGGCGGATGCTGACTTTCATGAGGCGTTGGCGACGAGCACACATAACCCGCTGATTATCGCCATTATGACGGGATTGCAGGGGGCCATGCGGACATGGCTGCAAGTACAGGCTGAAAAGGATCGGGGGCAATTGTTGGAGGCTGTTCGTGGGCACCGGATCATCTACCATGCAATCGCAGCAGGCGATCCTGAGCGTGCAAGAGAGGCGATGCGCCAACATATCGCCTACGCCCGGAGGCTCTTATCGCCGTAGCGCAAGAACAGCGAGGAGATCCACTGGCGTGTAGCGTGTGGACAATCTAAGGTGGTATGTCGTCGGCGCAACTGGCGATGGGGACGGTGATTGCGTTGGCCAGGAGCGGCGCAGCCCAAAGCTCGATCTTTGCCTTTATGGGAATGTTAGCGAAACTGGCGTAACTCTGCTATGATTTTCACAGCGTGCATCTGCTTTAGGCGCAGGGGGTGAAGACGATGACGGTTGTGCTGGACTCTTATGTGGTTCCTGAACAGGGTGAATTTGAGGTGTATGTCCGGCGCACGGTGAACCTGCGGGTGACGGTGGAGGCGGCGCGGCGCACGGTGCAGCGGTGGCTGTTGCACCAGGTGAGCTACATGATGGGGGCGGAAGCGCCGCACTGCCGCCCTACCAGCCCCGCAGCGAGATGCCGGCTGGATACGAAGCGGTCACCCTGCCGCCGGTGCGAGAGGCAGGGCAGCCGGGCGGCAATCCGCTGGAGCTCCTCCCCCACGGCGCGTTCGATTGCGCTATGATCTTCACTCCCCCAGCGCCTGTACGCCTCGCTGTACCTCATGTGCAACAACGGACAAACGGTGAGTGCCTGGCGGCACGCGCTGCCATGTGCCTTAGCTATCTAAAGCGGCCAGTGCGGTATGAGCGGCTGGTCAAGCTGTTGGCCTTCACGTAGTGGGCGCAAAGCGCCATCGAGCCGGGGCTGGGCACGCAGTTCTCGCACATCCGCAAGCTGGAGCGGCTGAAGATCGCGGTCACTTACCGCATGTGCGGCGCGTTGGAAGAGCTGTACACGTTCCTCACTGCCGGTTGGCCCTGTATTGCTTCAGTCCAGACGCAAGAGTTGCCCTACTGGAACGGGGTCAATGTCTATCACGCAGTGGTGGTCGTGGGGATGGATGCGACTCAGGTCTATCTGAACGATCCTGAATTGCCGGCTGGGCCGGTCCCGGTCTCGTTGAGAGATTTCGATCTAGCCTGGCTGGCTCAGGATGAGACGTATGCGGTGATCAGCAACTGAGAAGAACAAACGTAGGAGGGCGCTGTGCAATAGGGGATGTCGCTACGGTAGGAGCTATTTGCGCAGGATCCGGGCGATCTGTTCGGTGTGATTCATAGAAGTATGATAGTAAACGTCGGCAGATGTTGAGAAGTGCCGGCGTTTTTTTGTGAGCACAAGATTTGCCTGATTCAGTGGGTGAAGCCATCGCTCAATGCAATCCAAATGTTGGGGTAGGCATGTATGCTGTCGGCAGGCCAGGTGAGGTCGCCGGCCTGGCTCGACAGAATCATCCTATGGCTGTGAAGAAGCA
>QEUW01000479.1 GCA_003577005.1 Chloroflexota bacterium | reverse complement strand
CACGGGCGTGTAGCTTTTGAGCACGTCGAGGATGAAGCCTTCCTGGATGGCCTGTTTCATAGTGTAGCTGTGGAAGGGGCGGTGGCGAACCTTGCCGTCTGGACCAGGGACCGGCTCGCCAAAGATTTCGAGGGTCTTGTTTTTGGGCGTAGCGGTGAAGGCGAAGTAGCTGGCGTTGGGCAGCAGCTTGCGCGCCTCCATGATGCGGTTGATCTGGTCCTCGGTGGTCTCTTCCTCGTCTGGCTCGCCGGCTGCGGAGAGGGCCATGCTCATGGCGGCGGCGGTCTTGCCGCCCTGGCTGGAGTGGGCCTCGTCGATGAGGATGGCAAAGGTGCGGGTGCGCTGTTCCGAGCCGATCTCGTCGAGGATGAAGGGGAACTTCTGCACGGTGGAGATGATGATCTTCTTGCCGCTCTCGATAAAGCGGCGCAGGTCGCCGGAGCGCTCGGCGTGGCCAACGGTGGCGCCGACCTGGGCAAACTGCTTGATGGTGTCGCGGATCTGCTGGTCGAGGATGCGGCGGTCGGTGACGACGATGATGGAAGCGAAGACATCTTGGTCATGGCGGCGCAGGCCGATGAGCTGGTGCGCCAGCCAGGCGATGGAGTTGGACTTGCCGCTGCCGGCGGAATGTTGGATGAGGTAGCGTTGACCCGCACCGTGGGCGCCGGCATGGGCTAGCAGCTTGCGCACTACGTCGAGTTGGTGGTAGCGGGGGAAGATCTGCTCGCGCTTCTTTTTGCCCGTCTTTTCGTTGCGCTTTTCGACAATTTGGGCGTAGTTCTCCAAGATGTCGGTCAGCCCGTGGGGGGTGAGCGTCTGCTGCCAGAGATAGGCGGTCTTGAGTCCATGCGGATTGGGCGGGTTGCCGGCGCCGTCGTTCCAGCCCTGGTTGAAGGGTAGAAACCAGGAGGCTTTGCCCTTCAACTCGGTGCAGAAGTACACTTGGTGGTCATCCAGGGCAAAGTGGGCGATACAGCGGCCAAACTGGAAGAGCAGTTCACGCGGGTCGCGGTCGCGGCGGTACTGCTCGATGGCGTCTTCGACGGTCTGTTTGGTGAGGCTGTTTTTGAGCTCGAAGGTGGCGATGGGCAGGCCGTTGAGAAAGAGGCAGGCGGGTGACGCTGAAACGGTTAGCGGCGAAGCGTTGGGCGGCGGTTGCGTTGCCTGGTGTGGGCGTGCCGTAGAAGAGGGTGAGGTCGTAGCGCTCGTGTTTGAGACCGTGGCGCAGCAGGTGGATGACGCCGTGGCGGGTGATTTCGCCCTGCAGCCGGGCCAGAAAGCGGCGGCGCGTGGGGCTGTCCTGTTCCAGCGCCAGGGCGGTAGCGACGTCCTCTTGGGTGGCGAGCAGGAAAGCATGGAGTTGGGCGAGGTCGACGGCATACTCGCGGTCATAGTCGTGCGGGTTGCCGGCGATCCAGCCCGTTCCACCGTAGGGTGCGCCTGGGTCGCGCAGCGCGCCGGGGGCGTCCGGGTGGTCCGGGATGCCGGTCATGGCGTGGAAGATGAGGGTTTCGAACCCTTTTTCGGAGGTGTCGGTGGTCGGCATGATTGGTCCTCTGGGGGCGAGGACTTCCGGGAAGTGACCGGGAGCATTCTTCGTCAACAAGGTTGTCTGGGGTCACTTCCCGGAAGTCGGTCTAGGGTCTACTATTCTCCAAAAGCGGTTTGGGTTTGCGCTCTGCAAGGTACTCAGCGGTGTCTTCGGTTGGAACGATGATCAGGTCGAGGCTGGCGCCCAGGGCCTCGACGTATTTGCGGACGATGCTCAGGCTGTGGCCGGTGTAGGTAGGGTCTTCGAGGCGGGCGATGGCCTGCTGTTTGGTACCCAGCAGTTCGGCAACCTGTTGTTGCGTCAAGCCGCGGGCGCGACGCAGAGCCGAAAGTTGCAGGGCGATGTCCCAAGCCTGGTCAGCCGCCTCAAAGCGGGTGCGGAACTCAGGGTCTTGAAGCTTGTGCTCCAGATAGCGGTCAAAGTTGGTTTTCTCCCCTGGCATGGTGTTTCTCCTATCGGAGTCAGCGCCGACTCAAGTAATCGGTCATCCGTCTGCGGGCCAGATCGAGTTCACTGGCCGGCGTCTTTTGGCTCTTCTTGATGAAACAATGCACCACCACGATCCGCTGGCCTTCTTGAAAAAACCAGACCGCCCGTGCAATGTCCTTGCGCCCGACCCGCAACTCAAACAGACGGTCGCCCAGCGGTTCGCACAGGGGCGGGCGGTGGTACTCGCGGCGGCGCAGCTTGTTGAGACCGGCCACCAACAGATCGTGCAAGACGGGAGTGCGCCGTTCGATGGCGGCCAGCTCCTCTTCGACCACGGGGCGGCCCGCTTGGGTTTCGTAGAGTTCGATGGAAAATTCCAAGCAGCGCCTCCTATGGCAAGGTAAGTATACAACAATATTGTGATGATCGCAACAGAACTGCGATGTCAGCTTTTGGAGCTATGGACTTCCAGGAGGTGACTCCTGCCCGGTGGATTCGACATGCTTTTGTCAGCCACCCACCAAAGTCTAGCCTCTTTCGATCATCGCAATCCCGTTGAGTGTTACTGCAATTCGCTGCTGATCAACGCTTCGCAAAGTGTCGATCCATAGTCGTGTACGATCTACTGCCCGGCTCGCTACCTCTCTTAGTTCAGCCGGATGAAAGTTTACAATCGCCTGCATGATGTCCAGTGCTTCGGTGGTCAAGGCGAGCTCAAAAAGGCGATCCCCCAGCCGGAAACTTGTACCAGCTTGGTCTGATTGAAGGATCGTTGGTCCGTCCACATCTGCCGGTCTACGCCTCAAATCATTGCGGAAGCGGAAGTTATATGCGCTGAGAAATCGTTCTCTTAATGGGTCCCAGCCTCGCATCCAGGATGTGCTGTTATCGGTTGAGTACCAGGCGAGCTCTATTGCTGCACTTTCCATAAGTTCGGCAAGTTCGCCATATCCTAATCGCCAACAAATGGCTGCGTAGTGAGTGGCTAAGAAGGAAGCAAATTTAACATCGTCTCCTTCATTCGTTGGGTCAGTGGCATCCCAAGCACGGACAATTATCTGGCGCGTTGATGGCCTGCTGGCCGTTGGATTAATCCTTGTCGCTACGATAAGATGATGATTGACATCGATAACCTTGCCATTGAAGAGGAGATCTATGCTTCGTACCTGGTTAGACCAATCAACAGGCGGACTGTTGCGCCTGGATAGGGCTCTATCTGTGCCCTTGCTTTCACAGAATGCGTACTCATACCCTGTTGGCGCGAGGCGGCACAAAACGTAATCGGGGCAAAGGTTGGATGGCCAGGAAGGCTTGCGAGTGACGTAGAACAAGCTTCTTGGGTTGGAAACTATCCAGTTGCCGGTAGTGGTGTGTCCGGTGGAGTTGTCGCCCTTGAAGGCACTGACTGGAGACCACCACGGATAGCCTTCCGACTCGACGGTGAAGCGCGCAAAGGCGACGCCGAGAATCCAGCTTGTCATGCCCTTCCATTGTCGATCGGTGGATGCGAGGTCTTGGTTTACACACCAATAGTCATGGTGCTGAATTTCTTCGGTTTCTAGAACGCCGCGGAGAACATCAGCGAACCCATTCATGATGGTGATGGGCAGGCCGGGCATCCAGTCGGTCGCGATATATTTGGCTAGTTCTACCTCCGTAATCTTGACGCGCTTAGGGGTGGAGGAGCCGGCTGGAAAGTAGTCAAAATACATGTGCCCTCTTCACGTGATTCATGCTCCGGAACAAACACGGTCACCAAAGTGTCGCAAGTCTGGCTGGCAGTGACAGATTGTGATTCGTTTAGTCGTAGGTAATATCCAAAATTTCTGGTGAAAAATAGGTTTTGGGCGAGCTATCCGGGATTTCTTGCAGAATTCCCACCGAGATCAACTTATCAACGTCTGCTTTAGCCGTATGGTACGAAACACCGTGTCGCTCGGCGAGGGAGGGAATGCGAAGCACAGGAATGAGAAAGAGCTGGTCAACAATGCTTTGTAGACGCCAGCTACCGGCCAGCGTGTTGACCCGTTCTTTGAAAGAAATGGACAACTGTACAAGTCGAGCACAGCGGTGTGCTGCATCTTTGGCTTGTTCCACTACGCCGAGCAAACAGAAGCGGATCCAACCATACCAATCATTTCGTGTGCTGACCTGGAGCAGTCCATCCATATATTCATCTTTATTGGCGTCAAAGTAAGCGCTCATGTAGAGCCACTGATTGGCCAGGTCACACCAACTTGTAATCATCAGCGTGAGCAGCAAGCGGCCTACGCGCCCGTTGCCATCTTCAAAGGGGTGAATGGCTTCGAATTGGTAGTGCATGATGAACGCATCGACGAGTGGGTCAACCATCCGCTCAGGCCGCCGGGCAATCTGCTCAAAATTGTCCAGCTCTTCCGCCAGATAGAATGGCGGCGGTGGAACAAAGCGCGGTGGCCGGCCAATCTGCACCTGACACTGGCGAAAGGTTCCCGGGTTGGAATCTGAGCCGCGCACACCGTCCATCAATGTGTGATGCAGTTCGCGGATCAACCATTGGGAAAAAGGAACCTTGTCCCGGATCAACTGCATGCCCATCCGCAATGCTTTGCTGTAGTTTGCTACCTCTCGATAGGCGTTGGCAGAATCGCCCTCTGATTGGGATGCAACCGGTTCCAACTCGAACAACATTTGCTGTTGGGGATTGGTGAACGTCCCTTCGAGTTGGGATGAACGTTGCGCCTCGCGATTTTGGAGCGGGCGCAGCAGCAGATTGGGATCCGGCAGATGCTTGCCGATACCATCTAGGCGCGCCAGTTCTTTGTGGGCGTCCAGCAAAAGGGGCCATAAGTCGACAGACCACTCCCACCGAGGTGGTAAAAAGTGAGGCAAAAATGCATGGCTTGCCCCACGGATACCCTCCACCGATATTAACTCGCCAGGCATGTCGGCGCTGAATTGGGCAATGTTCATCTTGCAATTTGGCCTGAAAATTTACACGACTCGCTAATCGATTGAAATTTTGACCCAAAAATTTCAATCAGTCAAGGATGGATTGCAGCCAATTTCAACGCAACTTCAAAAGTCACTCTGCGTCGGTCTCGGCTTCAGTCAGCGCTTCGCTCTCCGTCATCTCATCGTCTTCAGCCAGCCAATCCTCCATCCGCTCGACTTCCTCTCCAGCTATGGCCGGCAGGCTGGCGGCGGCGCGCACGTCGAGCTGGCCGGTGACTACGTCGGCGACCAGGCGGGTGTGGTATTCGCGGAGGAGGTCGATTTCGCGTTCCGCGTTAGAGACACTGTTCTCAATCTTGGCGGTAGCTATTCGGATGCTATCAATGATCGCAACTCGCTCTTTGGGCGGCGGAACAGGTAAGCGAATGTCGTAGAAATCGTCGGTGTACAGGCGCCAGAAGCCCTCAACGATACCTTTGGCTCTCGTACGAAGCTCGCCACGGCAAGCTGGGGATCGTAATACCCGTTCAAAGTACTCGATACCGGCTGGATCAATAGGCCGCAGTACAGTGTAGTCAGGGCTAATCACGCCTGCATACTGTGAAAGAGCAAATACACCAAGGTGAGCCTTGAGACGATTGAGAACCAGATCACCGGCCCTGCAAAGCTTGCCACCTGCATAGCTCTCGGAAATGAGTGTCTTATTCTCGACCAAATGGCTTGGAACAAGACCCAATTTTTGGCTCATTGACAGGTGCTCCTCCATTCCATCTATGGAGCGTTCGTCAACTTCACGAAATATATAGCGACAACGTTTCACCTCCCAATGCTCCGGCACCTCCCCTAGCCACTCCACGCCCGTCGGCTTGAAGCGGACGTTCGGATCAAGCCCGCGGGTGACGGCCTGGTGGATGATGGCCTGCTTCTGTTCGTTGAGCAGGGTGATCAGCTTGCGCTTGGCGCGGATGTAGCGGTCGATGCGCCGGTTGGCGTGGTCGAGGAAGCGGACGATGGCGGCTTGTTCGTCGGGGGGTGGAATCAGCACCGGCATTCGCTTGAGGTCAGAGAAATCCAGATTCTGCCGCAGGCCTGAACCCATACCATAAAAGACCTTCATCAGGTCCAAGGCGTGGAGTTGCTGATAGCCATACTCAGCCGATAACAAACCTGTCATGTCCAAACAGAGATAGGCCGATGTGATGATCCCGCGGTCGCGCACCAACCCCACTCGCAGACTATTCCAGTCATTCTGTAAATCGGTTGACCGAATGATGATGTCGCCGGGATCAACCACCTGGTAAGTTTCAAACGACTCTGGAACCAGTCCGTGCAATTTGTCATCAGGCTTGATGACGATCCGCCCATAGCTCAGTGACAATACCCGCTTTTCTATCATGCCGGTGTTCTTTTGCCGTTTCTGCCGATAGGCTGCGAAACCTGGCTTGATTGCCCAATGCGCCGGCACCTTCTCCAGCCAGAGCAGGCCAGAGTCCTTGTATTCGGGGTAGGGCTTGAGGTAGTCGATCATGGGTGAACCCTCCCAATAATCTCGTCGAGCAACCCCTCGGTCTCCTCTTCCAGCGCCAGGATGTCAGCATGAACCAGTTCCACCGACGGCACACCGCCAAACTGCGCGCGCAAAATCGGCAGCAGGCGCTCGTCCGTCTCAACGGCC
>QEUW01000478.1 GCA_003577005.1 Chloroflexota bacterium | reverse complement strand
CAATTGGGACACATCTGTGGACGACTTTTGGACAGCTGACTACTATTCTGTGGATCGACGCTCTGGCGCTGGCGGAAATAGATAGATGCGTCAAATCTACAGAAAAGAGCAGAATCTCATGCTGATCGTCCAGGTACAGAGTACGTTTGTCTCGGTGACGGCCACCCTGGCTGACCTGTCACTAGGTGTTCGATAAACGGGCGAAAAGGAGAAACCAAAGATGAGGCTGATTCCTGAATATGAACCGGTGCAAAAACTCTACTTGAGTTTTGTCCATCATTTCTTCAACACGCGCTTCCACTATGGGCCGGCTATCTGCGAGATCATCAAGGCGGCGCACCCATTTGTCGAGGTCGAACTCTTTGTTCCTCCTGCCGACCTGCCTTATCTGCAACAGGAATTTGAACGGGCGCAGGTCGATCCGGAGAGTGTGCTGTTGAACTTCGACACACCTGGCCGGGCTATCGTGGCCGAATATATGCCACTCTTCGCCGAGGATGACAATGGTGAAACTGCGGGTTTCATTTTTGAGAACCCGTTCATCGATGACGCACCGGCACGGAAAGAGTTCAGCCGGCGCGTGCTACAACGCCTGGGTATGAAACCACTCGAATTGGGTTTTGCCTTTGCCACCGCGGCCATCGCCGTCAGTGATGATATTGTGTTGCTATCACAAAGTCTGTTTGAGGGCCAGGATGCTCCGGCGAACCTGAGCGCCCTCCAGGAGCGGTTCCCTCAGCAACGCTTCTATGTGGTTCCGATCCTGGCCGGCGACATTTCACACGACCTGGACATGTACTTGTGGCCCATCGCCCCAGGCGTGTGGATCGTCTCCGAGTATCCAGCCGGGAGCCAGCAAGCCGCCTCGATTGCGCCCGCCCTGCAAATTCTCGACCGCCACGGCCACACTGTGTATCGCGTGCCAGGCCTGGAACCCATCATCCGTGACGATATTGTTGCCTTTCCCAATTACACCAACGGGGTCATCCTCAACCAGGCTGCACTTATCCCCGCCTATGGGCGGCGGGAGGATGAAGTTGTGCAGGATATTTTGCGTGACTATGGCTACCTGGTATACCCTATTGATTGCTCCAACATTATCCTGACCAACAGCGCGATCCATTGTATCTCAAAAACAGCGCCGAAGAAGGGGCTACAGCGATGAACGGCGCCAGCCTGTCAGAACGATTCTTTCAGGAGTATGTCCATCCTCTGTTGAGCAACCGCTATAGCGCATTGCTGCCAGCGCTGTCTGCCGCCATTCTGGGCGATGGCTCCGAGGTGCTCGGCTATGATGATGAAATCTCGCACGACCACAACTTTTGCCCACGAGTGATTGTATTTGTACCGGATGAACGCTTTGGGGCGGTTGGCGAGAGCCTGCGCCAAGCGCTGGTCGAGGCTGCTCCACCGTCTTATCTAGGTTTTCCACTGCTGTACGACGATGTGCGCAAATTTATCGAGGTTGTGCCCCGGCAACAATTCTTTCTCGACTATTTACAGATCCCCACCTTCCCGACGACCGCTCGCGAGTGGCTCAAGCTGGATGAACAAAGACTCGTCGAGCTGAGTGGAGGTCGTATTTTTTTCGACCCACAGGGCAGGCTGGCGGAGATACGGCAACGTCTTGCGTTTTATCCGCCGGCGGTACGCTATTTCCTGCTCCACCAGGGCTTTGTCCGTCTCTCTGAGGTCGGCGCCATCGAGCGGGCGATCTGGCGGGGGGACTTCATTGCGATGGAGTTGTACCGGTCGTTTTTTATCTATTTTGCCATCAAGGTCTTTCATCTTTTGCAACGGGCCCATTGCCCCTACCGGAAGTGGATGGGCAAGAGTCTCGAACGCTTTGGCGAAGACGGGTTGAGGATGAAAGCCGCCGTCGAAGCGCTGGCCCAGGAAAACGACCTTACGCAGGTCAGCCGGCGTGTCCATGAGATTTTGGCGCTTGTAGCTGAACCGCTCCTGCTTGAACTCGGCACACCACAGGCGAATCTGGTAGAAGAAAGCCAACTGCACCTATTAAATTTCGCCTGGGGGACGGTTCTGGCAGCGCTCCGCCAGCAGATCCCACCCGATTTGCGCGACCTGCCGGCATTGGTCACACCGGTGACATTCTGGGGTATAATCTTCGACATCAGCGGCCTCGGCGGCACCTACGAAAGGGCGTTGGACGAGAACCTGCGCTTCCTGCGAGTAGGCTAACAGCTTATGGAATGAGTTGCGGTCACACTATCACAGCGTCATCAACGAGGACCAGGAAGGAGCGGTCACATGCAGGCGACGGATCCATTGGTTGTTCGAGGAGTAAACATATGAAGTCGCTGCTTGCGCCGACTATACATGGCGTCGTCGAATATACATGGCGTGGTGACGGCGATCCGATCCTGGTATTGCACGGCGGCCACTCAAACTGTCATGAGGAATTTGGTTATCAGCCGCTGTTGGCGCGCGGTTTTTCGCTCATAACACCCTCGCGGCCAGGATATGGCCGAACACCGCTTGGCACAAATGGCCCGGCGCAGGCAACGGCGCAACTAATGATTGGCCTGCTCGACCACCTGCGGCTGGATGCGGTCCATCTGATGGGTATCTCGGCCGGCGGCCCAACGGCGCTGGCGTTGGCAGCACATTTTCCAGGGCGTACAAAAAAGCTTGTCCTTGAATCCGCCGTCACTCAGGTCTGGCTGACACCCGAAGACGAAGCCTACCGGCGGGCGCAACGGATCTTCCATCCCCGGCTACAAGCGGTTTCCTGGGCGCTATTGCGCACGCTGGCGACGCTGGCTCCGCAAACCGTCACCAGGATGATGTTTCAAGAGCTTTCGTCTGCCCCTTATCGAGCCGAGACCATCACACCCGGGCAGGTGAAGGAGATCCGGCGCATGATCCGGCGTCAATCTTCCGGCGCCGGCTTTCTCAACGACCTGGAACAGCGGGTCGAGCCGGCGAGCCTGGAACAGATTCAGGCGCCAACCCTGATCCTCCACAGCCGCAATGACCACTCGGTGCCGGTGGAACATGCCGATCATGCAGACAAACTGATCGGTGACACAACCCTGCATCTCCTGGATAACGAGTGGGGACATCTGATCTGGCTCGACCGTCTCGATGAGGTGACAGAGCAGGTGGCATCATTTTTGCATGGATCTGAATCAGAATGAGGAGCAAACCATGAGTACATCGAACAAAGAACAACGCCTGATCCGGCCACCTACTGACTACGCCCCGGAGGTTGCGCAGTGGGTCTGGGCGCTCGAAGACACTCGCCGGCGGACCAAGCAGGCGCTCGCCGGCCTGACCGACGCGGTTGTCGATTGGATCCCGCCCGAGGGGGGCAATAGCATCGGTATGTTGCTCTATCACCTGATGGCGATTGAAATGTCCTACCTCTACGAGGACATTCTCGAAATCGGCTGGGCGGCGGAACTAGAGCCATTGATCCGCTACGATGTGCGCGACCAAGAGGGCAAACTCTCCTTGATTCAAGGAGAACCGCTCGCCACGCACCTCCAACGGCTGGATGCGGCGCGCACCCTGCTGTTGGATGCGCTGCGCAAGATGACCCCTGACGATCTCCGCCGCCCTCGTTTGCTCGAGCGCTACGCGGTGACGCCAGAATGGATCTTTCACCACTTGATGCAGCACGAGGCAGAACATCGCGGCCAGATCGGCGAGCTCCGTCTGCGGGCCGAGCAACAGGGGCAATAAGGGAACATCCATGCCGTTACCCGATTCGATCAACCTGGCAGCTTTAGGCCTGGCCGGCGCAGAGGCCGTTGTATTGCACGGCTCGTACGCTCGCGGCGATGCCACAGCCACTTCTGACGTGGACCTGCACGCCATTTACAAGGTGCTCGATGGTCGCATTCCAACCTTTCAAGTCAACGATCCCCTCATCAACTTCCAGTTGGACACAAAAGCGACGCCTGTGTAGACGCAGCGTGGACAGTCTCTTGTATACACTCCTCTTATAGCGCAATCGCTATCGTGCAATCGATGTTCGCATGAGGTGCAGATTGACCGCACCGAGGAGGTATCTATGCCGTCGTTGAACTTCAAAATCGCGGGCGAACCGTGGGAGTTCGAACAGATCCACCGGCTCGTCTATCAAGGGTTTGTCGAGGAGATTCCATATCATTCACCCAATACCGAGCAGCGGCTGGTGGACCGGTTTCACGCTGAAAATACCTATGCCATTGCCAGCGATGGTGGTCATGTCGTGGGCATGTGCGCCATCCGTGACCGGCGTCCCTTTTCGCTGGACCAAAAGCTGGCAAACCTCGACGACTATTTGCCGCCGCACAAGAAAGTAGGGGAGTTTCGCCTGCTCTTTGTGTTGCCGGCGTATCGCAATGGCGTCGTCTTTCGTAACCTGCTCGACACGTTAACCACTCACAGTATCTCCCAAGGGATGGACCTCGCCGTGCTCGCCGGAACCACGCGCCAGTTGCGCCTCTACCGGCATATGGGCTTTATCCCATTTGGCCCGCTGGTGGGTGCGCCGGGCGCACAATTTCAACCCATGTACTGGACGTTGAACGCCGCCCGCAGCCATATACGGTGGCTGAGTGTTTTGCAAAGCAATGCGCCATTACCGGCTGCCGCATAGACTGCGCCGGTGCGATGCACCTCAGCGCCGGTTAAGAGTGAGGCGCACCGCACGCTGCTCGTGCAACGCACCGGTCTGGCAGCGCAAACAACTTTTGAGCGCAAGAAAAGAGAACAAAAAAATGACAACCATGTTAAAATTGATGTGCGTACTGGCCCACCCGGATGATGAATCGTTTGGCATGGGCGGCACGTTGGCCCGCTATGCGGCAGAGGACGTCGCCACCTATCTGGTCACCGCCACCTGCGGCGAACGGGGCTGGACCGGCGACCCGGCGGCCCATCCGGGTCCGGCTGCGCTGGGCGAGATCCGTCGCCGTGAACTGTGCGCCGCGGCGCAGGTGCTTGGGATTCGCGCGGTGAACTTTCTCGGCTACCAGGATGGCGAACTCGACCAGGCCGATCCCAGGGGAGTCATCGCCCAGATTGCAACGCACGTGCGCCGGGTGCGGCCACATGTGGTTGTGACCTTTGACCCGTTTGGGGTCTATGGCCACCCGGACCATATTGCCATCAGCCAGTTTACGACAGCCGCGCTGATGGCCGCCGCAGCCGAGAGTAAGGCGGATCACCAGATCGGGCTTGACCTATGGCCACCCCACCAGGTCGCCAAACTCTACTACCTGACCTTTGAGCCGGAGCTATTAGCCACCTACCAATCGGCCATGGGCGATCTGGTGATGGGCGTCGACGGTCAGGAGCGGCGGGCAGCCGGCTGGGCGCCGTGGAGCGTCACTACCCAGATCGACGCCACGGATCACTGGCGACAGGTGCAGCAGGCAGTCGAGTGCCATCGTTCGCAGTTACCCAAAGATGGGCGTCTGGAAAGGCTGAGCGAGGCACAGCAGCGTGCGTTGTGGAGCCGGCAGACCTTCTATCGCGCCTTCAGTTTTGTTAACGGTGGG
>QEUW01000477.1 GCA_003577005.1 Chloroflexota bacterium | reverse complement strand
GACAACTCTATCATCGTGCCATCTCCTTTTCACAATGAATCCCCCTGCACAGCGTAGTAGCAGCGGGGTGTGCGCACAGATCGGCGCTAGAGAACGCTTCGGCGGACCCAGTTTCGGGGTCGAGCAGCTCGGTATGTACGTTGTCGGCATACTGCCACAATTCCGCAAAGATTTGGCTTACCGCCTCGTCCGCCCGCCAGGTGGCTATGACCGAGAGCGGTGCATTGGCGACGGGCGCATGACAGCCGGTCAAACGTTTCCGGCCTTGAGATTGCGGCGGATGTCGTGTCCTTCTTGAGTAGAGCCGATAATCTCCGTTACAACGCCAATGGCGGCTCGGGTATCAAAATAGCCGACTCGGCCAATGCGACCCTTGAACCCTTGGATGAGTGGATAGCCCGACGCTTCCAGGTGATGTGCAGCGGCCTCATATTCGGACTCATCAATCCAATACGCCACATGCTGCACCGCATCCCCATACCGTGCGAGATCGTCCGCGAATATGCTTTTGCCAGACAGAGGTTGAATGAGCTCGATCTGCGTATCACCGGCGTACGCCAGGGCGATCCGAATGACCCAATCCCCCGCTTGGCCCAGATACGTCCCTTCGTTGTCCTGCGCCTGGCTGTCAACGTGGACAAACTTCTTCACCCCCATGATCTGGGTGAAAAACGTTTCAGCCTTGGCAATATCCTTTACAACCCAAGCGACCTGACAGAAGTGCGGAGCCAGGATTGGAACATGCATTGCCTAACCTCCCGGTCGGCCTTAAATTCTTGTTATACGGCTCTTTATGTGGCGAGACCTTAAAATCAAAATTGATTAGGTCTCGACAGGTGTGATGTTGAACCCCTTGCCGAGGAAGATGGAATCGTCGATGGGCCCGCTGAGCAAGGGGAGAATCCGTGGCAAGTAGCGGTGGACGATCTCCCCGTGCATATGGGCTTGACAGGCGGCTTCGTCCACATAGGTCTCATGAACAAAAAAGTGATTCGCCGCCTTTTCGTCCTGAATGACATCGAAGCCGAGCGTGCCCGGCTCCTCCCGCAGGTACTCGCTGGCGAGTTGCCGGTGGAGGGTGATGAACTCGTCCACGTGTTGCGGCTGGATGGTGACGTGCGCCAGTACGCTGTACATTGTAACCTCCTGATTTGAACGCAAATGGTAAGGAACGTCGAACGACGAAGGATGTGTTGTTAGCCCTACTTGTCTTCCCGCATCGTCACACCGACGGCCGGCGTCCCCACACGGACATCGCTACCGGTGACAGCCAACGATATTCCGGACTTTCCAAGAGCGTGCGATAGTCCGCCAATTCCGCTTGGGTCAGTAGCCCTGCCGCCAGCAGGTGGTCTTGCTGCTGCTCAAGCGTGACGCGCCAGAAGCGCACCGCTGGTGTTCCCCCAATCTGCATGGAGACGTGGCCCTCCGCCTGGACATCGACCAGACCGGCGCTGCAGGCGTCGTGATACAAACGGCGGCCAAGCCTCGTGTCATACCCCCGTGACCTAGCGAAGCTTAACAACGCCTCCCAGCCCTTCTGCGAGAGCGCCGTTGCCCCGGGTTCCATCGACGGATCGGGGATGGCCGAGTCTTGGTCGGGCTCCTCAACCAAGAGCCACCCGCCGGGCTTGAGCGCTGCCACCAGCGTGCGGATGACCTGGTCTGGGTGGGGGAGGAACGCCAGGAGCGCCCGCACATGCACGAGGTCGAAGGCGGCGTCGGGGAGCGGGTCAGTCAGGATATTGTGGCGATGCACCTCCAGATTGGGGGCGGTGATCGCTTCAAGGAAACGTGGATCGAGATCGGTGGCCATGACGTGGCCACCCGGCCCAACCTGGTCGCAGAGCCAGGCCGCAATCGAGCCGCCACCGCCGGCGACTTCTAAACAGTGCCAGCCTGCCTGGACGCCAATCAGACCCAGAGTGCGAATGGTCCCCGGGTCCGCCGCCATTTCGAGCAGCGTGAGCCGTTCGCGGGCAGCCTTCCACGCGTTGTCGGCTATGTACTTATACTCTGTCATAGTGTACCTCCTTGTTCACAAACCCTTTACAAATCGGATACAATTGGAATCGTTATAGTGATAGTTCCTTGAGCTGTAGATCAAACCTCTCTTGTCACCTCAAAGAGCTGTGTTGGCTCAGGCCGCAAACTGGCTGCCGTAAATTCGCCAAGCAGATCCGCAATCGCGGCGGGAAACGCTTGTGCGTGGTCCAGGCTATCCCATATGGTGATACTCACGAAGCGCCCGGCGGCGCGGTCGATGCCGCTCAGGTAGCGGTGAAGACCAGGCAACTGCTGTAGCAGAGGGATGAATTTTTCGTCGATCAACCGCTGAAGTTCCTGTTCTTTGGCCGGATCGAAACCGCCGGTTGTAACGCGAACGTACATGATGGTTTTCTCCTTTTTTGCAGTTTTAGGTGACCGTCACTTGCGCAAGTAACGGTCACCTTGTCTGGGGTATGCCGGAACGTCAACAACACTTAGGTTTCGGAGACGAGCAGCTCGGTATGCACGTTGTCGGCATACTGCCACAATTCAGCAAAAATTTGGGCGATGGCCTCGTTCGCCCGCCAGGTGGCGAAGCCGGCCAGATCCTCAAAAAAGTCGAGAACTGTCGTCCGGTGATCGCCGGTGATATTGCGATAACCCTTGAGCTCGACCAGGCCCGGGGTGCTCAAGGCGATAGGAACCTTAGCCTCCGCCCACGCTGCATACTCGGCGGCTTTTTCGGGACGAACGTTGTATTGAACCATCAGAATGACCATCGATTTACCTCCTTGGGTCAGGGAAACAAGAAGAACGGTAAGGGTAGCTAAAAATGCCCGCTGAGGTCACTCCAGGGCTGCTTCTGCTGTGGCCAGAGGCAAGCGGGGTCGGCTGCGTGATTTGCGAAAATAAACACCAAAGATCAGCGCCGCCGCCAGCGCCAGCAGCGCGCCCAGGGCAAACAGGGCGATATACCCATCACTCACGATCACATAGCCGCCGCCCAGGGCGACGGTGGCAATGCTGACGCCCACCGCCATGGACATCGCGCTGGAGATCGCCGTATGCCACTGAGGCTGGACCAGTTCCAGGCTGAAAATCTGGTAAACCGGCACCATCATCGCCACCAGCCCGATCATGACAATGAAACTTACACCGACGGCAAGCCAGTGCGTAATGAAGAGAACAGGCAGATAGGCCAACGCCATCCCCAGCAGGGCGGCGATGATGATGCGCTCTTTGCTATGCCGGGCCATGACCCAGGGCGCCAGGAGCGACAGCAGGGCCAGCAAGTTACCGGCAGCCAACAGCAGGCCAATCAGCGCGGTTGGCGTCGCCAGCGCACCGTCCAGATAGACGTTAAAAAAGATGCGCATGGTGTACTCGCTGCCGATGCGGAAGACAGAGATGAGCGTCACCACGCCGATCAAACCCCAGGGCAAGGCTGATTCGGCGGTGCGTTGCTTCGGCTCGGCAATTGGCGTGCGCGCGACCTCTGTGGTCTGCCAGATAGCCAGCACCGCCAGACATTCGATGGCTGACGCCACTAGCAGCGCCAGACGATAGGGCGCTGCATCAGCCAGTGTAACACCCAGCAGGATGGCGAACAGCCCCGGCAACAGGCCGCCCACCAGGTTGCCGGCAAAGCCAAAGAACGGCCAGATCGCACCCTGCGCGGCAAAGGCAGGGTTGCGCTCCTCTTCTGCTGTGGCCGCCATCAGAAAGGGGGGAATGTTTACCAGAATGAGCGCCCCAAACGCCCAGACGATGCCGTAGCTACTAAGAATCCAGCTCTGCTGCCATCCGCCGGGCAAAAACTCATTCAAGGGGAGCAAGGCCCGGCACAGGATGGTGCCCAAAAAACCGATGCGCAGGCTGCTCCGGATGCCATAGCGCTGGCTAAAAGCGCCGGCCGGCAAGCTGGCAATGGCCAGGGCCAGCGGCCCCACCGCGTTGACCTGACCAATAAAATCTGCGCCATAGCCCAGGCGCAGCAGATAGAGATTCAAAAGCAAGGCATAGATACCAAAGAAGACAAAGCCAAGTATCGCGTTTGCGAAAAATAATCGACGGACATTGCGGTTGAAACCACGCCACGTCTGGATATAGTGATTCATTAGTGGATTCCCCCCGGTTTCGTTCTCTCTGCCTATCTATTCCGGTTGAGCAATTGCTGAACTGACCTATTTTGACACCTTTGGAAACGCAGCCAGCGCCGTTTCCAAAATCGACTGTTGTGAAATCTGTACGTAAGAATTGGGCTCTCTTCACTATAGCTAGTTTGCGTGATAAAAACGTGATATACTAACGCCGCGACCGTGATAGATTTGGATGAGTACGTGATGAATTTGGGTGGGCAGCGTGCTCTGACGCGTCAGCTCAGAGCGGGATAACATTTGTCAGCGCCGCCCCACCCCCTTCTGCCCAAGATCCGGATGGTCTGCATTCAAGCTAAACTGATATGGCAAAATTGACCCTTAGCTTGTTTGGTCGCTTTCAAGCGCTGCTTGATGACCAATCGATTACTGACTTTGAAACCGATAAAGGGCGCGCACTGCTGGCCTATCTGGCGGTCGAAGCAGCAGCCAGGGGAGGAGCGCACAGCCGCAGCACATTGGCAGCCCTTTTGTGGCCGGACTACCCGGAGGAGAGCGCCCGCACCACGCTGCGCCATGTGTTACACTGTCTGCGGGCAACCATCCATGACGCCACGGGGGCACAGCCCTTGCTGTTGAGTACACGGCAGACGCTGCAATTGAATCCTGCTGTCGCGTATACCCTGGATGTGGCGACCTTTACCAACCTGCTCGCCCATTGCGCCGCCCATACCCATGCCCAGCTTGCCCACTGCCAGCCTTGCCTGCAACAACTGCAACAGGCCGTTGCCCTCTATCACGGTGACTTTCTCGCCGACCTCACGATCCGGGATAGCGGGATCTTTGAAGAGTGGCGGCGCCTCAAACAGGAGCAGTACCACATCCAGGCGCTGGATGCGCTTTTCTATCTGACGCACGCCTGTACCGTCAATGGTGATTATGAACGGGCGGCCTATTATGCACGGCGGCAATTGGCACTGGAACCCTGGCGCGAGGAGGCGCACCGGCAACTCATGCGTGCGTTGGCGTGCAGTGGGCAACGCAGCGCCGCCATCGCCCAATATCGTGCCTGCCGCCAGGTGTTGAGCGCAGAATTTGGCGCCGAACCCGATCCAGCCACGACAGCCCTGTATGAGCAAGTCAAAACCGGTGCATTGGGCAAGGCGATAGCGGATGATCTGGCACACGAGCAGGCGATCAATGGCAAAGTGAACCCCAAAGTCACCCTGTGGATACAGGGGAAGGGGCAAGAAAGAGACGCCTTCGCTACCCCTGCGAGACTTGCCCCCCCAGCATCGACGCGCGACTGGGGCGATGCGCCCGATGTAAGTGGATTTTGTGGGCGGGAGGCCGAACTGGCCCGGTTGCACCACTGGCTGGTTGACGAGCGCTGTCGGTTGGTGACGGTGGTCGGCATGGGGGGAATGGGCAA
>QEUW01000476.1 GCA_003577005.1 Chloroflexota bacterium | reverse complement strand
GCGGTTGCGCCGCTGCTGGTGATCTGGCTGGGGAGTGGGTTGGCGAGCAAGGTGCTTGTCTGTGCGCTGATCACCTTCTTCCCCACGCTTATCAGCACGGTTGTGGGGCTGCGTGGTGTAGACCCCGACCTGCGCGACCTGATGCGCAGTCTACGGGCGAACCGCTGGCAGATCTTTCGCTTGTTGGAATTACCAGCTGCTCTGCCAGTGCTCTTCGGCGGGCTCAAGTTGAGCGTGATCCTGGCCGTGGTGGGGGCAGTCGTCGGTGAATTTTCGGGCGCTGATGTGGGATTGGGGTTTTTGATCAACCTGGCGCGCGGGGTGCTCGACACACCGTTGATGTTTGTTGCGGTGCTCTGTCTGGTCATCATCGCGCAGGCGCTTTACCTGTCTGTGGCGGTGTTGGAATGGTACTGTCTGCGCTGGCGCATCCTGGAAGAATAAAGCGAACGAATCAGATTACCAAACAAGAATGACAAAAGAATTAGAAAGGTCACATACTATGCGATGGAACAAGATCCCCTTCCTGATGGCCTTGCTGCTCTGGGTGGCTGCCTGTACACCCATTGCACCGGCGGCTCCGGTCGAGACGGAGGCCGCCGAGGGTTCTGCACCCGCGCTGGCGCCGGTTACACTGGGTGTCGGCTATATTCCCAACGTGCAGTTTGCCGTCTTCTATGTGGGCATCGACCAGGGCTTCTATGCGGATGAGGGAATCGAGCTGAGTCTCGACTACGGCTTTGAAAACGACTATCTGAAACTGGTGGGCACCAACAACCTCCAGTTTATGATCGGCAGCGGCGACCAGGTTGTGTTGGGGCGGGCGCAGGGGCTGCCGGTGCGCTATGTGATGAGCTGGTATACGCGCTATCCGGTGGTCGTCTTTGCCCGTACCGAAAAAGAGATCACCGAGCCGGCGGACTTGGCCGGGAAGAGCATTGGCATCCCTGGCCCGTTTGGCGCAACCTATGTCGCCTTACGCGGCATCTTGGAAGCAGCCGGGTTGCAGGAGAGCGATGTCCGGCTGGAGAGCATCGGGTTCACCCAGGCGGCGGCAGTGAGCGAAGGGCTGGTGGACGCGGCGGTAGACTATGGGGTCAACGGGCCGGTCGTATTGGCGCAGGCAGGCATCCCTACGACCGCCATCGAGCTGGACCAATATCTGCGTATCCCGGCCAACGGATTGGTGACAAACGAGGCAACCATTGCTGGTGACCCTGAATTGGTGCGCCGTATGGTGCGCGCCACCGCCAGGGCAATCGAATATACCCTGGACAACCCGGACGAGGCATTCGCCATCTCGCTCGCATTCGTTCCGGAAGCTGTCGGCGAAAACGAGGCCGCCAACCGTGCCGTCTTCGACGCTGTGCTGGCCTACTGGCAGCCGCTCACCGGCCGCAAAGCAGGAGAAACGACGCTCGACGAGTGGACCGCCGCTGCCGCACTCATGCAACGCATCGGTCTAGTCGATACGCTCGTTCCGGCCGAAGAGCTCTTTACCAACGATTTCCTGCCCTAATCTCGTGGTTCGTGTTCCGTGTTTCGTGTTCAATTATGACAGAACTTCTGCTTGTCAGCCAGGTTGGCAAACGATTTCAGAGCGGTCCCAGGCCGGTGCAGGCATTGCATGAGGTGACCTTGTCGGTCTCGGCCGGCGAGTTCATCTGTCTGGTAGGCCCTAGTGGCAGCGGCAAGAGCACGCTGTTGCGGATCATGGGCGGGCTGCTGCAACCCGATGCCGGCTCGGTCTGGTTTCAGGGAGAGCCGCTCACCGCACCCCATGCCGAGATTGGCTTTGTCTTTCAAAAGACCAATCTCATGCCCTGGCGGACGGTGATCCAGAATGTTCTGCTCCCAGTGGAAGTCCAACAGGGGCGCGCTGGCGCAGCCGAACGCGAGCGTGCTCGCCAACTGCTCACCCTGATGGGCTTGCGCGACTTTGAGGATTCCTATCCCAGCCAACTTTCGGGGGGGATGAACCAGCGAGTCGCTCTGGCGCGGGCATTGCTGTACCAGCCGCATCTGCTGTTGATGGACGAACCTTTTGGCGCCCTGGATGCGTTGACCCGCGAGCGGCTCAATCTCGAATTGTTGCGTCTCCACGCGGCGCAGGCGCGCACCATTGTCATGGTCACCCACGACATTGCCGAAGCGGTCTTCCTGGCCGACCGGGTCATTGTATTGAGTGAACGCCCCGGCCAGGTCATGGCTGACCTTGCTATCGACTTACCGCGCCCGCGGCAGATCAGCCATCTAGCCTCACCGCGATTTGGCGAGTTGGCCCTGGAGGTGCGGCGCTGGATCGGGGAGCCGGCGGTGATGTAATGCGTGGTGCGTAGAAGGTCACCTCCCTTACCATTTTGTTGGCATGATCCGGTTCTTTGTGCTAATCTAGCGTTTCAAGGATATTCTCTATGAGCAGAGGAAGTGTTGTCATGACTGAGCACACAAAGCCGGCGCGTGTTCGTTTTGCCCCTAGCCCTACCGGGTTTCTTCATCTTGGCGGTCTGCGGACTGCCTTGTTTGACTGGCTCTACGCCCGTCACACCGGCGGCCAGTTCATCTTGCGTATCGAGGACACCGACCAGAAACGTTACAATCCCCAAAGCCTCAAATATATCATGCGGGGCCTGCGTTGGCTGGGGTTAGAGTGGGATGAAGGTCCGGATATTGGGGGGCCGTACGGCCCCTATGTCCAGAGCGAGCGCAAGGCGATCTACCGCCAGTATGCCGAACAGCTACTGGCCGGCGGTCATGCCTACAAAAGCTATACGCCGGTCGAAGCGTGGGAGGAAGCCAATCCAGAGGATATTGAGCATGAGACCACCCCGCGCAAACCATACGACCGCCGCGACCGCTTTCTGACCGCAGAGCAACGCGCCGTCTATGAGGCGGAGGGCCGCCCCTATGCCATTCGCTTCGCCGCCCCGCTCGAAGGGACGACGACGATCCATGACCTGATTCGCGGGGAAATCACCTGGAAGAACAACACGCTAATAGACCAGGTGCTGCTCAAGAGTGATGGCATGCCAACCTACCACCTGGCCATGGTGGTAGACGATCATCTTATGCAGATCACCCACGTGCTGCGCGGCGAGGAATGGCTGCCATCGGCGCCGATCCACAAGTTGCTCTTTAACGCCTTTGGCTGGGAGATGCCGCAGATGATTCACCTGCCGGTGATCCTCAACCCCAACGGCAAGGGCAAAATGAGCAAGCGCAAACAAGTCGTGGATGGCAAAGAATATCTGGCGCTGGTGCATGAGTTTATCGACGCCGGTTATTTGCCTGAGGCCATGTTCAACTTTCTCGCCAACCTGGGCTGGAACTTTGACGCCGAGCGCGAGCTGTTTACGCCGGAAGAGGCCATCGAACGCTTCGATGTGGCTGCAATCAACCCCAAGCCGGCTGTGCTGCCGTACGCCAAACTGGAGTGGCTCAACGGAGTCTATATCCGCAATCTGGCGCCCGAAGAGCTACACCGGCGGCTGGCGCCCTACCTGAGTACACAACTGGGGCTGGACGAAGAGACGCTGCTCCACAGCGAACAATTGTCGGAACTCATCCCTCTGATTCAAGAGCGGATCAAGCTCCTGACCGACGCTGCCGAGTTTGTGGACTGGGCCTTCCACAGCGCAAGCGAGATCAGCTATCCAAACCTGGCGCTCTTTACAGCGAAGCAAAAGCTTACGCTAGAACAGGCAGCAGACCTGTTGCGTTCAGGCGCTACTACCATCGCCAATCTTGACGAATTTACTGTTCCGGCGCTAGAGCAAGCGTTTCGCTTGTTGGCTAGCGAATATGGTTTGAAGATTGGCCCTTTCCTGACCCCGTTTCGGGTGGCTATCACAGGCAAAGAGGTTGCTCCACCGCTCTTTGAAAGCATGGTGGTGCTTGGTCGCAGCGAAACCCTGGCGCGCCTCCACAATGCATTGGCGGCCCTGCAAGAGGCGCTGGTGCCTGTACGCTAACCCAACAGATAGGAAGTAGTCGCTCATCACTGAGTATTAGGGGTATCATGATCATAGTAGCGTAGCAATTTGCCAAATCGAGCTACTTGTGGTATCTTTCACATTCGACACTGGGCGCCATATTGGGGGATAGTTTAATCGGCAGAACAGTTGACTCTGGATCAACCAGTTGGGGTTCGAATCCCTGTCCCCCAGCCTAGCCTCTTACACTGCTATGCAGTTGTTAAGGTGCGTATCGAGTAAAGCGGTTCCGGGTTCTTCTTGGCGGGAGAGGTCGGAACCGTTTTCTCATTGGTTATCAGTGATTTTATCCAACCGTAGGGTGAGCTTCCTGCGCTCAGCGAACGCCAGGAGATCCTCCTTAGGAATGCGATGGGGACTGCGATAGCGGAGCTGTTCGCTGCGCAGTTCGCCAGCCTTGATCAACAACAACACCGTGTCTGGGCTGATGTCCAGCGCGGCAGCAACCTGATTGGTTGTGAGCATCTCCATGTGCCCCCCTCGTTTCCTCGTTCCATTCGGATGGATCGCACTGTACACCCAAAATATCTTTTGTGTCAAGCAGCAGTCTGGTCCTGGCGAAAGATAGTCAAACGCTCAGCAGCGTTTTTGACATCATCGTTGCGAGTTACTTGTGCGTTTCCTAGTGTGCCGGTTTGTCACGCCGCTTGCAGCACCTGGCCGCAACTGATCAACATGCAACAAAACGACGAGTTGGAGAGTTGAAAAAGTCAGTCAAATGACGTAGAGTAAAATCAGTAGTGCTAACATCGGGTCCGCACTACCACGACGCCAGACGGAGACCACCACTGTCTGGCGTCGCACGTTGGGAGAGGTTGTGAACAACAAGGATTCAGCGTACCCGACCCTGAACGGATGACTTGGGGACAATTTTCTGCCCGGGTCCAGGGTTGGGCCGGATGACTTAGGGGAGGCAAGGAGGCAGTGCTGCAATCGTCGCCAGCCAATCGGGTGTCAGTGTAGGCAGTGCCACCGTGGGCCGCGGCGTCGGCGTTCTTGTCGCTGTATTCGTGACCGTGTTCGTGGCCGTCGGCGTGACCGTGCTCGTATCTGTGGGCCAGGCAGTAGCCGTGGGCGAATCCTCCTCCTCTTTCGGTTTGCGCGTCGGCCGCAGGGTGGCTACGGGTACAGCCTCGATCGGTGCGTCATCCGGCCCCGTGTTGCCAATCAGCGGCAGACCGACCGGCATCGTCGCCAGCGGAGAATCATCCTGCCCCTGCGCCCCCGGCAGCGCCACCGCCAGCAACATGCCCACCGCCAACACATTGACCACGCCCATGGCCACCATGCCCCGTACCATCGTCCGCCGCATCGAGAGCAGATCCCCCTGGAGCAGAGCCACCGTCGCCACCAGCGGCTCGACCGCCTTGTCCACATAGCCAGCGCCAGCAAACCAAGCGAGCGAGCCATCACAGGGACTCACCTTCTCGAACGCCCGCCGATAGTCCAGCCCCAGCGCCACCAACTCCTCATAGAAGTAGCTGGCCATGCGCAAGGCATCGGCATCGAGCACCGGCACGGTGTAGCAGA
>QEUW01000475.1 GCA_003577005.1 Chloroflexota bacterium | reverse complement strand
AGCGTCACGGGGTAGGCGCCGTGGCATCACGAGGATCGTAACCCGCTACTCAGCGTGCAGTTGGGGAAGCTCTCCCCTGTCAAATAGCGGACAGCCCGTGGCAGCTACCCAAAGGTCGGCTGCTTTGCACTTGCGTATGTTCAGCAAATGGGTATGCGTCTTTCTGAACGGGCAGAGCATTTTTGCTACCATTCAAACCCTACAGCGACTTGGACGTTATCAAGCTAGAATTTTGCAAGCTATCATGCGAACAGTTTGACAGGATCTGTCTGACTGTACCCTATAGTACGAATGAAGTAGCTGAGAATCGTTGGAATGTCTGTAGCGTTTTTGAACAAATGGTGGTATCCTGGCCTGTGAGGAGTGATTGTTTGATTCCAGGAAAATTGCAGGGCGTCCGCGCGAGAACGTCCTGTGAGGCACCCTTTCAATTCTGGAATTTGACATCAAACCAGGATGCAAGCCTGAAGAGGAGAAATCGATGCCTTTCCGCCATCGCCATTGCCTGGATGGAACCTGGCAATTTCAGATCGACCCGGCAAACCGGAATACCTTCGCCACTGTGGTGGAAATCTCCCACTGGCGTGAAGCACAGGTTCCTATGCCCTGGCAAGCCCAGTTTGACGACCTCCGCCAAACCAGCGGCACAGGGTGGTACCGCCGCACTTTTGACATCGACCAGCGCCATACAGAAAGCGCAATCTTGCACTTCAACGCCGTGGACTACCATACCTGTGTCTGGGTCAATGGCGAAAAGGCCGGCGAGCATGAGGGTGGCTATCTCCCTTTTGAACTCGACGTGACACACCTGTTGCGCATTGGAGAGAACGACCTAGTTGTGCGCGTCGCCGATCCCACCGACGACGAGGCGGTCTGGCCTGAATTTCCCTTTAGCCAGATTTCGCACGGCAAACAGAGCTGGTATGGCCCGATCAGCGGCATCTGGCAGAGTGTCTGGTTGGAGTGGCGGCCGGCCGTTCACTTTCTTGGCCTGCGTCTGACACCATTTCCGAACCAGGCGCGGTTGGAGATTAGCGCCCAACTGAGCTTCACCCTTGCTAATCATTATTGGGTCGAAGCGCATCTCTTCGCCCCTGATGGAAGCAAGCTGGGTGAGGTTACCTTGAATGAGGAGCAGATAGGGTTCTTTGATCTCGATCCAAAAGAGCTACAGTGGTGGAGCCCGGATCATCCAGCCCTGTATATGGTCAAGACAACCCTGTACGACAGCAACGGCCAATCCGTCGACGAGATGAGCGCCACCTGTGGCTTTCGGACCATTGAAGCGCGCGAGGGCAGGCTCTATCTCAACGGCGCCCCGCTCTATTTGCGTGGCGCACTCGACCAGGCCTACTACCCAGAGACGATCTACACACCGCCCAGCCTTGCGTTTCTGGAGGATCAGGTTCGTAAAGCCAAGCAGTTGGGGCTCAACTGTCTGCGCTGCCACATCAAGATCGAAGACCCGCGCTATTACGAGGTCGCCGACCGCCTGGGTATCCTGATCTGGACTGAGATTCCCAACTGGGCGCTGCTCACTGTGCAGGCCTCTTACCGCGCCAAAGAGACCTTTGGCCGTATGGTCGAGCGCGATTGGAACCACCCGTCGATCATCGCCTGGACCCTGGTCAACGAGGACTGGGGCACTGATCTGACGCGCAACCCCGAGCACCGCCGTTGGCTGGCCGAGTTCTACCACGAGGCCCGGCAGATCGACCCCCACCGCCTTATCGTCGATAATTCGGCCTGTGCGCCTAACTTTCACGTGGCGGGCGACCTGGAAGATTACCACCACTATCGCGCCATTCCCGACCATGCCGATGACTGGGATGCCTGGGTTGCCGATTTCGCCGGCCGCGCCCCTTGGGCCTGGGCCGCCGACTACCTCCATGAACGGCGCGCCGACCTGCCGCTGATTGTCAGCGAGTTTGGCAACTGGGGGCTACCCCATCCCGACCAGATCCAGGAACAAGGCCGCGACCCCTGGTGGTTCGAGACGGGGCACGAGTGGGGCGAGGGGATCGTCTATCCCCACAATATGCGTGAACGTTTTTTTTACTGGGGCCTGGATCGTGTCTTTGGCGATTTTGACCAGTTTATCCACGATAGCCAGCTTCACATGGCGCACAGCCTTGCCTATGAGATTTCGACCATGCGTCTCCACCCGGCTATCGGCGGCTATGTGATCACCGAATTCACCGATGTCCACTGGGAGTGTAATGGTCTTTTTGACATGCAGCGCAATGTCAAAGCCGGGTTGGCGGACATTTTTGCGCCGCTCAACCAGGATCGTGTCATTGTCCTGCGCCCCCAACAGTGGAGCGGTCGCCCCGGCGACCGGGTCGCAGTGGCGATTCATACCTTTGATGTCGATGGCCCTGGGGATCAGGGTCTTGTCCGCTGGCAAGCGGGCTCTGCTACGGGCGAACTTCCGGTGACTGGCGGCATAATCCAGCTTCCGCTGGAGCAGCCGGGGCTGGTGGCGCTGTCTGCACAGTGGCTTGACACAGCCGGCGCTGTAGTTGCGCACAACACCATCGAGTTGGCCTGTGTCGAACCAGCCAGTGCGACCGGCAGAGTGGCTGTGATCAACGATAGCGCGCTGGCCGCTACGCTGGCGCAGCTTGGCTATGATGTCGTTGCGCACCAACAGCCAGAGCCGGGTGAACGGGGCGTCGTTCTGGTGGCCCGGCATTATACGCCAGCGCTACAGGCAGCGCTGCAGAGCGACGCACGCGTGCTCTTGCTGGCGGGGCCCGACTTTAACACGGCGAGCGATACCACGCGCCTGCCAACCGGAACCGTGATTCCCCGGGTCCGCACCGTCTGGCAAGGTGATTGGGCAACCTCGTTTAGCTGGCTCAGGAAGAGCGGACCGTTTGCCGCGCTGCCCGGCGGCCCGCTGCTCAAGATGGAATATGCCGAAATCATGCCCGACGCGGTACTCGCCGGCATCCCGGTCTGGCAATATCGCGACCATAGCTGGGCCGGCCTGGCGCTGGGCTGGATCCACAAACCGGTTTCGCTGCTGGCAAAACTCCCCTATGGCCGGGGCAGCCTGACCATCACCACCTTTACGCTGACTGCGGATCTCCTCGCCCGCAATACGATTGCTCAGGCGCTGATGGGTGGCCTGGTATCGCTGGCCGGCAAAGCTCACCACGAGTGAGAAAACCCTCATCCCTCCATTCGTAGCTTCCTCAATTTGCAGAACCCAGCCCCGTTACGTACTATAGTAGCATAAGACTATAGTAGCATCGGATCTTATTGTCCTGCCGATTTGATCATAACAAGCTGAAGGATTATCGTTCACGCCTGCGATAAATCAAGTACGCAGGGAACGCCGCCCACATCGTCCTCCCAATATGCATCGTTACCCTCCATCGAACCGACCTCTTCGGGCGCCTGACCCCGCACATCGGCCGCTCAATCCCTTGTGTCTCTGAATTTCGTTCACCTGATCTCGTTACTCATGCACATAAAATCCTGGCAGCTGATCTGTGTCCTGGCGCTCTCCACCGTTTTTCTGTTCAGGCTGGACGCCGCGCCTGGCTTTGCGACCCCACAAGCAAGGCCCATCTCCCGAAGCGATGATCGTGACCACGCGCTGAGTGGTTCGAATAAGTTGGCGCAGCCTCAAGCCGCGCGGATTGTTGTGAAGAAGATAATGGAAGGCGGCACTGATACGTTCGTCTTCTCGGGCACTCCTAGTGGTTCGATCGATACGAACAACGAGACGATCCAGGCCAACGTCACTCCCGGCACCACCTACACGTCCACCGAGGCTGTCCTGGAAGGATGGGATCTGACCAACATTGAATGTAATGATGACAACAGCACCGGCGATGTGGCGACCAGAACCGCCACATTCCGAGCCGAAGCGGGCGAGACGGTCACCTGCACTTTCACCAACACCAGGCGAGGGACGATCATCATCGACAAGGTGACTGACCCTAGTGGCGACGCGACATCCTTTGACTTCAGGCTGACCGGTGGGCCGTCGAATCCCAACCAACGTTTTAGACTGACGGACGCTGCATCTCCGCACGAAAGCGATCCGCTCCCTTCCGGTACCTACAGCGTCACCGAAGACATCTCCACCGGTTGGGCCCTGACCAGCGCCACTTGCGATAACGGCAACGTCCCAACTGACATCACTGTCGCACCTGGTATAACGGTCACCTGCACTTTCACCAACACTAAACTCGGCAGCATCGAGATCGTGAAGGATACAGTTGGTGGTGACGGCACCTTCAGTTATAGTGGCATCGGCGGCTTGGGCAATTTCAGCCTGACCACGAATGATGGCAGAGCATCACGAACTTTCAATGACCTGATGCCGGGCAGCTACAGCGTGACGGAGGCCAACCCTGCGCCCACCTTCGACTTCACCAGCCTCTTCTGCGATGACCCAGGTGACGACACGACCATCTCTGATCGTACAGCTACGATCGACCTCGCAGCCGGCGAGACAGTCACCTGCACCTTCATCAACACCAAGCGAGGGACGATCATCATCCAAAAGAGCGCATCCCCTTCGAACACGGGCCTGGAATTCACTTTTCAACGTGATTTTGGTAGTTTTAACCCCAATTTCACCCTTGCGCATGATCAGAGTCGAACGTTTAGCCGGCCTCCGGGTGATTACACTATCAGCGAAATAGTCCCCGTTGGATGGGTCCTCAGTACATCGTGTAGCAATGGAGTCAACAGCAATCCGGCTACGATTTCACTGGGGCCTGGCCAGACGGTCACCTGCACCTTTGCCAACAGTGCCCTGGCTACATCGATCCGGGCTCGCAAGACAGCCACGCCGGCCATCGTGGAACCAGGCGAAAAGGTCGAGTACCGGTACGAGGTGCGCAATACGTCGGTTGCGCCGTTGCCACTGACAAATATCGATTTGCACGATGACAAGTGTAGCCCAATCAGCGGGCCGGGCGGTGCTCTAAACTGGAACACGACATGGGTCTACACCTGCACCACCACCCTCGCTGCGGACACAGCCAACACAGCCAGCGTCACGGCGAAGGACTTTCTCGGCAGGACGGTCAGCGACACGGATACCGCTTTTGTCGATGTGCGCCCCACGGTCACGATCAGCAAGACGGTGACGCCGGCCACGCGCCCGGAGCCGGGTGGCGACTTTACGTTTGCGTTGACCATCACCAATCTATCCGCTGAGCGCGTCCGTATCACCGAGCTGAGCGACAGCTATCCCCTGAGCGCCGAATGTCTGGCGCTCAAAGACAAGGTGCTGGCAGTGCGGGAAGCGACCCGTTGTTCCTATACGGTTACCCGCACGCAGCCGGGCCTCTACACCAACACGGCCACAGTCAAGGTGCGCGAAGCCGACCGGGGGCATGGGTTGGACACGACCGACCTGGAGGCGACCGCCAGCGCCAGCGCTTCCTTCACCGTTGTCGACATCCCCTCATCGCTGGCGGTGGGTAAACGGGCGCAACCCAGCGTCCTACCGGCGCCGGGCGGCCCGGTCACCTTCACGCTCTTTGTGACCAATACCTCGCCGGTCGATAGCATCATCTTGACTACGATTGCTGCGGGCCACAACGACGACGGCGTGGATGACGACACGTTTAGTGCGGACGCCATCTGCCTGACCACCACGCTCGCCCCTGGTGACTCGACCCACTGCCAGTTCAACCACGGCGTTACTGGCGCGGCAGGCGAGGTCATCACCGGCAAAACCACTGTCCAGGCCATCGACGATGCCAATATCGACGTGGCTGCGATCGCGACTGCGACCATCTATCTGCTCGAAGGAGCGCCGC
>QEUW01000474.1 GCA_003577005.1 Chloroflexota bacterium | reverse complement strand
TTTCCGCTGATCCCCTGGTTCGGCGTCGTGTTACTGGGTGTCTTTCTGGGCAACACCTTCTACGGCCAACAGGGCCGCCTCGTCCCGCTGCCGGATTGGCCTGCTGCACCACCGGCTCGCCTGCTCCAATTTCTGGGCCGCCATTCGCTGACCATCTATTTGATCCACCAGCCGCTGTTGGTGGCGATCCTCTTTGCGCTGGGCCTGATCCGATTTTAGATTTTGGATGTAGTTACCGCCTGCGGTCCAAAATCCAAAATCTAAAATCCACAATCAATTCGTCTTCACCGCCGCCTCCATGAGCGTCTGGATGCGTTCGACCATGTCGGCTGGGTTGGGGTGGATGCCTTCGAGCAACTGGGCATTGTCGAAGAGCTGTTCGATGGCCGCATCCACCAGCTTGTTCTCGCGCTCCTCGGCCAGCATCTGCGCCAGGTTGGCGATGAGCGGGTGGTTGCGGTTGACCTCGAGCATCTTCTTGGGCGCTTCGTAATTCTGCTCGGTCAACCGGCGGATGCGTTGCAGGTCACGGTCGAAGGCATTCTCGGATGAGACCAGCCGGCAGGGGCTGTTGACCAGCGTCTTCGATTCTCGCACACTGGTCACTCGTTCGTCCAACACAGTCTTGAAGCGTTCGAGCAGCCGGTCGAAATCCTTGACCGGCACTTCCGGCTTCTCCTCATCCGTGCTCTTGGGCGTTGTTTCGGGCAGGTCGAGGCTGGGGTCATCGACATTTTGCAGCGGCTTGCCTTCGTATTCGCGCAGCATCGTCGTCATAAAGCCGTCGATGGGGTCGGTCAGCAGCAGCACCTCGATCTCGTTGCTGCGGAAATAGTCCAGGTGCGGGCTGCGCGCCGCCGACTTGAGGTCATCGGCCAGCACATAGTAGATCGCCTTCTGTTCGTCCTCCATGCGCCCGGTGTACTCTTTGAGCGAGACCCACTCCTCTTCCCCAGCGGCTTTGGTGGTGTGGAAGCGCAACAACTCTAACAGATGTTCATGATTAGCTGGGTCGCTGGCTACCCCTTCTTTGATGAGCACCCCAAACTCGCGCCAGAACCGGGTGTACTTTTCAGCCTCTTGCTCGGCCAGGGTCTTGAGTTCGCGGAAGACGCGGTTGCTCAACGCCCGCTTCATCTGGCGCAGGACGGGGTTGCTCTGCACCATCTCGCGCGAGACGTTGAGTGGCAGGTCTTCCGAATCGACCACGCCTTCGACAAAGCGCAAATAGTCGGGCAGCAAATCCTTGTTGCGCTGCTGGATCAGGATCTTGCGCGAGTAAAGGCGCAAACCGTGGTCGCTGTTCATCATAAACAGGCCGCGGTCGCGCTGGCCGGGAACAAAGAGTATAGCGCGCAGATTGACCGGTGCATCGGTCACCAGGTGGATGTGCGCCAGCGGTGCTTCATTGTCAAAGGTTAATTGTTTGTAAAATTCGTCATATTCCTCGGCCTTGACCTGCGCCGGCGCTTGGCGCCAGAGCGCCGTCTGCCGGTTGGCTACTTTTTCGCTGCCATCCTCTTGTTGTAGATAGATGGGGAACGAAACATAATCCGAGTGTTTTTTGATGATCTGTTCCAGCCGCCACGGGTTGGCAAATTCCTCGGCATCCTCCTTGAGCTTGATAGTCAGGGTTGTGCCGCGCTCGCTCTTTTCGGCCGGTTCGAGAGTAAACCGGCTATCGCCCTGCGAGCGCCAAGTCCACGCCTGTTCGTCGGGCCGGTACGAGCGCGAGGTGACGCTCACCTCGGCGGCAACCATAAAAGCCGAATAGAAACCGACGCCAAACTGGCCGATGATCTCGTCCAGCCGGCTCTTGTCGGCGCCAGCATTTTCCATAAATCGTTTGGCGCCTGAATGGGCAATGGTGCCAAGATTTTGGATCAGTTCATCATGATTCATCCCAATGCCGCTGTCGGCAATAGTGATCGTTTTGGCCTCTTTATCGGCAGCAATGTGGATGGCTAGTTCGCGATTGGCATCAAAAACATCTGTATTGGTCAACATTTCAAACTGGATGCGGTTGAGCGCATCTGAGGCATTGGAGATGAGTTCGCGCAAAAAGATTTCGCGGTCCGTATAAAGCGAATGGGCCAGAATATCAAGCAGTTGTTTGACTTCAGTGCGGTATTCGAGGGATTCGGTCTCTGGAATATGGTCGGCCATATCGACACCTCCATCACACATGGGACCTGCGCTCCTTGCCGGCGCTCGCTAGCTCGTCTCAAAGTGAGCCGGCGCCTGTCGCAGACAGGTGATAACAAGCGCAAGTCGGACAAGATCCGTAAGTACATGACAGGGCATTAAGCGAGTAACGACGTCCTCAAGTGAGTTCAGCCAGAAATCGTACAGATAAGGAACCACACCTGGTGTGCAGCTAGCCTACGATCTTAGGCAACCGCCCCTGGTCTGTCAAGATCAGACGGCCCAAGAAGCAGGACAGCTTGTGTCTCTGAAATGAATCACACCCCTCGAATTGTGATCCCCATTGTCGCCAGCTCACTCACCGGCACATCATCGAATGAAGCCAATCCCCAAGGGTCAGTCGTGGTATCACGCGGGCCATCGGACAAGACAAGGACTACCTCAATGCCTTCCAGGTCGGGCCAACTGCGACCCGGCGGTTCGACAGTCACTTCCAGCAGGCAGGCGGAGGGATTCTGTGCATCGCGGTAAGCGGTGATAGCTCCCGGCCAATCGGCGGCCAGTTCGTCCGCCAGATCTAACTGGATAAGCAACTCGCCGTAGCGCTGCCCATCCGCCACGCTGCGCACAGTTGAGACGGCGTAGGCCGGACGCAGCGGCGGCAAGAGCGCCGGTGTAAGCTGGAGAGTAACCGCTTTGCTCGTACGCTGGATGGCACGGCGAAGCTGGTCGAGCAGGGAGCGCTCTGATTGCCGCTTCAGGAAATCCAGATTAGGCCTGGATAACTGGGTTGGTACAGGCAGCGCAGCCTGCCTCTCGGCCAACGCCAACTCGTAGAGCAGCGCATACGCCTCCGTACATTCGACACAGGCGTCCAGGTGGATGGCAACATCGGAAAAGAGCGAGGTATAGGTCTCACCGGCCAGTTGGGCAGCGACGTATTCGTCCAACTGGGCTAGAATGCGCTGATGCTCGGCCTCGTCGAGCGGCTGTCTCAACACTTGCGCCAATTGTGTAAAGTGTACCTGGTCGTGTTTCATGATAATATCCGGTCAGGCGAGCTAGCCCAGTTATGATCAAGACGAAGCGGGCTCAGCGCATCTTTCCACTGCCCCCTGCTGATTCATCGTATTCGCTCCCTCTGGGCGCCGTGGACTGGCGGACATGCTTACGGAAGCCTTACACATGCTCATGTAGAAAGGTTTGTAGCGGTTGCCAGGTGCGGAGCTTAGCCATATTTTTGGCGCGGGTTACCTGGATATGGCTGGGCAGCACGGCCGTCCCTGCCAGGTCGCTTTCGGTCTGCGCCATCGCTTCATCGGCCAACTCATCCAGATACCGGCCGATGATCGTGCGGCGGGAACGCTCGCTCAGCGGCGCCTGGTTCAACAACTCGCGCAGTTCCATCTGTCCAAACGAGCGAAGAACTTCTTCGTCCGGCGCAGCCTGCGTCTGGACTAGCGCAACCGCAGAGGACGGTTCTTGCTCGGCATCGGGCAGGGGTGTGAGCCGTTTGCGGCGACGCAGCTCGTCGATAGTCAGATTGCAGGCAATGCGTCGCGCCCAGGTACGGAAAGCAACTGGTTCGTGGCACTCGGCCAGACGTTGGTGGATGCGCACAAGCGCCTGCTGCGCACAATCTTGGGCCAGATCGTCAGCGTCGGGCTGCTCGCGGACCAGAAAGAAGACAACCGGCAGTAAGTAGCCCCATAATGTCTCATAGGCCGCCTGCTGTACGTTCGTATCTCCGCTCCGGCAGGCATGGTAAAGCACAGCGCTCTCGGGGGGCGTCTTGAGAGTGGGCGGGCGAGTGCGGTCCGTGGGCATGGCTAGGAATGAAGAATCCGTTCGGCACCCGTGTAGACATTAAAGCGCTGTCCACGCAAAAAGCCCACCAGCGTTATACCAAAGCGCTCCGCCAGTTCGACTGCCAAGCTGCTGGGCGCCGAGACAGCGCAAAAGATGGGAGCGCCGGCCACGCGGCACTTTTGCAACAGTTCATAGCTGGCGCGACCGCTCACGAGGATGATCTTGCCGTGAAAAGGGAGTTGACGGTTGAGCAGCCCCCAGCCGATGAGCTTGTCCAGCGCGTTATGACGGCCCACATCTTCACGTAGGGCGACCAACTGCCCTTCAGTGGTGAAGAGGGCGGCGGCATGAAGTCCCCCCGTGGTCTCAAAGAGGCTTTGCGCCTCTCGCAGCGCGCCAGGCAACTCCGCTAACAACTGCGGCGTGACCACCGGCCCAGCCGAGATGGGCGGCAGGTTGCGCTGCGCCAGATCGTCGAGCATGGTTGCGCCGCAGACACCACAGGCGCTGTTGGTAAAGAAGTAGCGTTCCAGTTGCGCCAGGTCGGGCAGCGTAGTGCGGCGCAGTTGCACACGCAACGCGTTGTACTCCTGCGTCTGGCCGCTGCCGTCCATACAGTAGGTCATCTGCACGATGTCGAGCTTGTCGCCGATAATGCCCTCGCTGTAGAGAAAGCCCGCCGCCAACTCATAGTCGTTACCTGGCGTGCGCATGGTGATGGCGACCGTGCGCTGCTCTTCGCTGGCGCGCAAAAGGATCTCCAGCGGCTCTTCCGTGGCAAGATAATCGGTTTTGCGCGTCACCTGGCCGTTTTCCACGCTCCAGATGCGCCGTTTGGTCTTGTTTAGGCGGGGCATCACATTAAGCGCCTAGCCGAATAACTCTGTGACCAACTGTATTCGCAAGTGTAGTTGTCAGACCCACAACTGTTATTCGGATAGGTTCTAAGCAACCGGCTGAAGGCTCAATGCGTGGGCCACCTCAAATCCATCATCCAGGTCTTCCCAATAGACAGCAAATCCTCCTGGTTCAATAGTCCAGTTTGCCCGTTGTTCCGGTGTCGTATTGACAAGCCACTGCAACCAGTCAATTTGCGTAAGCGGCAAGATAACAACGCGCCCGTCGGTCAGATAGAGCACAAGTTGATCCCCTTTAAATTCAAGGTTCTGCGCCCCAACTTCCAGCGTCACATCATTATTTATCGAAGTGTGCATGCCACGCTCCCAGCAATTGCTCACGATACTCTTCTGTCAATCGCATAATCCGATTGAGTTCAGAAGAATTGTAACCCCGATTGTACTCAAGCGATACCGGCTGCAGCCATACTTTTGCCACATTTCCAGCACGAATGACGTGTACATGCGGCGGTTCGGATACATCTGACGAATAGAAGCGAAAACGATACGGCCCAATAGCCGTAGTCGGCATAGTTGAACCTGCAACTGCCGTTTTACACCGGTTCCACCCGCACGGGGCAGACCTTCAACTCCGCCGTCTGCGTCACCGGGTCATAGCCCGACCCGGTCAGGATGTTGACGGGCACATCGGCAAAAGAAAAGCTGGCGAAGAC
>QEUW01000473.1 GCA_003577005.1 Chloroflexota bacterium | reverse complement strand
CAGTGTGTCGCTGTAGACGCCGGCCACCGTAACCTGTAAGTTCACCACGCCGCTGTAGTCGCCGGCAACCTGCGCCGCGCCCAAAGGGCCCCCGGCCTGCTCCGCGCCCAGAGGGCCCCCGGCCTGGGCGATCAGCGGCCCAACCGCGGCCGGCAATGCGCCCACACGCCAGTATGTCAGCACCAAACCACCAACCCCGCCGGCCAACAGCAATCCCAGTGCGACGATAAGCCATCTATTTTTCATAGCATTCTCCTTTGCGGGATACAGGATACGGGATTCAGGATACAGCCCTCAACAGCATTCCGAATCCCGTATTCCGTATCCCGGGTCAAAAATCCACGCGTACACACTGGGATGGCTGGGGCAGGGTGTTGGACGCCCGCGTGCCATAAGTTGTGCTGATCTTGAATTCGACATCGGTCAACTGTTGTAGATTGAGGTCCGGCAAGATGCCATCAGGCGAGCCGGCGCTGATCACCACTCGCCAGGTATTCGCCGCCAGGGGCCGCCCCAGGAAGGCCGGCGTGCTGTAGCCAGTGGTCGTGTTGCCATGCTGACCGTTGATGTCGCCATTGAAGGCGCCCGCCACCACATCGGTCGGCTGGTTGTTGGGGAAGTCCAGCCCCAGCAGCGCCGCCGGTGGGATCAGCCGATAGTCAAGGAGACAGCCGGCATACGAGGTCAACCCGACTTGTCCGGTTTGGCTGACGCGCACCTGGCGATAGCCCAGGCTGCCGCTTTGGTCGGTGAGCAGATTCAAGCCAAAGCCATTGCTGGCCGGCTTGGGCTGGCCGATGCCGGCGACTTTGTGCAGCCAATAGAAGTCGTAGCCTTGCTGCACGACCTGGCCGAGCAATCCATTGGCGGCGGCGGAGGCTGTGAACTCAAAAGACAACACCGGTTTGCCGTCGCTGCCCGCTATGGTATGTTGCGCCACCCATTGCCGGAAGCGCGTCGCACGTTCAGCCTGCAGATTGGCGTCCGCAACGCCCTGCCCCTTGAGATAGGCATCCGTCAGCCCCAGCAGATGTTGCGCCACAGAGATAGTCAGGTCACGCTGGTTGCTGTCGGCGTCTTTGATCCCGCCCGGCAGGTTGGCGATCGTGGCGTCGAGATTTTGCAGGAAGATAAGGATGTCATTGGCGGTGCGCGCCTTGTAGATGTCCGAGATGCGGAAGTTGTTGGCGCTGAGCCGGGCGGTGTACTCATATTCGGCGCGGCGGGCAGCCAGGTAAGCCTGGCGCGCCGCAGTTTCCAAGGCTTGCGCCAATTCAATCCGCCGCGAATCGCGCACCATGCGATAGCTGGGGTCATTGGCGGGCAGCGCCGTGGTATAGGCGTGCTGGCGCTTGGACTCGAAGACATCATGGGTTATCTGCGCAACGATGCCATTGAACTGGGTCAACAGCGACTGGTACTGCTGGACGGCGATGTCGATTTCACCCTGCGCTTCGGCCATGTCGTAGAAGAGATTGCGCACGACGGCTTCGGAATTGGCGTCTTCGATCTCGACGTCGTACGCCGCCTGCTTCAACATTTGCGCTGGTCGCAACCCGGCCTCGACAAAGGCACCCGTATTGACACTAAAGTTAATCCCCCCCATGCCTCCTGAGATCTCACAGCAAGTGGCGGCAGCGATGATCGCCTCATAGGCTGAAGCATCCTGCGCCCCGTTCAAGATGGCGCTCCTGACTCTGATGTTGCGCATCACCTCGGTGTCGGAGCGCTTGAGGATATTGTCACGCTTTTTGATGGCGGCTTCGATGCCCAACCAAGCCGTGCGTAAGTCCTGGCGCGCCGAGCGCATATCGCTGACCAGAACCAGCCAGTTGCTGCCGTCGGCTCTGGGTGGTTGGCCATCGGTCGTGCGGTTCATGCAGGCGTCAAAGGTGTTGGCGGTCGGGTCGCACCCCTGTGTGTGTTGGATCATCTTCTCCACACAGGCGTACCAGGCGGCGTCCGGGTCGGGTTCGTTGAGGAAATTTTGCAGGTCACAGCCGGCGAGGATCTGGATTTCGTTGTCAACCTGGTTGTTGATCGCCAGCACCGCTTTGGCCAGCTCTTGCTGGTTGAGGTCAAAGATGCGCTCGGCATTTTCGGTCTGCTGCTGAATCTGCAACGCCAGGTCGGCGGCCTCTTTGGCCTGCTCCCACAGCCCCTTGTCCGTGCTGCCAAAGGCCGTGCGGTAGGGCCGCGCCGGGGTGAAGCGGACATCCATGCCAAAGATGTTGCGCCCCTCGCGCAGCTCGCGGGCGGCGGCGCGCGTATCCCGCAGATTGAGCGCCATCTCCGCCACCAGCGCGCTATCGGGGTTCGCCCCCATCGCCGCACAACCGCCGCTCGATGCGCCTAGGGCCGCTGCACCGGCCAGGCTGACCATTTTCAGATACCCCGCCGTCGCCGCGTCACGGTAAGTCGCTTGCGCATTGGCTTGGGCGCGGGGGATGTCGCTGTCTGTCTTGATGTCCAGATAACTCAGGCGCGTGGCGATATGATGTTGCGCCACCTCCTGGCCCTGCACTGCGCGTGAGAGTAATGCCCATTCGGTTTCGGTGTAAAAATCGGCGACATAGCAGCCGCTGCCCAGCCGTACGCTCAGCGCCGAGGTTAGCTCCTGTTCGGCGAGTTGATATTGATAATGGGCAGCGTGTAACTTGGCGACCTCCCGGCGGACAAAGGTTTCGCCACCCAGCAGCGCACCGGCGCTAAAGTGCAGCCCCAGCGCATCGACCATAAATTGTTGGGCAAAGATCATGCGCAGATAGGCTGCTTCGCGCACGGCTTGGCGCAGGCGGGCGGGAAAGTTGCACCAATCGACGATGGGGTCGAGCACTCGACCGCTGTGGGTTGGGTCGGGCGGGTCGGGGTTTTCCGGCTGGGCGCAGAGGCTATTCTCATAGTCTGCGCCGGGGGAACCCTGATTGGCGCCGTCATCGAGGCGAAAGCGCGCGGCGGGGGCGTAGACGGCGAGGACGCCATAGAGGTCGCGCGCGCGGAGCAAATCGGCATCGGCGATGTCAATGCGGGCCTGCAAGGAGAGTTGCCCCAGTTGCGCGTCGGTATAGGTGGCGCTAAACCCGCTATTTTCGTCAAAGTGGCGCACCAGGTCATTAAAGTTGTTATTCACGCGATAGGGGGAGATGTCCTGGCGGAACTTCATGCTGCGGTCGAGCAGCGTGCGCGCCTCGGTTTCCAGCGTCTTGAAATCGACGTAGAGCAGCGGCCCCGCCGCCAAAAGATTGGCTTGAGCGACATTGGCGTTGGTTGGCGCGCTGTTGGGGATGGTAATCTCCACGGTGCTTGGCCCGCCGGTCGCCCCATAGGTTGCCGAGCAGAAGTCATCCATATTGCCGACGCCACAGGCAGCGTGGATCATTCCCACACCGGCTGCAAGGCTGAGCGCCAGCGCCAGCCCTGTGGCGGCCAAGAGATAGCGGCGCGGCCAAGCGCGCAGGCCTTCCATTCTTTGTATCCATTGAGCTATGTGGTTAGTCATGGCGCCTCCTTTCGCGGCAGACATTGACGACCGTCAAGGCGGTCATTGCTGCCCCGCTTGCAGTTGGTCAACCTGCTCCGAAAGCCTGGCAAGTTGGGCGGAAAGGTCGGCAATCTGAGCCTCCAACTGCGCCACCGTGCTGTCTGTCACCCCAGAATTCGCTATCGCAGTCGCCGCGGCAGGCTGCGCACTCGTGTTGAGCGCACCGTGATTGAGTGCATCGAGCGTCGCCGGCGGCAGATAGAGACCGACTTGCAGCCAGACGAGCAGCTTGCCCTCTTGGCCGCTGTCGGAGCTTTGCATGGCATAGCCGATGATCTGGCCCGCCTGGGTCGCTTTCATGGCGACGCCGGGTGTGCTGGAGATCGTCAGCGGGTCGCCCACAGCAATCGGGCCATTCTCCAGCGAGAACTTGGCGGGCACGCGGCCGAGCATGGCAACGGCGGTCTTGTTGTCGGTGATCAGGCCGCTGTTGTCGCCGGCGAGATAGGTCTTGCCCTCGTCGAAGACGAGGCCGGGGTTGGTGGAAACGACGCCCACCAGCGCGTCTTGATTGTTTTGCGTGGCGAGGCGCACAGCCGGGACTGGGCGATCACGAAGTGGGCGCGCAGCGCCATCTTCGGGCATCAAGACCATCAGGTCGCCCGGCTCGCTGCGTTGGTCGGTGGCAAAGGTTTCGGCCACATCCTGATTGCAGGCGAGATAATTCTGGTTGGCAGTGTAAGGAACAGCAGGGTTAAAGTAGCAGAGTCCATTGAAGGTGCCCGAGAACTTAGGAGCGCTAACATTTCCGGCAAAAACGGCACTTTTATTCACCGAGAATTTGAGCAGTTCGGTGTTGCCGCCGGTGTTCATGAAGTGCCAGCTACCATCGGAACCGACATATATGCCATAGGTGACATTGCCGGTCGTGTTCGCCATCGTTATCCCCGCGCCATAGGTGTCGGCAGATGAGCTGATCGCCAACGCAGCACTATTGTTATTCCCTCGGTTGAGGATCAAGTTGGTGGCCGTGTTATTAAGCAGTTGGTCGGCTGTGGTGGCGCTGGTCGCTGAGATCGCTGTTTTGGCAGCACCCGCCTGCATCGCCCACGGCGCCGGGAAGAGGCGCTGGCGGGGCAGCATCTCGGCGTCCGGGGCGACGGTCAGGCCGACATAGAGGTTGGCGTTGTCAAAGAGGTCCGCGGGGAGCGTTGAGGCGTCGCCCACCACCACGCTAAAGTTGCCGTTGCGCGCCACGACATTGTTAAAGGTCTCGCTGTACAAGGCCGCGCCGCCGGTCACCACATCATAGATTTGGAGGGTGATATTAAATGTGCCGTTGGCTAACTCGCCATTGGCCATGCGTAGCGTGCCTTGATAGCTAAAGGCGTTGGGAATGTCGGCAACATCGGTTGCCGCCGAAACACTCGCCAGGCCGCGGGCATAGGCCGTGGCGTCGCGGCTGCTCTGTATCATCAGCGTGATCATCACGGTTGCGACCAATACGAGGGTTGCTTGCAGACGACGGTTGTTCATCTTACGTCTCCTTGCTTGAACGGTTGACATCCGCCACCCGGCGCTAAAGCGACCGGGCTAGTGACAAAATAAGGCCGGTTATGGTTATTTACAGAATGATCCGGTAATCGTCAGCCCGCCCCGCCGTGAACGGACGGGGCTAACCGAACAGGAAGACCGCTCAAGCGGCCTGGCGGCTGGTTACCGCAACAATTGGTTAATCCTCATAGCCGGCCTTCGGTTAGGGTGCCCTGTCCATTCATGGCGGGGCCGCGTTTTACCTGGAGACCGGTTCTCCATCTTTCAGGAAGGAGATGGTGGGGTGGCCAACAACGCCAGCTCGCTGCATCACTGCGCGCAAATCTTCCGATTGCGCAAACTGGCGGGCCCTCTCCAGGACATCCCACTCCAAAAGAACGACGAGTTCATTGGGGTCAGCGGTGTTGCGGAAAAGCTGCCCTCCTCGGCAACCATTGGCCTGGCGGGTGACACTGTGGGCGTCAAACGCTGACTTCCACTGCTCATGGATTTCAGGGGGTTGACAGACCGCCCAGGGCTAAAGCCACTGGACTAGCGACAAAACCAAGACCGGTTAACCGGCCTTCCGTTGAGACTAGCCCCGTCCATTCATGGCGGGGCGGTGTCTGTCACCTAGAGAGCTGTTCGACCTCTTCCAGGAAATAGAAGTCAGGCGGGCCAAGAACCCCAGCTTCTTGCAGTTTGGCGCTCAGCGCTTCACATTGACGAAACTGGCGGGCCTGCTCCAGATCCCACTCCAAAAGCATGACCACTTCATTGGGGTCATCGGCGCTACGGAAGAGTTGCCCCCCTTTGGAACCACCGGCCTGGCGGTTGGCGCCGTCGGCATCGAAGAGCGGCTTCCACCGGGCATAGTCCGCGACTTTATGTTTGACAATAATGTATGACATCCTGCCTCCACATCCATTCTGTTGTGTCGTTCTGGGCCTGTTCAGCCCGTGTAAGCAATCGACAGCACTACGGCGGTCACAGGAGACATGATGCTTTGTCGAGCACAATCGACAGCACTACGGCGGTCACAGGAGACATGATGCTTTGTCGAGCACCACGATGAATGAAAAAGAGGGAGACGCAAGTCACCCTGTCACCTTGTCACCTTGTCATTTTCGAAGGGGAATCAAAATGAGAGTATACCCGTTCGAAGGCGCGAGGACATCGGGAGAATACGTGATTATGTCACCTATTTCTCCCCTGACGGGAAGAAGGGATGCGAAACCATCTACCTAGGCGGAATTGCCGAGATGTGGCGGATGGCGAGGAGAAAGCGTGGGGCGAAACTCGGTCAAATCAGCTTGTGTTCGATGGCAGAACGAGTCGCAGCGGCGCGCGAGGTGACCGCAAGCTTACTGT
>QEUW01000035.1 GCA_003577005.1 Chloroflexota bacterium | reverse complement strand
GATGCAGAGGCCGTTGCGCAACACCTTCCAGAGTGGAACGGTCTGGTGCCAGAGCACCAGGCTGTTGCGCGCATCGGGCGCGGGTCTGACCCGCAGGCGAGCATGGCGGCGATTGGAGCGGGTTGTGTTCATGGAACCTTACGACAGGGCCAACAAGAGCGTAGCGGCCAGCGCGCCCACGAGCGAACAGAAAACAAAAAAAGAGACAGTCAGCACGATCAGCCCACAACCAAATACAATGTTTAGCATAGGGCTGGAACGAGTCAAGGCCGAAAGCACGCCCGCCGTAACACTCAAGATGCCTAGCAGACAGAGGGTGGCGATCCCTGCGCTCAGTGGCAAATTCAAGATGAGCATCCGGTAGGCAATATAGAATACGATAATCCCGGCACCGATCCCACAGGCCGCGCTCACAAGGATGATCGGCAACGATGGGCCCGCGGGATATTCGGCTTCGGGTTCAAAATCCAACGGTGTCTGGTCGTCGGGGTCTTCAAGGAAGTCAGGCGTCAAAGAATCAGGAGCCAAGACGGCTTCTCGTTTCGCTCAAGCTCGCTACTGTCTACAAGTGAAAAAGGACGTTGTCCACGAAAGCCCATTCTACACGATGAATAGAGGCCGGTACAAGCAACCAGGCAAGACAATATCGCTACAGACGGCCAACGACTGCTAGTTCCACGGCCAAATGCCAGTGGCAAAGAAAGAAACGAGATTTTGAGACGACCTCGCCTCTTTTTCACTACAATTGCTCCAGGGCTTTTCAAAAGCGTATCCAAGAACCGCGGATGGACAGAAAGACACGGATTGAAACTGCTTGAGCCAGATCCGTGCCTTTCTGTCCATCCGCGGTTCTCACTCATTTGCCCCGCTCAGATTGACATGGACGCGCCCTCACTGTTATACTGCTTGTCAAAGCAAATCCACAAGCCGTCAAGGTGCGCCCACTGCCCGGATGCAGGGCGCATAATGGGGGAAGCCGGTGGGTTGTCCAGGTTTGCTGTGGCCCAGCCAGAGCGCAAACCGCCAGCAACGAGTCCGGCGCTGTCCCGCAACGGTAAGTTCATGGTGAATTGTCAACGATCAATTGTCAATTGTTAATGAGTCAAACTCTACTGCGCACTCATTGATAATTGAACATTGACCATTCACAATTGACCATTTGCAAGCCCGATTACCCGCCTTGATGGAAATTCGCTGGCCCGGCCATAGTGTGGCCGTGACAGCGAGGTCTTGTGTACCACCTTCGTGGAGAGAGGTGGGCCAGGCATCAAGCGTATTTTTTGAACCAGGCCCGCCGTTTTGGCGGGTTTTTTGTTGTGATGATCTTCCGTAGGTCACGTTACCAGCGTAACTGGCTAGCTACGAGAGGGACAAGGTTCTGAATAGACTTTGCGAGAACAATGAGATGAGTGAGTTGGACAGACCAAGCCAGGCGCCCTATGCGCGCCATCTCTTTCTCTGTGTGGGCAACTATTGTGACCCCGAAGGCAAAGCCGCCGCCCTCTATCAGCGGCTGGCAAGCAAGCTCGGCGAGTTGGGTCGCTATGACAATCCCTGGCGCGTCAAGCGTGGGGTCACCCCTTGTCTGGGGGTCTGCTATAACGGGCCCTTGCTTGTGGTTTATCCAGATGGCATCTGGTATCACCATGTCGATGAAGCTGTCCTCGACCGCATCATCCATGAACATCTCTACGGTGGCCGGCCAGTGGAAGCGTATATCTTTCACCAGCTGTCGGACAACCCCATGCTTCATTGTTCGGCAGCCGGGTTGGTTGGACAGGACCCCGGTGCAACTTAACTCGATTTGGGTAGAGCAGTCAGGTTGAAATTGAATGCAGATACATGGAGAGAAAACGGTATGCACATTCGCAAATTAGTAGCTCTATGCACACTCTGTGCCGCACTGCTGGTTGCCTGCCAGTCTGGCGCGCTGGCGCCCGCCCCAGCCCCGGCGCCAGGAAATACGGCTGCTATTGCGCCCACGTCCAATCTGAGCGACAGCTGTGTGACGGCGTACGACGCGACGATAGACTATTTCCCCGACAAGCTGATGCTCACCCATACCGACGGCTTCACCGTCGAGTATCACAATCATTATAAGGTTGTGACGATTGAGACACCGTGGCAGGGGGCGGGCGAGCCGCTCCGCTATGTGCTCGTCCAATGTGGGACACCCGCGCCCGAGGGTTTCTCTGCCCAGGAGATTATCGAGGTGCCGGTGATGCGTTTTATCGGTATGTCCACCACCTATCTGCCGGTGCTGGAGCAGCTTGACGTCCTCGACCGGCTGGTTGGGTTGGACGACATCACTTATGTGAACAATGAAGCGGTGAATGTCATGGACCAGGAGGGCAAACTCGGCTACATTGGCTACGGGGCCAATGTCAACATCGAGCAGGCGCTGGAACTGGACCCTGACCTGATCCTTACCTACTCAGTTGGAGGCGGCGATTATGATGCCCATCCCAAGCTCATCGAGGCCGGGTTGCCGGTCGTCGTCGAGGCAAGCTGGCTCGACAGTTCACCGCTGGGGCGCGCCGAGTGGCTCAAATTCATCGCTCTCTTTTTCAACCAGGAGGCGCAAGCTGAGACCATCTTTGGCGAGACTGCCACCCGCTACGAGGAACTGAGCGCGCTGACTGCCCAGGTGAGCGACCGGCCCACCGTCTTTACCGACACCGTCTACCAGGGCGTCTGGTACATGCCCGGCGGCGAGAGCTACTTTGCCCGCTATCTGGCCGATGCCGGCGCCGATTTCCTCTGGGCCGATGAACCCGGCAGCGGCAGCGTCCCTCTTTCGTTCGAGGTGGTCTTTGACCGCGCCCGCGACGCCGACTTCTGGCTCAATCTGGGCTTTATCAACAGCCTGGGCGATCTGCTGGCCGCCGACGCCCGCTATGCCGACTTTGCCGCCTTTCAAGCTGGCAACGTCTGGAACAACAACGTGCGCGTCAACGCCAACGGCGGCAACGATTATTACGAAAGCGGCAGCGCCAACCCCGATGTCGTGCTCGCCGACCTGATCAAGATCTTCCACCAAGAGCTCTTGCCGGAGCATGAGTTGGTCTATTATCAGCAGTTGAAATAAAAGAGCCATTCAGGGGATTTGAGGAGATTAGGGAGCAAGCTCCGCAACCCTCATTCGCCCCACTCGCTGTTCTGGTATAACGGGCATAGTCTATGACGATTTCGACCAGTTTCGACCAACCCTGGCCGCGCCTCGGTCTGCGGCGGCTGACCTTGCTGGCGTTGATCGGCTTGTTGGTGCTGACGTTCTTATTGAGCCTGGCAGTAGGTTCGGTCAATATTCCGCTCGATCAGGTGCTGCGCATCTTGCTGGGGGGTGTCCCCGACCGCGCTACGTGGGCCGACATCGTGCTCAAGTTCCGGCTGCCCAAGGCGCTGACGGCGCTGTTCAGCGGCGCGGCGTTGGCCATCAGCGGGCTGCAAATGCAGACGCTCTTCCGCAACCCGCTGGCCGATCCCTTTACGCTCGGTGTCAGCTCCGGGGCTAGCCTGGGGGTGGCGATTGTTATCCTGAGCGCCGGGGCCACCGGCGCCATGTTGCTGACCGGGTTGGGTTTTCTAGGCGATCTCGGGTTGGCTGCCGCCGCCGGATTGGGCGCCGCCGGTACACTGGTGGCCGTATTGTTGGTTGCCCGCCGCGTGCAGAACACGGTCACGCTGCTCATTTTGGGGTTGATGTTTGGCTACCTGACGAGCGCGCTGGTCAGCCTGCTCATCTATTTTAGCCTGCCGGAACGCATCCAGTCGTTTACGATCTGGGCGGCGGGGAGCTTTGCCGGCGTCACCTGGAGCCAGATGCGTGTCTTTGCGCCGCTGCTGCTGGTGGGCCTCGGTGTGGCGGTGCTCCTCCCCAAGCCGCTCAACGCCCTGCTGCTCGGCGAGACCTACGCCCGCACACTGGGACTCAATGTGGCCCGCACCCGCATCTGGCTCATCGTCAGCGCCTCCCTGCTTGCCGGGACAGTGACCGCTTTCTGTGGGCCTATCGCGTTCCTCGGCGTGGCTGTGCCCCACCTCTGCCGGAGCCTTTTCAACACGGCGGATCACCGTGTGCTTGTGCCCACCAGCATGTTGTTGGGCGGCGCGCTGGCGCTGGTGGCCGATCTCATTGCGCAGATGCCGGGCAGCCAGTATATCTTGCCGCTCAATGTGATCACTTCGCTCTTTGGCGTGCCGGTGGTCATCTGGGTGGTCCTGCGCCAGCGGCAGATGCGGACGGCGTTTGGGGGATGACGATGCGCACACGACACACCCTACTCACGACCCACACTCTCGACATCGGCTACACGTTGCCGCGGCAGTCAGCCAAAGTTGTCGCCGCGGGCATCGAAGTTAAGTTGCGCGTCGGCGAGCTGGTGGCGCTCATTGGCCCCAACGGCGCCGGCAAGTCGACCCTGCTGCGCACGCTGGCCGGGTTGCAGAGACCCCTGCGCGGCCAGGTCTATCTGGGTGGCGAAGAGCTGCACCGCCTGCCCGCAGATGAGGTGGCCCGGCGCCTGGCCGTGGTGCTCACCGATCGCGTGGAGGCCGGCAATCTCTCGGCCTATGCGCTGGTGACATTGGGCCGCCACCCCTATACCGACTGGCGCGGCACCCTCACACCACACGATGAGGAGATCGTGCGCTGGGCGCTCACGGCGGTGGGAGCGGCGCACCTGGCGCCCTGCCCGCTCAGCGAGCTCAGCGACGGCGAACGCCAGAAGGTGATGATCGCCCGCGCCCTGGCGCAGGAAGCACCCCTGCTCATCCTCGACGAGCCGACGGCTTTTCTTGATCTGCCGCGCCGGGTCGAACTGATGCGCCTGTTGGGGACGCTGGCCTACACCACCAGCCGGGCCATTCTCGTCTCGACCCACGACCTGGAGCTGGCCCTCCGCATCGCCGACCGTTTCTGGCTGTTACCCGCAGATGGACACTTGACCACAGGCATCCCCGAGGAACTGGCCCTCAATGGTGCGCTCAAACAGACCTTCCAGAGCGAAGGCGTGGAATTCGACAGCGCAACCGCTACCTTTCGTCTCCACCGCTCGCCCTGTGGCCCCATCGGCCTGAGCGGCGAGGGGCTGGTCGCCCAGTGGACTGCCCGCGCCCTTGAGCGGATCGGCTACGAAGTGGTGCCCAACGGCAGCCATCTGCCGCTGCACGTCTTCGTCAACGGTGGTGACTGGCAGGTCACCACCCCACAATACCAGGAACAATACCGTTCCCTGGCCGATGTGATCGAACGAGTCAAACATCCGTAATGGTCAATGATCAATTGTCAATGGCTAATCGTCTGCGGATAGCACTGCAGGAAACCGTGGAGTGCGACGCACGAGCCAGAAAATGAATGGTCATACAGGAGTGCTTCTGGCCCGTGCGTCGCACTCTGTTGCCCCGTTCACGCTATTCTGTGGCGCTACCTCGTCTGCGCGGCAGCCCTCATTAACAATTGACTATTGACCATTAACCATTGACAATTAAAGGAGATTTCATGCGTATTGCCTCACTGCTGCCGTCCGCAACCGAAATTGTCGGCGCCCTCGGGTTGGAGGAGACGCTCGTTGGCGTTTCGCATGAGTGTGACTATCCGCCGGATGTGGTGGCCGGCTTGCCGCGCTTGACCCGTTCGGCGCTGCCCGCGGGGCTGTCGGCGGCGGAGATCGACCGGGAAGTCTCGGCGCGCTTGCGGCGCGGCGAGGGCATCTACGAGCTGGATGAGGCGTTGCTGGCCGCGCTCCAGCCCGACCTGTTGATCACACAGGAGTTGTGCGACGTCTGCGCAGTCGCCTATGCGGATGTCTGTTCGCTTGCCGCACGGCTGCCAGGCAATCCGCAAGTCATTTCGCTCACCCCGCCCGACCTCAACGGCATCTTTGCCGATATTACGCGCATCGCCGAGGTAACGGGTGTGCTCGAGCGGGGAGATGTGTTGGTTGCGAATCTGCGCCAGCGTATGGATCGGGTTGCCAGGCAAGTTCGAGGCCTGCCGCGGCCGCGCGTCTTCGCCCTGGAGTGGCTCGACCCACCCTTCGCCGCCGGTCACTGGGTGCCGGAGATGATTGCCCGGGCCGGGGGCCAGGAGGTGCTCGGCCGCACCGGCGAGAAATCCTTCCGCACCACGTGGGACGACGTCATTGCCGCCCAGCCAGAGGTGATGCTGCTCATCCCTTGCGGCTACAGCAAAGAAGAGACCGAACGCCAGTGGGCAGAATTGCCAAAACCGGCCGGCTTCGACCGTATTCCTGCCGCACAGAACGGGCGCATCTTTGCGCTGGATGCCAACAGCTATTGCTCGCGCCCGGCGCCCCGCCTGGTGGATGGCATCGAGCAACTGGTGCGCTTGCTCCATCCGCTGGCCGAACTTGCGGGGTCACCCGCGTGATGAGCAAACGGATCGTCGCGCTGGAGCCCAGCATCGCCGCCATTTTCGTAGCGCTTGGCCAGGGGGCGAAACTGGTTGCAGTCAGCGAACATTGCTCTCACCTGGCGGACGTTGCGCATCTGCCGCGCACGCCCTCCTCCTGGTCGATCCGGGCTGAAGACCTGGCGTCCTACCGGCCCGACCTGGTGATCGCCTCGGCGCCCTACCGGCAGGAGAGTATCACTGCACTGCTGGCGGCCCGGCTTGATGTGCTCTGTCTGGCGCCAGAGAGCCTGGCCGATGTCTACCGGCATATCGACCTGGTGGGGCGGATCACTGGCGCTACTGATCGAGCGCAGAAACTGATCGCCGCCATGCACCAGGAGTTCGACGTTATCCGTCAGAACCTGATGGGACGCCTGCGGCCACGAGTCTATGTCGAAATGTGGCCCAAACCGGCTATGAACGCCATGCCCTGGGTGGCGGAACTGGTCGAGCTGGCCGGTGGTGAATTTGTGCCGCTGCCTCCCGGACGCTCCGTGACAGACGCCGAAATCCAGGCCGCCGATCCCCAACTGATCGTGCTGGCCTGGGCTGGTGCGGCTCAGATCAACCCGGAGGTGGTCTACCGCCGCCCTGGCTGGCGCGAGCTGGCGGCTGTACGCACCCGGCGGGTTGTCACAGTCGATGAGATGCTGCTCAACTCGCCCGGCCCCAACCTGGTGGAAGGGGCGCGCCGGTTGGCTGAGGTCATTCACAGTTTTGAGAAAAGATAACCACAAAAGGTAGCAGATGGCACACACCATGCACCGGCTGATCATCGCGGCCCCCATGAGCGGCAGCGGCAAGACCACCGTGACCGCCGGGCTGATTGCCGCGCTGGTGGCGCGCGGGTTGCGGGTCGCGCCTTTCAAGGTCGGGCCTGATTATATTGACCCAACCTATCACAGCCTGGCAGCCGGCGAGCCCTGCCACAACCTCGACCCCTGGCTGCTGCCGCCGGAGCGGATCCTTGCCAGCTTTGTCCGGCGCAGCCGCCACGCCGATATCGCGCTCATCGAGGGGGTAATGGGCCTCTTCGACGGCCTGTCGGGGGTGGATGACAGCGGCAGCGCTGCCCACATTGCTCGCCTGCTCAACGCGCCGGTGTTGCTGGTGCTCGATGCAAGCGCCATGGCGCGCAGCGCGGGGGCGATCGTGCGCGGTTTCCGTGATTTTGACCCGAAGGTGCGGCTGGCCGGGGTGATCTTGAATCAAGTCGGTGGCGCCCGCCATGCGCAAATGGTGCGGGAAGCCATCGAAGAGAACACCGGCGTTCCCGTGTTGGGGTATCTGGCTCACAACGAGGCGCTGCACCTGCCCGAGCGCCACCTGGGGCTCATTCCTACCGCGGAGCCGCGCTCGGAGAGTTCCCAGTGGCAGACGTGGGTACAACAGGTACGCGCTGCCGTGGAAGAGACAATAGATGTTGCACGCGTCGTCGCCCAAGCGAAGACAGCCGGCCCCCTGCCCACGCCGGCTGCCGATGACCCATTTACCGTCTGGGCCGCCGCCAAACGCGCGGTGATCGCCGTGGCCTACGATGCCGCCTTCAACTTTGTCTATGCCGATAACCTCGATCTACTCGGGGCAGCCGGCGCCGAGATCGCCCGCTTCAGCCCGCTGCGCGACGCAACGCTGCCGCGAGGGACACAGGGCATCTACCTCTGTGGCGGCTTCCCCGAACTCTATGCGACCGGGCTAGCGCAGAACGTGACGCTCCTGGCGCAACTGCGCCGGGCACACGCTGCCGGTCTGCCCATCTATGCCGAGTGCGGCGGCTTGATGTACCTGACCGGGGCGATCATCGACGCCCACGGCAAACAGCACACGATGGCCGGTCTGTTGCCTGGATGCGCCAAGATGCAGCCGCGCCTGACCCTGGGCTATCGCACGCTGCGGGCCCTGGTCGACAACTGGCTCTGGCGCGCCGGCGAGGAGATGCGCGGCCATGAGTTTCACTATTCGACCTGGTGCAACCGGGCGCCATCCCTGCCCTATCTCTACGAGATCCAACCCGACGCCTACCACTCCGAACCACAGTTGGAGGGCGCCTGGCAGGGCAATTTGCTCGCCTCGTACACCCATCTTCATTTCTTGACCCGGCCAGAGCTAGCTGCCCGTTTTGTCCTTGCGGCCAGCCTGAGCACGCCGTGGGGATGGGTGCAGTAAATCTCTTCAATCTCCACAAATCTCTGAAGATTGAAGAACGAGACCTCCGGGAGGTGGCCGGAATCAGCTTCATCAACCAAACTATTGGAGGTCACCTCCCGGAGGTCTCGCCAATCGTCTGAGTCTCGTTGTAGTGTTAGGTTCTGTTGACATTTGGCGTATTTACTCAGGTGCGATGCACTTGAAAAGTGCGTTGCACCTCTGGCCTGAACCGAAATGTCAACAGAACTTAGAGAGATTCGATCGGATCGACGCAGATGAATGGAACAAGCAAGCAACAACCGATCATGATCATGGGTTGCACCAGCGATGCCGGCAAATCCTTTCTGGTGGCGGCGCTCTGTCGCTATTTTGCCAACCAGGGGGTGCGGGTGGCCCCCTTCAAGGCGCAGAATATGAGCAACAACGCCGCCGTCACCCCCGACGGGCTGGAGATAGGGCGGGCGCAGTACCTCCAGGCGTTGGCCGCCCGCGTGACGCCCGAGGTGCGCATGAACCCGATCCTGCTCAAACCCAGCGCCGATACCTACAGCCAGGTGATTGTGCTCGGCCGCTTCGACCCGGCCATCAGCGCACTGCCCTGGCTGGAGCGCAAGACGCATCTGTGGCCGGCGGTGCGCGAGTCGCTCCACAGTCTGCTGGCCGACTTCGACCAGGTGGTCATCGAGGGGGCGGGCAGCCCGGCCGAGGTGAATCTGCGCCAGAGCGACCTGGTCAACATGCGGGTTGCGCTGGAATGCCAGGCCGATGTCTACCTTGTGGCCGACATCGACCGCGGCGGCGCCTTTGCGCACCTGCTCGGCACCTGGATGTGTCTGGAACCGGAGGAGCAGGCGTTGGTCAAAGGCTTTGTCCTCAACAAGTTTCGCGGCGACCCGGCGCTGTTGGGCAACGCCATGGACTGGCTCCAGGCGCGCACGGGGGTTCCCACGGTCGCCCTTGTGCCTATGATACGCCATACGCTGCCCGAAGAAGACGCCTTTCATCATACTGCCGAACCGGTAGCCGGTCGCATCAATATTGCCCTGCTGCTCTACCCGTACGCCAGCAATCTCGATGAGTTCGACCCGCTCATCTACACGCCAGGCGTCAACGTCGTGCCGGTGCGGGCGCGGCAATCGCTGGCCGGCTACGATGCCATCATCCTGCCTGGGAGCAAAAACACGGCGCAGAGCCTGCGCTATCTGCGCCAGGAAAGACTGGACCAGGAGATCAGGCGGGCGGCGGCAGCAGGGCGACCGATCCTGGGGGTCTGCGGTGGGATGCAGTTGCTGGGCAACCGCCTGCTCGACCCTGGCGGGCTGGAGAGCGGCAACATCGACGGGTTGGGTCTGCTCGATTTGACAACCACGCTGGCCCCACGCAAGATCACTCGCCAGCGCACTGTCGTGTGGGGGGATGAGAGCTTGAGCGGTTATGAAATCCACCATGGTCGCACCACGCCTGGCAACCGGGTGGAATCGCACTTGCCGGAAGGCTTGGGCTGGCGTCAGGGCAACGTCTATGGCGTCTATCTACACGGTCTGCTCGAAAACGCCGCTTATCGCCAGTGGTTCCTGGCCCAACTCGGCTGGCAAGGAGAGACGGAGGATTGGGCAGCCGTCGTCGAATCGGAATTGAATCGCATCGCCCGCCTGGTGGAAGAGACCGGTTGGGCGGAGCAATTATCAATAGTTAATGGTTAATGCTCAATGGTTAGCGAAGGCAACTCTCGTGGTTCAAGTCCGCTCCCATGCAAGGATCGGTCGTTAACCATTGAGCATTAACCGTTAACCATTACGGAGGGAAATATGCCACGACTGACAAAGATCTACACAAAAACCGGTGATGCGGGGACAACGGCGCTGGGCGGTGGGCAGCGTGTGCCTAAGGATGCGCTGCGGGTGGAGGCGTATGGGACGGTCGATGAGTTGAATTCGCAGATCGGCGTGGCGCTGGCGCAAGGGCTTTGCCCACGCCTGCAGGAGGTGCTGCCGGTGATCCAGAACGAACTGTTTGATTTGGGGTCCGACCTCTGTTTTTATGAGGAAGACAAGGAGAAGTACAAGATTCCCCAGATCGAGGCGCGGCACATAGAAAAGCTAGAAGGGCTGATCGACGAACTGTTGGCAGTGGTCGGCCCGTTGCAAAACTTTATCTTGCCGGGCGGGGCGCTGGGGGCGGCGCAGTTGCACGTGGCCCGCACCGTCTGCCGCCGGGCGGAACGGGTGGTGACGGCGCTGGCCCGCGAGGAAGCAGTCGGTCCGCACGTGCTTGCCTATCTCAACCGTCTCTCGGATGCACTTTTTGTCATGGCCCGCTTTGAGAATCACGCTCGTACGGTGCCGGAGCCGCTCTGGCAGCCGGGGCGTTGATCGCTCAACTATGGCTCGTTTAAATTCGACAGGAGGGGCGGTTTGCAGTATTCTTGACCTTTGGTATGACCTTTTTTGGATGTTTGCATTGCCTGTGAGTTTGTATTTCCGATGTCTGTTGAGCCGACCCTGGCTGCACCCAACCCGTGGCCTATTCGCGCCATCAGCCTACTGATGGCGGTGCAGGCCTTATGCCTGGCAGGGGTGATCGTCTATTTTGTACGCCAGGTTGACTGGGACAATGAATTGATCGCTGTGCCATCCCCAATGGCAGTTGACACCTTTCTCTTCACCGCTGGCTATGGGATTATCGCCGTCATGCTGTTGATGACGGCTACCAGCTTCTATTTTCAACGGCGCAGCGCCTGGGTCATCGCCATTGCGCTCCAGGGGTTAGCGCTTGGTTTTGCCCTCTGGATCTACTTTGGCACCACTTCCCACTTTCGCCAGTCGCCGTGGCTCTATGTCATCATGGCCTACTCGGTGATCCTGGTGCTCTATTTGAACACCGCCGATGTCCGTACTGCTTTTCTCGCCCGCACGCCCACCCCGCGCGACCTGGCCGAATATCGCCGCGCCGAAGGGTTGACAGAGTCGCCGGCTCTGCTGGAGCAAAGCCATGAGCAACCCGACTGGTGATCTGGCGCTCCTGCGCCGCTTCGAGCCGGTGCTGCGTTTTACGCAAGGCGAGCAATTCTTCCCCATGAGCGTCGAGCCATACGTGCGGTCGTGCAGCCTTTGGGTCCAGCGACCCGATGAGGTAGCTGTCCAGTTGGTCCCGGCCAACCAGCTCGATCTGGAACGGCTCTCCTATCCCTACTCGGGGGAATTTGGCACCATTCACTATCTGCGGCTGGTGGAGCCGTATGAAGCCGCCAAACGGATGGTGGATGAGCAGGAACTGGCCTCACGCGAAACCTTTCACGCTGGCCTGGGGCGTCTGGCGCGCGTTGGTTACGGTTCCCGCCTGATCGATGCGCTCTTTTCCATCTCGCTGCTTGCCCGTGGCCGCGTCACCGGTGATACGGCGGCGGCGGCGGCGCTGGCCTACCGGCGTATGACCGCAAAAGATGGGCGTTTTGTCTACTATGGCCGTGTTGTGCGCGAGAATGGCTGGCTCGTGTTGCAGTATTGGTTCTTCTATCCGTTCAATAACTGGCGCTCCGGCTTTTTTGGCGCCAACGACCATGAAGCCGACTGGGAGATGTGTTGTCTCTACCTCTCTGAGGACGGCGACACCGGTGCGGTGATCCCCGAATGGGTGGCCTATGCCTCGCACGATTACTACGGCGATGACCTACGCCGTCACTGGAATGACCCGGAGGTCGAAAAGGTGGGCGAACACCCGGTCGTCTATATCGGCGCCGGCTCACATGCCTGTTACTTCCAGCCGGGCGAATACCTGACTGAAATCGAGTTGCCTTTTCTGGCGCCGCTCGTGCGCGCCACCGACCGGGTGTTGCGCTTCTGGCAGCAACGCCTGCGCCAATATGCCGAAGAGGGCGCCAATGGCTCACAGGCCGCCATCCGCAACATCTTCCGTATTCCCTTTGTCGATTATGCGCGCGGAGATGGCTTTTCCATCGGCCCCGGCCAGGTGGCAGAGTGGGATGATGTCTATTCCCTCTCGCCGCCGCCGGCGTGGGTCACCCAATATCGAGGATTGTGGGGTCTTTATACCGAAGATCCATTTGCCGGCGAGGATGCCCCCGCCGGCCCCATGTACAACCGCAACGGCAGCGTACGCCTCGCCTGGTACGATCCCGTAGGTTGGGCCGGGCTGGATAAAGCGCCACCCCGGCATGTGCTGGAACACCAGTTGTTGGCCGAACAGGCACGCCTGCGCACCCGCCAACAACAACTGTGGGAAACGATCCGCATGAAAGCGGACACGCTCCAGCAAATGGGTGTCCTCGCCGCCGCCATGCGTACGCAGCCGCACCTTTATCGCTTCTATGCCGAACACCAGGAACAGATCGCCACAGTCGGCAAAGAACTGGACGCCCTGCGCCGCGAGGCTGCAGCCGGGCAGGCGCTGCTGGAGGCGCTGGAGTTTTACGCCGGCCAGGTGCGCGGCGGCAACACAGGCCCGTTGCGCGCTCACTTACGCCGCGCCCATCGACCAGCATCAGAGGCGCGCCTGCGCTTTAGCCGTCTGGCCGAAGTGTGGGCGGCGCTCAGCGTGGGGCTGATGATGGTCGTCATCGTGGCGCTCTTTGTCTTTGGCCGGCCTCACCTCTTCTTTGGCCTCATCGCTGCGCTGGCGCTCTTTGCCCTGATCGAAACCGGTTTTCGCGGCAGCATGGTGCGTCTTATCACCCGCCTCACCATCGGCTTGAGTGTAGTCGCCACGCTCGTCATTTTCTATGAGTACTTCTGGCAGATCATCATCGTGCTGATCTTGATCACAGGCGCCTACATCCTGTGGGAGAATCTACGCGAGGTGTGGGGGTAGCGAACGTAGAACAGGGAACGTAGAGCGGGGAACAGGGGGGCTCGCCATCATTTGCAATTCACAATTCGCAGTTCACAATTCACAATTGACCGCAGCCATGATCTCGGTGACAAACGCTTCCATCCGGGCGTGGTGGGAGCCTTGCCAGTAGATCTGGCCGCAGGTGTCGCATTGCTGGAAGTCGTCGTAGAAGAGACGCGTTTTGGGTTCGAGTTGGTCGAGGATGGCCGCTTTTGCAGTAGTGCGGAGCAGACCGTTGCAACGCAGACAGCGCCGCCAGGGCTGGATGGCGGCGGTGAGCCGGTAGCGTCGCAGCAGGTCGACCAGCTGTTGGCGCGGTTCGCTGACCCGCACACAGTACCCGTAGATGACACACTTGCGTTTGAGCAGACCCCGGTCGCGAGTCAGCAAGACACGGGTTTCGGTAGCTGAAATCTGCGCCAACTCGGCGTCGTCAAAGTCATTGCGGTAGAGCGCATCAAACCCGAGCAGACGCAGATAAGTCGCCAACTGGCCCAGGTGGGTGTCGAGCACAAAGCGCAATGGCGGCGTCAAGGGCGGGCGTAGTGGGCGCACTCGAACAACCCCATTTACCGTGGAAACCGGATGCACGTCGACCCGGTCGCCAGACTGGACAACGTACTCAAAATTCACCGGTTCCTGATTGGCAAAGATGGCTTCGATTTCAGGGTGAGGCGGCCCCAGGGATTCGATCAGGTGCTTTACGGTGACAGAACCGTTGAGCGGCGCCACAAGGGTCTGCTCACGCTGCACTGAAGGCAGAAAGTCGTTGAGCTCGCCAAAAAAGCGAAAGAAGGCCTGCGCCATGTCTTTTTACTCGTCCAGGAGGATCACCGGCTCCTGATAATAACGAACACTGCGGCTGGTGAGTTTACTCTCAACCAGCCGGTCGAGCCACGCGCGCTTGTGGCTGATGGGTTCGGCGCTGGCGAGAATGCTCAGCGGTACATTGAGCCGCAAGATCCGCCCCGGCGTCACAAAACGAGTGATGCCGGCCGGGAGCAAACGGCCATGCGCCACCTGCCTCATGATAATCTCCAGGGCAAACTGGGGAAAGACCACCAACCCCACCAGATCGCTGTACTGGCTACGCAAAGTTTCCACCTCATTGACTACAGTGCGTTCGATCTCGCCCCATGCCCCGTAGCGGTTGACCAACTCGTTTAGCGGCGTGATCCAGCCATCCTCCTCGCCGTCTTCGGGTTGCTGGGCCTGTTCCAATAGAAAACCTTGCTGGTCAACCGTCACAAGATAGCCCAGTGCGCTCCGTTCCCAAAATGCGTGCGCCAACCCTTCCACCGGCATCTCGGTCACTCGCAGGTGCGGCGCACTGCGTATCAGGTCGAGAAATTCCTGCACATCTCGCCCGCGCACGGCGTGAAACCAGGTGTGCAGTTGTACATTCTCGCGCTGCGGATCGACCACCTGTACCACCAGGTGCGGACAGCCAAGCTGGCGAAAAGCAGTGACACGCGTGGCGCCATCCAGCACAATATAGCGATCATCCTCCAGTGCAGCCACGACCGGCGGATTGGCCAGAAGCCCATCCGCCACGATCCGCTCGGCCAGGCGGGAGACTCGTTGTGGATCGTGGTGTTCGTGGGGCAGCAACTTGTCCACCGGCACGACCCGTAGCGAGAGCGTCTCGGCGGCGCTCTGGCGACGAAAGGCGGCTAATATTTGCCCGGCGATGGCGAGCGCCGCCCGGCGTTGCGCATCTTCCGTATTGGCGCCAATATGGGGCGTGGCGAGCACACGGGGATGGCGGACAAGCCGCGGGTCGGGCCGGGGTTCGCCGGCAAAGACATCGAGTGCGGCCCCGGCGATCTGCCCCTGGTCAAGCGCGGCCAGCAATGCATCTTCATCGACAATACCGCCGCGCGCGGTGTTGATGAGATAAGCGGTTGGCTTCATCAGCGCCAGTTCGTGGGCGCCGATCAGCCCTCGATTAGCCGGGCGCAACGGCACGTGGATGGTGACAAAATCGGCGCGCGCCAATAGCTCACCCAGGTCCACCCGCTCTACCTGCCAGGCCTGCGCCAGATCGGATGTAGCGCGCGTCTGGTTGACCAGCACACGCATGTCGAATGCCTGGGCCCGTTTGCTCACCTCGCGCCCGATCCGCCCAAAGCCGATGATGCCCAGCGTCTTGCCGGCAAGCTCGCTGCCGGAATACTTGTTTTTTTCCCAGCGCCCCTCTTTGAGCCCCTGATCCGCAACACTCAACTGGCGCGCCACCCCCAACATCAGGGCAAAGGTATGTTCGGCCACCGAAACCGAGGTGGCGTCGGGCGCATTGACCACCTCGATCCCCCGCGCCTCGGCTGCAGCCAGGTCGATGTTGTCCAGCCCCACACCGGCGCGGGCGATGATGCGCAGATTGCGCGCCTGTTCGATCACCCCGGCGGGGATGGCTGTGCGGCTGCGGTGGATGACGGCATCGTAGCCAGCGATGCGCGCTGCCAATTCTGACACCGTCAGAGCCGGTTCGCCGACCAGATCGACCTCGGCATGTTGTTGGAGCAGGGCGATACCGTCCGGGTGGATAGGGTCACACACGAGGATACGCGGGCGCTGAACAGGAGAATCGTGGGCGGACATACGTGAACAGTCAATCAAGCCATGTCAATGAGACATCCTCTCTAGCCGTAGGCTATCACACGGCAAGCGCTCTGTCAAACAGATCGCTAGCGCATAAAATCGACTTCATCTGTCACCGGCTGCTGTAAGTGTGGGCGGCGGCCCAGGGCGTCGAGCAGCGCGTGCGCCAGACGCTTGGTCGGCAGGAAGACGGCGCTATCCTCCAGCACCGGCCCCACACAGGCGGGGCATCCGTCTCGGCATGGACAGGAGACGATGAGTTCGCGCGCCGCCCTCAATAGCCGATCATGCAACTCGTAGAGCCGGGCGCAAAAGCCAAGCCCGGCCACAGCCCGCTCGTAGATAAAGATGGTTGGCAGCCGCTGCGTGACGGATGATGAAGATTGATTCATCTCACTCTGTTCGCTCACCTCAGCTTTGACCGTCCGGTCGGGCCGGACAACGCTGACGCCGATGTCCTGTGCATCGCACATGAGGTGAAGCGGTGCCAGATTACCCAGGGCATAGGCGACCCCATCCAGCCCCGTGCGGACGCGCACGGTCGCCTCCATGCGCTGGTGGCAGTTGCGGCAGAGCAGCACCAGGTTCTCCAACTCGTTGGCAAGCAGATAATTCTCGTTCAGGCCGGGTACATAACCAAAGGTGCGAAAGGGCGCCCGATGGTGGACATCGTGCTGGCGACCGGCCGGCTCCGGCGCACCGCAGAGCGTACAGCGGTAGCCATCACGAGCGCGCACGCGAATTCGTTGCTCCTGCCAGTTTGGGCCATAGTCATTGGCCGAATCGAACCACTGCCCGGTGCGCTCCAACTGGCGCTGGGCTTCCGGCAGAACGCTAAACCAGTAACCGCTGGTTTCAGTTACTTGCGGTGGATAGTCGAGCGGCTGGACACCCAGATTCTCGTGGGTAAAACGCTTGACGCGGCGAAAGCCGATCACCTGGGTCTGCACTTGCAGATCACCGTGCGCTACACGCGCCAGATCTGCTTGCCGCTGTTCATGTTCGGCCAGGATGTCGATTTGCGTTTCGGTGGCCGCTTCGGTGTAGTAATCGACCACTACCGATCTCACGTGGGCCAGATTTTGCGCCAGGTCAAGCTGATCGACACGATAGCTCTGCCCTTCGTGGAGATAAATCGCGCCGTCATGCAACAACAAGGGAGCGCTGGCATGGTCGATCACACCGATGATCTCCGGTTGGGCGGCCACCACATTGGGGCCGCGGGACGCACCCACTCCGTTCTCGTTGCGCTGTACCTGAATCGCAACCGTATCACTCGTAGCGGTGCGCAGACTGATGCGCCGGGCAGGGTACCCCTCGCCGCTCCAGTGAAATCGACCACCATGTTGCTGGACGGCGCCCTCTTCCACCAGCAGATGCAATACATCGGCAGTAAAGAGAGAAGCGCCAAAGGTCTCCCCTTCCTCAAATGGCGCCTCGAAGACGGCGCAGCGCAGATGCTCGACCAGGATCATCAAATTATCCGGGTTGATGAGCGCCTGTTCGGGTGAACGCTCGAACAGAAATTCGGGGTGGAGGATGACATACTGGTCGAGCGCGCCACCGGTTGCCACCAGGATCGCCAGCGCAGCATCGAGCGTCCGGCCAGCGCGCCCCATTTGCTGCCAGGTGCTGGCAATATTGCCCGGATAGCCGCAGAGGATCGCTGCCTGCAACTGGCCGATGTCGATGCCCAGCTCCAGCGCATTCGTCGTCACCACCGCCCGCACTTCGCCACTGCGCAACCCGCCCTCGATGGCGCGCCGCTCGTGCGGCAGATAGCCGCCGCGGTAGCCACGGAATGCGGAAGGTGGGGCCCAACGGGCGCCCCAGAGTGCGGAATCGCGTGGCAAATGCTGCTGACATTCCGTATCCCGCACTTGCGCCATGCGCTCGCGCAGATAGGTCAACAGCACTTCAGTGGTGAGCCGGGCGCGGGCAAAGACGATGGTCTGGAGGCCGCCAAGAATGCAGCGTACGGCCAGTTCCTGGGCTTCGAGCACACTGCTGCGGCGCAGTCCTCGTTCCGCGTCGTAGACGGAGGGATTGTAGAGGATGAGATGCTTCTCACCCTGGGGTGCGCCATTTTCGTTGATCACTGTCACTGGACGTTCGACCAGGCGCTCGGCCAGTTGTTGCGGATTGGCGATGGTGGCGCTGGTGGCGATAAAGTGCGGCCGGCTACCGTAGAAGGCGCAGATCCGTTGCAAGCGCCGCAGCACATTGGCCACATGGCTGCCAAAGACACCCCGATAGGTATGCATCTCGTCGATCACCACATAGCGTAACCCGGCAAAAAAGTCGGCCCATGCCGTGTGATAGGGCAGAATCCCGCTGTGCAGCATATCCGGGTTGCTGAGGATCAGCCGGGCATTACGGCGAATGGCAACACGTTGGGCGGACGGAGTATCGCCATCGTAGGTGGAGACAGGGAGTGGGAGAGTGGTATCCGTCTGGCCAAGAGCCGACACCCAGGTGCGCGTCTCATCCAGTTGGTCATGGGCGAGTGCTTTGGTGGGGAAGAGATAAAGCGCCCGGGCGGATGGGTCGCTGAGCAGGGTGTGGAGCACCGGCAGGGTGTAACAGAGCGTTTTGCCGCTGGCGGTAGGCGTTACGACGGCAAAATCTTTCTCCTGGAGCGCCAGTCCGACCGCCTGCGCCTGATGAAGGTAGAGTTGTTCGATGCCGCGCCGGGCAAGCGCCCGGTGCAACGCCGGGTGCAGATCGGGCGGAATGGCGGCAAATCGACCCGCACGCGCCGGCAAAGTTCGCCAGGCCATGACATTCGCCATGAACTGGGGGTCCTTACGAAAACCCTGGAGCAGATCGGTGAGAGACATGGTTTGGAGACTGAGAGAGTGAGTTCTCTCTGGCGAATTCTATTAAGGCTTACTCGTTCGGCGTTCTACGTTCTGCGTTCTAAGGGGCCAGACGCACTAGGGTCCAGGCGCCATCCGCCTGGCGCGTATAACAGAGCCGATCGTGGAGCCGGTAGGGGGCGCTCTGCCAGAACTCGAATTGCTCCGGCGCCAAACGATAGCCGCCCCAGTTGGCCGGGCGTTGGGGTGCGTGATCGGCGTATTGGGCTTCGAGCCGGTGCAGTTCGGCCTCCAACACCGCCCGGCTGGCGATCACCTGGCTTTGGGGTGAGACCCAGGCGCCCAGCCGGCTGCCCAGCGGGCGCGAGTGATAGTAGACGTCGGATTCTTCCGCCGTGAGTCGTTCGATGCCGCCTCCGCCGCGGATCTGCCGGCCCAGTGCGCCCCACCAGAAGACGAACGCAGCACGGGCGTTGTAGGCCAACTCAATGCCTTTGCGGCTGTCGTAATTGGTATAGAAACAGAGACCGCGCTCATCGTAGCCACGCATGAGGACGACGCGCGCCGACGGGCGTCCGTCAAGCGTCGCTGTAGCGAGGGTCATGGCGCCGGGTTCATAGACATCATTGCTGCCGCGCGCCTCATCCAACCAGGCCGTAAAGAGGGGCCAGGGAGTTGGCGGCATATCTTCCTCGCGCAAGGGTTGGCGGATCGGTTGTGGTTTATTCATAAACGGCGGCATATCCATCTTGATCTGAATCCTACAATTGCACACGAATCTACTGCCAGTGCGGCTTCCCTCGGGTATACTATCTTGCAGGAGCATTTGTAGGTATAGACAGTAGCTCTAGTCTATCACACTCTAGGTGGAGGAACACAACTGTGCCAGAGCCGCGCCGCATCCATATTGTTATCAATCCAGCTGCCGGACGGGACACTCCCGTTCTTGGCCTCTTTAATACCATCTTCCCCGCCTGTGGCTTTGATTGGGACATTTCGATCACCAAAAAGGCAGGAGATGGCCGTGAGCAGGCGCGCCAGGCGGCTGCCGAAGGCGCCGACATCGTGGCCGCTTACGGTGGAGATGGCACGGTGGCCGAGGTGGCAAGCGGTCTTGCCGGCTCCGGCGTGCCTATGGCCATCCTCCCCGGCGGGACGGCCAACGTGATGTCGGTGGAGTTGGGTATTCCCGCCGACCTGGAACAGGCCTGCCTCACCGTCTGCGACCCGGCCAGCGCCGTACGGGCGGTCGATATGGGGATGGTCAATGGCCACCATTTTATCTTGCGCGTCGGTGTCGGTTTTGAAGCGGCCATGGTGGAACAGGCCGACCGCGAACTCAAAAGCCGCTTTGGTGTCTTTGCCTATTTCTGGTCAGCCATGCAAAATTTGACCCAGCCAATCATTTCCCACTATCAGCTGACAATCGACGGCAAAGAAGTAGAGACCGACGGGATCACCTGTCTTATCGCCAATTCGGGCAACCTGGGGCAGGCCGGAGTCAATCTGATTCCCACCATCGATATCAGCGATGGAATGCTCGATGTGATTGTGGTGCAGCAGGCGAGCCTGCGCTCGCTCTTTGACCTCCTCGGCACGATTTCCGGTCTCAGACAGGTACAAAGTGTAGACAAAGTGGAAGCGCTGCCGGTTGATGCCGAGATCAACCAGACGCTGCAGTACTGGCAGGCGAAAGAAGTGACTCTGACAACCAAACCGATGCAGACAGTGCAGTACGATGGCGAGGTATTGGGCAAAGTGCCGGTGCAGTGCCAGGTTTTGCCGGGGGCGCTCCGGGTGATCGCACCACCACTGGCCTTGTAGAGCAAAATGGCAGCTTGCTCTACGTGCGCCACACAGCTATAATGCTCCCAATGCGAGTCGTACTGGTCAGCAAAGCGTTGGTGGTGGGCGCTTACCAACGTAAGGCCGAAGAAATTGCCCGGCTGGGTGTAGACTTGACCGTGCTGGTACCGCCCTATTGGCAGGATCGGCGGGGCAGGCAGGAGGCACAGCCTTGTCATACGCAGGGCTACATCTTTCGGGTGATTCCCCTCCGCTTCAACGGTGACTATCACCTGCACCACTACCCGACGCTGGCCCGTGAGCTTGCTCAACTCCGCCCCCACCTTGTTCACATGGACGAAGAACCGTATAATCTTGCTACCTGGCTGGGGTTACGTGCGGCAAATAAGCTGGGCGCAGCCGGCACCTTTTTTACCTGGCAGAATCTCTACCGGCGTTATCCCTATCCTTTTCGCTGGTTAGAACGGGCAAATTACCGGCTAGCTCCGCTGGCGATCGCCGGTAACCAGGAGGCGTGCCGAATCTTGCGGCGTAAAGGCTACAAGGGGGAGATTGCCGTGATCCCGCAGTTTGGGGTTGACCCCACGGTCTTCGCTCCGTCGCCCTCCACTCGTGAGCCGGCTGCCGCCGTTCGCATCGGATATGCGGGCGGACTCTTACCCGAAAAAGGGATCGATCTGCTGTTACGGGCATGTGCCGGGTTGCAGGGAGCCTGGCAACTTGACATTGCCGGTGGTGGGAGTGAAGAACAACAGTTACGCTACCTGGCGCAGGAAGTGGGCATCGCCGGGCAGGTCCATTGGTGTGGCCCGCTTGCCAGCACGCAAATGCCCGCCTTTTACCAGAATCTGGATCTTTTTGTCCTGCCAAGCCGCACCACACCCACGTGGAAAGAACAGTTTGGTCGTGTCCTGATCGAGGCGATGGCGTGTGGTGTTCCGGTCATTGGCAGCGACTGTGGTGAGATCCCCCAGGTGATCGGCGATGCCGGTCTGATCTTTGGTGAGGGGGATAGCATTCTGTTGCAGGGACACCTGCAACGGTTGCTCGACCGGCGTGAGGAACGAAACCATCTGGGCGATGCTGGGCGCCGCCGCGTGTTGGCGCGCTATACAATGACCTCAGTGGCCGAGCAGACGGTGGCTGCCTACAAACGGTTGCTTGCCGGGCGGTGAAGGGAAGTATGCACGTCGTCATCGATGCGCAGTTGGTGAGCACAGCGCAGAGCTATCGCGGGGCAGGTGTCAGCAATTACAGCCGTCATTTGCTACAGTCCCTTGGCCGATGGGCAGAGAATGGAACCGACAAGACGCTGACGGCGTTTCTGAGTGATCCCAACTTTCAGGTGGCGGGGGTCCGGCTTCAGCGCACGCCTTCCTTGTTCCAAGACCCGCTCCTGCGCATTGGTTGGGAACAGACCATCTTTCCTATCGAATTGCATCGGCAGCGCGCCGATCTGGTGCATGGCCTGGTCAATGTGTTGCCGCTGGCGACTTGTACGCCAGGGGTTGTGACGGTGCATGATCTGAGCTTTTTGCGAGTGCCAGAGAAGTTACCCGCCGCCAAACGAGGCTATCTGACACGGATGTGCCGGGCTAGTGTCCAAAGAGCGCGGCATGTGATCGCCGTCAGCCACCAGACGGCAGATGATGTGATGCACTATTTTGGTGTGCCGGCGGGCAAGATCAGCGTTATCCACAATGGTGTAGCCGAGCAGTTCCGCCCTGGTGACCCGGCGGCGGTGGCCATGTTTCGCCAGCAACACGGCCTGCCAGAACGGTTTGCGCTCTATGTGGGCACGTTGGAGCCGCGCAAGAATTTGACGCAGTTGCTGCGGGCGTTTGCAGCCTGGCTGCGAGTTGCGCAACCTGAGGATCGTTCTGTCCGGCTGGTGTTGGCCGGGGCAAAAGGCTGGTATTACAACGAAATTTTTAAGCTAGTGGATCTTTTGGGGTTGGCTGGACAAGTAGATTTTCCCGGCTTTATCCCCGATGAGGAGTTGCCGGATTGGTATCGGGCGGCTGAATTCTTTGTCTATCCCAGCCTCCTTGAGGGGTTTGGCCTGCCGGTGCTGGAGGCCATGGCCTGTGGCACGCCAGTCCTGTGCAGCCGGGCAAGTAGCCTGTTGGAGGTGGCCGGCGACAGTGCGCTGACTTTTCCCGCTGGGCAGGATCAGGCGCTCATCGCCGCCATCCAGGCCCTGGTCACGCAGCCTGCCCTGCGCGCTGAATTGCGGCGCCGCGGTCTGGCCCGCGCCCAATGCTTCACCTGGCAACGGACGGCCGCGGCCACACTCGATGTCTATGATAGAATTTATCGGAACGCAAATAGACAGGTAGCTGGGTAGATAGTGTTTGTTACCTATCTACTTCTGCTGTGTTCCTACAAAATCTAATACGGCAATAGGCTGAGAACGGCTCATCCTTTTGTTGGGGGTGCTTTTGCGGCTCCCACTGGCTGTGGTAGACTACCGTGCTATGTTTATGTTTCCCCCTGATCGTCAGGAAAACCAAAGTGGTAAGCTGATTCGCCAACCGCAGTCCCATGGCCCTCTCTCCGAGACACACATTGCTATGGCTTCACTCAAACCGATTGGCCTGGCCGAGTTATCGGCGCCACAAAACAGCAACCACAAGCGAGCGGTGACAGCCAGTCCATTTGCCGCGTTGATGCACAAGGTAGACCCTACCTGGTGGCGCTATCTGCTGGTCGTTTCTGATGCGTTTTTGATCCTGGTTGCGTTTGGCATCGCCTATTATGTGCGCTACCAGTTACAATGGTTCCGCGCCGTTGATCCCGCTTTTCAACTCAGCCTGCGTGACTATGCACCCTTTGCCATCATCCTGGTGATCATGGTGCTGCTTGCTTTCCGCTTTTCTGGCGTCTACCCCTATCGCGCTGGCCGGAGCCCGGTGGAAGAGATGTACGCCATCGGCGCCGCGACCACACTAGGGGTGGTGGTGCTGATTGCGATCAGCCTGACCTTTCGCCAGGTGCTCTACAGCCGTCTGATCTATCTCTACACGGCGCTCCTGGTCACGCTCTTGCTGGGGATCAGCCGGTTGGCGATCAGCCTGGCGCTCAGCCATTTGCGCCAATATGGGATCGGCGTGCAGCGGGTGCTGCTGGTGGGCGCTGGCGAAGTGGGCCGGATGATCATGCGGACGGTGGCCGCACGGCCCGATTTGGGCTATCAACTGGTCGGTTTTATGGATGACCACCCGGCCAAGGGCGTCACCGACATCGGCCCCTTTCGGGCGCTTGGCCCCATCGACAACCTGGAGTCGGTGATCGCCGAACAGCGGGCCGACAGCGTCATTATCTGTCTGCCCTGGCAGAGCCACCGCAGGATCCAGCGGCTGTTGCGCATCTGCGAACAGGCGGGGGTGCGCGCCCAGGTGGTGCCCGACTTCTTCCAGTTGACCAAAGAGCAACTCCACGTCGAGGTGCTCAACGGCATCCCGCTGCTCAGCACACGCGCGATCTCGATCCAGGGCTGGAATTTTGTTATCAAGCGCATCACCGACTTGATCTTGGTGATCGGGTCGGGCGTGCTGGCGTTGCCCCTCATGGGGCTGATTGCGCTGGCGATCCGGCTGGATTCGCCCGGCCCGATCCTCTATGCTCAGTGGCGCATTGGGCGGAATGGCAAACCCTTCCGCTGTTATAAGTTCCGCTCGATGATCAACGGAGCCGAAGAGATGCAGCACACGTTGGCCGACCTCAACCAGGCCAGCGGGCCGCTCTTCAAAGTGCGCGATGACCCGCGCCGTACCCGTGTCGGTCGCTTCTTGCGCCGTTTCAGCCTGGATGAGTTGCCCCAGCTCTACAACGTGCTGCGCGGCGAGATGAGCCTCATTGGCCCACGGCCCAACCTTCCCCACGAAGTCGAACAGTACGAAGAGTGGCACAAGAAGCGGCTGGTCACCAACCCCGGCATCACCGGCCTGTGGCAGGTGAGTGGTCGCAGCGACCTGACCTTTGACGAGATGGTGCTGCTCGATATCTACTACGTCGAGAACTGGAGCCTGGCGCTGGACTTCAGCCTGCTGCTTCGCTCTTTCCCCGCTGTACTCTTTGGTCGCGGTGCCTATTGATGATTGGTAATTCACGCTGGTTGATTGTAAAATCAGTAGAGTGCAACGCTTGCAGCGGGAAGACCTATCCGTCGCTGGATTGACTATCCAACTGGGGCAGGCTGTGGTCTACTGAAAGCGGCTGGAAATGCCAATGCAATCTTCTATCGTTTTTTATCCTTCATCGATTGACAGCACGTGACGCAACACCGTATCCTCATCTTGATGAGCAACACCGGCGGTGGCCATCGCGCCAGCGCCGAAGCCCTCAAGGCTGGCTTTACCCAATGTTATGGTGACCGTTTTGAGGTTGACATCATCGACCTGCTCATCGACCATCTGCCCTGGCCGCTCAATCGTTTGCCACCGCTCTACCCGTGGGTGACCCACCGTACCCCCTGGCTGTGGGGATTGCTCTTCGACAGCGAGAATTTCCCTCGTTCGGTCCGATCTTTGGTCAATACGTTGGCCCGCTATAGCGCCCCGCAGGTGAGCCAGGCGTTGGCCCACTTTGCACCGGATCTGATCGTCTCGGTCCACCCACTAGTGCATGAGATGACGCTGCTGGCGCTCGACCGGCTGGGGCACGACCCACCCCTCGCGACCGTTGTCACAGACCTGGCCTCGGCGCATCCGCTCTGGTATCACCCAGAAGTAGATCGTTGTTTTGTCGCCAGCGAGGAGGCGTTTCAACGCGGGGTGCAGGCGGGTCTACGTCCGGGACAGTTGCAGCTCTCCGGCCTGCCTATCCGTCCAGCCTTTGCCCAGTCATCCAGACCCCAGGCCGAGCTTCGCCGAGTATTGGGGTTACAGCCCGATCTGCCGGCAGCGCTGCTGGTTGGCGGCGGCGAAGGGATTGGCCCGGTGGCGGCGATTGCGCGGGCGGTGGCGCGACAACTGGCCGGCCCAGGGGGCCCGCACGGGCAACTTGTGGTCATCTGTGGACGCAACCAGCGGCTCCAACAACGGCTGGCCAGCTACAACTGGCCGATCCCGACGGTGATCCACGGGTTTGTCCATAACATGCAAGAGTGGATGGCTGCTTGCGACTGTATCATTACCAAAGCCGGGCCGGGCACCATTGCCGAGGCGCTAGTCTGCGGGCTGCCCATTATTCTGAGCGGCTTTATTCCAGGGCAGGAAGAGGGGAATGTGCCCTTTGTGGTCAACAACGGGGTGGGCGTCTTTGCCAGAGAGCCGGACGAGATCGCGGCCATCGTCGGTCGCTGGTTTGGTCCTAACGTTGCCGAACGCCATCAACTGGCAGAACGGGCGCGCAGCCTGGGGCGCCCCAAGGCAACCTTGGAAATTGTCGAAGCGTTGGCGGGGCTGGTCTGAATATAGAACACAGATTTAGAGATTATCTCAAAATCTCTGTGCCACACCTGTGCTACACAAAAGCTCGCCGGCGCCACAACCGATTTTGAGATAGTTTCTTAGTGCTATAACCGCACTTACCCGGAACATAACAGAGACCTCTGCGCCCGAAGGTCGGTGTAGAAGTGCGGCTGTAGTATTAGGAAAAGGACAGCAGGTGCGGTCTCCATACCGCACGATCCCCGTGAAGAGAAGGATGCAGTAGGGAAACCGCACCTACGGTTGCTCTACTGGCGGCTGGTGCTTGAGCCGCCCCAAGATGACTTCTAGTTCAGCCAGGGTGTCTGCAAGCGATGGGAGGCCATCGGCAACAGAGCTGCCACCTGACGAAAAGTCAGCATCTACTTCGGCCGGCGCCATAGGGACAGAGTCATGTTGCAACTCGATGCCGTGGCGGCCCAGAACGCGGCGCAACAGATCCGGGTTGCTGAGGAGACCGGTCGTCACGCTGCGGAAGCCATGTTCGGCCACGGCTTGGCGGCTACGGTAGTGCATGGGGTTATAGCGAAACATGGCGTGGTCGTCCCACTGTGGCTCGATGAGAATGATATCGACGAGTGGGTATTTGGCGCGCAAGTTCTTGACGTGATAGCGCACGCCAGCATGGAGCAAAGTGCGTATCGACTGGTTAAAGACGGCCTGAAAGCCATGTTCGCGGATGTAATGATGCTCCGCCTGCGCCTGAACCGTATTCAGCGGGGCCATCGGGTTGATGCAGACTATCAACCTTGCCCCTGCTTCGATGGCCAGATCGAGACTGGCTGCGCCTTGCAGACCGCCATCCACATAATCGCGCTCGCCGATCTGGACTGGGCGATAGAGCACGGGCACGGCGCCGCTGGCGGCTACAGTCCGGCTGATGGGGACCTCGCTATGGTCGCTGCGGCCAAAGACGGCGCGGCGACCGGTATCCAAGTCGGTGGCAACGATATAGAGCTCCTTGCACAAGGTCTGAAAGTCGTTGCTGCGGCCAGGCATCGTGAGCAGTTCCCGCACATAACGCTCCAGCGCTGCCGTGCTGTAAAAACCACTGGGCAATACTTCCGCCAGTTCCCACAAAATATCGGTCAGCGCTGCCTCTCTGCCCTGTTTCATCACATCGCGACCAGCGCGATAGAGCGCGCCAGGTAGCCTACGCAGCCGGTGCAGAAAGTGAGCGGGGTTCAGGTCGAAGAGATCGCCAACCCGCATGTTACGTATTTCGGGGTGGCTCCGGTCGATGAGTTGCATGATCTCCGGCGGTGTAAAACCGTTGGCGATCAAAGCAGCCACGAGTGCGCCACCGCTTGTACCCACATAGATGTCAAAATCGTTGACCGTTCGCCCTACTAACAGGTTGTTGATGGCGAAAAGCGCCCCCGCCTCATAGACTGCGCCTGTGATCCCGCCACCGGCGAGTACTAGCGCTACCTTACCCTGCTCATCGTCGAGCTTACGTACACCGCTGTTCATGCGGGATCATTCCTTTGATCGTTTCGTTTTATGGCGCGGCGGTTTAGCCGCCAACAACCGATCCAACTTACTATCGAGCGCATCAAGCTGTGCCTGCAACGCCTGCAATTCCTGGTGGGTGGGAACGTTGAGCCGGTGAAGCACCGCAGTGATACGGTCGTCGAGGTTGAGCAACGTCTGCACCTGCTCGAGCGAAACCTTGCCACTTTCAACCAGGCGCGCTATCTGTCCTTCGAGCGGCGTGGCGTCGGTCAGGCTGCGAGCGCTCTCCAGCCCGCTCTGGACCGAATGGCGCATCTGGTCGATCGTTTCGCCGCCGCTGCGGATCAGGCCGGTGAGTAGCGAACGTGGAAGAAAGCCCCCCCGCTTCTTTTCCTGCTCCAGGATGATCTGAGAGAGGATCATGTTGGTCAAATCTTCACCACTCTCGTAGTCAACCACATGAACATCCTCACCCTGGCGGATCAGATCGGTGACCTGCTCCAGAGTGACATAGCGTTTGGCTGTGGTATCGTAGAGCTTGCGATTGGGGTAACGCTTGATAAGTGGCATAACTGTGTGGCCGCCGGGTGGATTGGTTCAGTGCAGTGACAATAAACGCAGACCGAACAAGCTGGCGTCTTGTCCTACGACCATCTTAGCACAATTGGCGCGGTGCGTCAAAGCAGGTTAGGAGGGTGGGTGTGTCCAGGATTTGGGGCGAGAATTGAGCGGCACGAGCATTCCGGGAAAGGGCCGCCATCAGCTTTCACAACCAGACGCTCCCCGGCCCTTTCCCGGAATGCGGGCTACAGCGGGCAAGCATCCATCTTGCCCTACTTGCCCCAAATTTCGGACGTACCCTAGTAGGGTAAGCTGGCAGCTTGCCCTACTATTTAGAAATTATCTCAAGATCTCTGTGCCACACCGGTGCTGCTCGGAAGAAGTCCAGAGCCACAACCGATTTTGAGATAGTTTCTTAGTGCCTATCCGAATAACTCTGTGACCAACTCGATTCGCAGGTGTAGTTGTCGGACTCGCAACCGTTATTCGGATAGGTTCTTATTGGCCCCGGCGTAATTCACGCAGCCGCTGTACAAGCCGCTTTTCTTCGTCGCTCAGGTTGGTGGGCAGCACCACGTTGACCTCAGCCAGCAGATCGCCGCGCTGGTCGGGCTGTCTCAAGTGGGGCATCCCCTGGCCGCGCAGGCGGAAGAGCTTGCCATGCTGTGTACCAGCAGGGATGGTCAGCGCCAGCGGGCGCTCCAGCGTAGGCACATTGGCTTCACCGCCAAGCAAGGCTGTGTACAGGTCAACTGGAATCTTGACGCGCAGGTTGTCGCCCTCGTGCGTAAATTGCGCGTGCGGGAGCACTTCCACCTTGAGCACCAGGTCGCCCTGGCCCACAGCGCCGCGCATCCGCACCTTAGAGCCGGTCTTGACACCGCGCGGGATCGTGGCCTCAAGGCGCGTACCATCCCCCATTTGTACCATCCGCGTCGTGCCGTGGAAAGCCTCCTCCAGCGTGATCTGGACGGGCACTTCGTTTACCGCTTCTTGCATCCCGGTAAATGGGTCAAAGCCGCCTCGCTGCCGGTATTGCTGGCCAGTTCGCCCACCCATACCGCCGGGCATGCCCCCGCCAAAGAGAGTCTGGAAGAAGTCGGAGAAGCCGCTGCCGCCAAACATCTGCTCGAACTCTTCGGGGGTGACTGTACGGGTGCGCCCGCCACCCATGCCGCCACTGCCAAAACCGCCCCAGCCGACATCCTCGGGCCGCACACCAGCGCGTTCGTACTGCTCCCACTGGGCCCCGAACTTATCATACTTGGCGCGCTTTTCGGGATCGCCCAGCACAGTGTGCGCCTCGTTTACTTCCTTAAATTTCCGCTCCGCCTCTTTGTCGCCGGGGTTTCTATCCGGGTGATACTGCTGGGCGAGCTTGCGGAACGCTTTTTTGATCTCTTTCTCACTTGCATTCCGGCTGACGCCAAGAATCTTATAATAATCTTTGAATTCCATAATCACCTCTCACAAACGTAGAACGCAGAACGTAGAGCGCAGAACAGCTTCTGTATTCTCGTTCTATGTTCTGCGTTCTACGCTCCCTTACTGACCAGTACGCGCGCCGGGCGAAGGATGCGTTCACCGTCCAGATAGCCGGCCTGGATCACCTGGGCCACATGGTCGGCGGGCGTTTGCCCATCAACGATATGGCCGACTGCCTCCTGCCGGTTCGGGTCGAAGGGCTGGCCTTGGGGGTCGTGCCGCTCGACGCCATAGCGTTTGAGCGTTTCTAAAAAGGCGCGCCGTGTCGCCTCGATATTGGCGACAAAGGTCTGCATCTGTTCCGCATCGAGCGAGCCGGCGTGTTGCAGCGCCAGGTCCAGATGGTCGGCCAGCGGCAGCATATCGGCGAGGATGCGGTTACGCGCCTCTTGCACCTCGGCGGTGTAACGCTGCTCCCAGCGTTTGCGCAAGTTTTCGACTTCGGCCTGGAGGGCGATATAACGCTCCTGCCAGTTCTCGCCGGCTTCGTCTTCCTGCGCCTTTTGCGCCTGGTCGAGCGCAGCGCGCGTCCAGAGCAGGTCGCTCTCCAGTTGTTTTAGGTCGGCGCTTTGTCGTTGCAATGCTTCGTCTTTGATCGACAGCTCGGTCTTTTGAGCTTCGAGCTGTTTTTGTTGTTCCTCAATACGCTTGACCTGCTGCTCAAAGCGCCCTTTTAATTCCTGATAAGCGGCGGCCAGCTTCTCATAGTCTTCCACCGTCAGCCGTGGTTCTGGGCTGGACATCCGCGCAGGTCGGTACGGGCGCCGTGGGTCGTTTGGATAAAAGATATTCGACATGCCCATTCGCTCTCTCTTTGGGATTAGGGATCAGGAATTAAGAATTAGGTGCGGCTGCACCTCATCCTGTCGTAGTAGGGAATGGGATGGCTTAATTCCTAATCCCTGATTCTAGTAAACAGGCGGAGCATGATTGCCCCGCCTGTTTGCCATTTCGTTTTGGTAGGGGCAGACCCACGTGTCTGCCCCATTGGGTGAACGGCCACCGGGATAGACACGTGGGTCTGCCCTTATGGTTAGACCTGGCGGTATTCGCCCTCGACCACATCGTCCTCGCTGCGGCCGGCGCCATTCTGGCCGGTGGGGCCTTCATCGCCTTCAGGTGTTGGGCCTGCACCGTTGGCCTGCTGCTGCGAGTACATCTGCTGGGTCAGCGCATGGCTGGCCTGCTGTAGTTGATCCGTTAGGCTGCGGATGCGGGCGATGTCGCTGCCTTCCTTGGCCTGCTTGAGTTCCTCGATCACATTCTCGATCTGGCCGCGGTCGGTGGCGGGCACTTTGTCGCCCAGTTCGATGAGCGACTTCTCGGTCACATAGACCAGGTTGTCCGCCGTATTACGCGCCTCGGCCAGTTCACGCGCTTGGCGATCCTCGTTCTCGTGTGACTTGGCTTCGTTGACCAGGCGGTCCACCTCATCCTGCGAGAGGTTGGTGGAGGCCGTGATCTTGACGCTCTGCTCCTTGCTCGTGGCCTTGTCCTTGGCGTTGACGTTCAGGATGCCGTTGGCGTCGATGTCAAAGGTCACCTCGATCTGCGGGATGCCACGCGGGGCGGGCGGAATCCCATCCAACCGGAAGTTGCCCAACGTCTTGTTCTGGCCCGCCATGGGGCGCTCACCCTGGAGGATATGAATATCCACCGCGGTCTGGCTATCCGCCGCCGTGCTAAAGACCTCGGTCTTCTTGGTCGGGATCGTGGTGTTGCGCGGGATGAGCACGGTCATCACGCCGCCCAACGTCTCCAGACCCAGGCTCAACGGGGTCACATCCAGCAGGAGCAGATCGCTCACCTCGCCACCTAACACACCGGCCTGGACTGCCGCACCCACGGCCACCACCTCATCAGGGTTGACACCCTTGTGGGGCTCCTTACCGGTGAGGCTGCGCACCAGTTCCTGCACCATGGGCATACGGGTCGAGCCACCAACCAGCACCACCTCGTTCAGGTCTTGCGCCTTGAGGCCAGCATCCTTCAACGCATTGAAGAAGGGCGCCTTACAGCGCTCCAACAGGTCGGCGGTCAACTGCTCGAACTTGGAACGGCTCAGGGTCATCGCCAAGTGCTTGGGCCCAGAGCTATCCGCCGTAATAAAGGGCAGGTTGATCTCGCTCTGCGGCGTGGACGACAGCTCGATCTTCGCCTTCTCCGCCGCCTCGCGCAGACGCTGCAACGCCTGGCGGTCCTGGCTCAGGTCGATACCCTGTTCCTTCTTGAATTCCTCGACCAGCCAATGCACAATGCGCTCGTCCCAGTCGTCGCCACCCAGGTGTGTGTCGCCATTGGTGGACTTGACCTCGATCACGCCTTCACCGACTTCGAGCACCGAAACATCGAACGTACCACCACCCAGGTCAAAGACCAGGATGGTCTCGTCATTCTTCTTGTCCAGCCCATAGGCTACAGCAGCAGCAGTCGGCTCGTTGATGATACGGAGCACCTCGAGACCGGCGATCTGGCCGGCGTCTTTGGTCGCCTGGCGCTGGCTGTCGTTAAAGTAAGCCGGTACGGTAATGACCGCCTGCTTGACCTCTTCACCCAGGTACGACTCAGCATCCCGCTTGAGCTTACCCAGGATCATAGCGCTGATCTCTTGCGGTGTGTAGACCTTGTTCTTGATCGGAACCGACACACGCGCATCATGGTTTGGCCCCTCGACAATCTGGTAGGGGACCATCTGCATGGTCTTCTTGGTCTCGGCGTCGTCGATACGGCGCCCCATAAGACGCTTGACCGAATAGATCGTATTTTCAGGATTCACTACGGCCTGGCGCTTGGCCGTCACCCCGACCAGGCGGTCACCGGTCTTGGTGAACGCGACCACCGACGGCGTCGTGCGGCTGCCTTCGGCGTTGGCGATCACGGTGGGGTTGCCACCTTCCATCACCGCCACAACGCTGTTCGTCGTACCCAGGTCGATACCGATAATCTTAGCCATCTCTTGCTTTGCCTCCGATAACGTTTTCGTACGAGTACAAATTGACTCGTTTCAAGCCATAGTTGATCACGCACGGCAATTTTGTTTGCTTAGTACATTGTAAACCAGATCCATAAGTCTGGTGTATGGTTTGTATTAGCAAATTGTTTGAATTTGGAAGCGTAAGGAATCGCCTTCGCCCCAGATGAACAGATGATGTTCACTTGACTCCGGCGTCAAATTTTACCAGCTGCTTGCCGCACAGGTTGTCAGGATACTGAAATAGATGGAAACGGAAAAAGCCCCGACTTCCAGGCACGTGGGTCTATCCATTTTGGATGAAACGTGGTACACTTATCCTCAAAAACAGATTTCGTATAGGGGTCTTACTTGTTATGAATAACCAGATTGCCGTCTTTATCGATTTTGAAAATGTCGCGCTCTGGGCCGAACAGGAGTTTCTCGACTTTGAACTGACGCCGTTAATGGAATATCTGCAAAGCCGAGGCCCAGTAGTGCTCAAACGCTGTTATGGCGATTGGAGCCGTTTTTCACGCTATCGCGATGAGCTGATGAACAACGCCGTCGATCTGGTGCAGATCTACAGCGTACGCGCCGGCAAGAATCGCGCCGACATCCGCATGGCGCTCGACGCCATGGAGACCGCCATCACCCGTTC
>QEUW01000472.1 GCA_003577005.1 Chloroflexota bacterium | reverse complement strand
GACAGATTCATGCACCGCGCGATCAGCCAGCACCCGTACCTCATAGACAAGATGATTCTGCCCCGGCAGCCCCTGGGCAAGATTGGTGCGGAAGACAACAAGACCTGTCACCTGCATCTGAAGCTGCCCGGTGGCTGCGGCTCGTGCGTCGGGCTGTCGGGTGGCGACAGAACCGTGGGCGATGGCAGCGGCCTCGTCTGGCGCAAGTTTCGGTGCCAAATTAAGCGCAAGGTCAGGAATGATCACACCATTGGCGGCAACCAACTGGCCGGTGCCATCAAAATGGATGCGCAGTTCACCAGCAAAGACAGGAACGCCCTGGTAGACCTGCTCATAGATAAAACGGGTTGCGCCCAGTGGGTCGGTTTTGACCGCCAACAAACGGAGTTCTTGGTCCGGGTCTTGCAGGCCAAAGGCTCCACCAAACTCAGCCAGAAAATGGTTGGCTTGCTCGGCAAGGGTAGCTTCTATCGTGGCGGCTTGCACCGCGCCGGGCGGAATACGCACAAAGCGGGCGACGCCAGTCGCCGGGTGGATGGTCACCAGAGCCTGTCCATTGCTGGCCGCATGTAACGCCGCCAACGCCTGTTCGACTTGCGGCACTCGTGGTGCATCCGCAGCTGCCAGCGCGGAGCGGGCGATAGCCACTGTCAACCCACATGCCAGAGCCAGGAGTGCGAATACTCGTCGACGAATGGGGAAGCGTACCAACATCGTGATTGCTCAGTCTTGAGGATGGGTGGTGAGGCCGAAAAAGTTGTTCCCACGTGGGGATGCTCTGAGCATAGCATCTCCACGTGGGCTTAGCAATACGACATTTGGGTGATTTTGCGATGCCACCTGTGTCCCAGATGCGGAACGGTAGTAGGGGCAGGCACACGTGTCCACCCCTACTGTATGTCTGTCCCTATGCGTTCTTGCGCGGCGGCAGGACACGTTCAGTGTTCCAGGATTCGGGCGAGAGGCTGGCTTTGGGGTCCTTCCATTCCGGATTCGCTTCGATCCAGGGGTTGAACTGTTCCGTCACCTCGCGCAGCCGCACTTCACCGCCGGCTGCCATCCACTTGTCCCAGAATTCCTGTAAACCGGCGACCACCTCCAGTTCACCCTTGACGATCTTGGTGAAGTACTCGTTGCGTGTGGTCTGCATGTCGCCTTCGAGGATGGCGGATTCATTGAACATATAGGGCAGCCAGTGGTCCACCTGGGTGATGGCGGGATATTCGCCCTCCTCTGGCACGTGTGCTTGTTGGCGGGTGTGGAGCGTCTTGCGCACCAACAGATTGATCTCCGGTTGTTTGGGTTCCATGCCGGGCCGCGGCGGGAGCAGCGCGGCCTTGTTGCTCCATTCAGTCGTCCACGTCGTGGCGCGCATGCCCGAATATTCGCGGTTGGGCGGCGCGGTGCGCAGGTCTTCGATCCAGCCGCCCTCGCCCCACTTCCAGTGCTTGTCGGGGATGCCATAGCGGGCGATCAAGTAGTTGTCGAATGACTTATTCTCCCAATCAGCCAGGGCGACGATGGCTTCGGGGCATTCCGCCCACGAGGTGACGACCAAACCCCGCTCCAGCGCACCACCGGCCTGGATCCGCCCGGTCTCCGGCTTGTCCTTCAGACCGAGCGGCGGGAAGATCTGCACCCAGTCTTGCGTCGGGTCTGCGCCTTCCACCTGGCGTTGGAGCGTATCATTGGTCAGCCACCACCCACCCGACAGACAGCCAATGATGCCGGATGTAGCGGCATCGAAGACCTGGTCGTACTGCCAGGTCGGCCATTCGGGGTTGAGCAGACCCTTGCCATAAAGGCGCTGGATATAATCCAGACGCTCCTCGCGCATGACCGAGCCATAGAGCCGGTCGATGGCCTCGCCGCGCGCCATCATTGCCAATTGCTCCTCTGGCTCAGGCACCCACGGGCCACACAGGAAGGAGGCAAAGGTCCAATTAGGGTTCTCCAGCGCCAGCGGGATGGTCACATCGCCGCCGAGCCGCTGTTCGCGGAAGAGTTCGAGCACCTCTTCCAGCTCTTCCAGCGTCGTCGGCACATCGCGGTCGATCTGGTCGAGCCAGTCGCGGCGGATATGGAGATACTCGATATCGGCTGGAGTGATGCGCATGGAGGGGATCGCCATGTACTTCTCATCTTCGCGCATCCAGAACTTCCAGCCTACCTCAGGGAAGGCGGGGATGAGATTCTGGCCGTACTCTTTCACGGCGTCGTCGATGTCACGGATCAGGCCGGGCGTGGCGATCCACTTGAGCACGGCCTCAGCGTAGCGCTGCACGCTGTCGGTGCCCTGGGTTTGTAGACGCACTTCCATGAGCGCGTCAATATCCGCCCAACTGGCCGACTCGTAGCGGATATCAACATTGATGCCATATTCCTGGCGCAACGCCTCTTCCTGCAACTCCTTGACCAGGTTGTCTTCGGGGCCAGCCTGGGTAAAGCCGCCTGTCATATAGCGGAAGACACAGGCTCTGTCGGCAAACTTGAGCGCCGGCCCGCTGGTGGACGCGGCCTGAGGTGCGACGCCTGGGGAGCATGCCGCCAGCGCCCCGGCTACACCCAGACCGGCAGCACCCTTCAAAAAGCTGCGGCGGTCGATGGTGCGTTGTGATTGCATGGTACCTCCTTGTTGAGTATTGGTTCCAGTGACTAGTGGTTAGTTGTATTGACCCATCAGGTTAGATAGGGTGCTACAGGTGCGATGCACTTGAAAAGTGCGTTGCACCTCCCGTTAAGCTCTCTAACCTCATGTGTCAGTACAGTTCGTGACAAGTGATCAGAGATCAGTGAAGTGAGACACTGATATCTGGTGACTGATCACCGGTCAGTGCCCATCGTACCATCATCGAGATAAGCGTGACCGGGGAGAGATAAGCGTGACCGGGGAGCGGTCAGCCCTTGATGGCGCCGATCATCACGCCTTTGACGAAGTACTTCTGCAAGAACGGGTAGACAAGCGCAATAGGTAACACAGTGACGACAATCGCCGCCATGCGCAGCACTTCTACCGGCGGCATTTCGGTGACAAGCATCTTCGACGCCTCGACCGCAGCGTTGGGGTCTGTGATGTGCAACATCTGGCTGAGGATGCCGCGCAAGACCAGTTGCAGCGGCAGTAAGCTGTCATCGGTCAGAAAAATGGTGGCCCAGAACCATTCGTTCCACCGTTCGACGGCGTAGAAAAGGCCGATGGTGGCCAGCACCGGTTTGGAAAGCGGCAGGACAATGCGCCAGAAGATGCCGAGTTCGCTGCAGCCGTCGATGCGCCCGGCGTCTTCCAGTTCGCCGGGCAGAGCCTCAAAGAATTTCATCATGATCAACAGATACCAGGCGCTGATCATAAAGGGAATGATCAACGACCAGAGGGTGTCAATCATGCCGCCCCACTTGACGACGAGATAAAAAGGCACGATGCCGCCGCTAAACAGGATCGTAAAGAAGACCAGGAAGACAAAGAGGTTGCGCCCAGGCGCCTTTTTCTTGGCGAGACCGTAGGCCAGCGCCGCGGTTGTCGCCAGACTCAACACCGTGCCGACAACTGTGATGAAGAGCGTCACGCGGATGGCCTGATAGACGCGTGAGGCGCCACCCAGCAAGATGCGATAGGAGTCGAGCGTCCAGTTGCCCGGCCAGAGGGTCACACCGGAGAGCCGGTAGGTCGTGGCGTCGGTGAGCGAGCCAAAGACCAGATACAGAAACGGTCCCAGGGTGATCAATCCCAACAGCGCCAGCAGAGTGTAGTTAGCTACGTCAAACAGGCGCGACCCCCAACTGCTGCGGATCTTGTAGCGTGAACGGGCAACCATTGTGACTTCCTTTCTCTACCACAACCCCGAATCGCTGATGCGGTTGGCAAGGCGGTTGGCTCCCCAGATCAGGATCAGACCGACCACGCCCTTGAAGAGACCGACCGCCGTAGCCAGGCTCATCTGCCCCTGGAAGAAGGCCATGCGGTAGACCCAGGTGTCAAAGACATCGCCCACCTCATAGAGGCTGGCATCCGACCCCATGAGGATCAACAACTGGAAGAAGTTCACATCGAGCAACTGGCCGATCTGGAGGATCAACATGATGACGATCACCGGCGCAATGCTCGGCAGCGTGACGTAAAGCACACGTTGCAGGCGGTTGGCCCCATCCATGATAGCGGCTTCGTAGAGTTCCGGGTTGACGCCGGCAATGGCGGCCAGATAGATGATAGCGCCCCAGCCGATGCCCTTCCACATGGCGCTGCCCACCACGAGCGGCAGAAAGGACTTGGCGTTGCCCAACACGGGAATCGGCTCCATCCCCCAGCTTGCCATGAGCCTGGCGACAAAGCCCACGTTCACCGAAAAGACGTAGATCAGCATCCCCCCTACCACCACCCACGAAATAAAGTGGGGCAGGTAGCTGATGGTCTGGATTGTCCGCTTATAGACGGTATGGCGCACCTCGTTGAGCAAGAGCGCCAGCAAGATGGGCGCCGGAAAGACAATAAGAAGATTGAGGCCGCTGATGACCAGCGTGTTGCGAAACAGCCGCCAGAAATAAGGCCCCTCGAAGAAGAACTGAAAGTGTTTGAAGCCTACCCAGGGGCTATCAAAAACGCCCTGCCAGAGCCGGAAGTCCTGGAAGGCAACGATCACACCCCACATGGGCACATAGCGGAAGAGCAAAAAGTAGAGCAACCCCGGCAGCATCAAAAGGTAGATATAACGGTAGTACCAGATCCGGCGCAACAATCTGGCAAATTCCGTCTGCTGGCGGCTCCCCACCCCCGCGGCGCCGGCCGGCCATACGGTCGCTTTGGATGTCAATCTGGTGCTCATTGCCCCTCCCTCGCCGAGTGAACAGTGACTCCACGTCTAGCCGGACGGCGGATCGCCCCAGTCGGGCACATCCAGGATTTCCCCATCGCGCAGGGCCGATTTGTGGGCCATGATGCCGGGCGCCATGTAGCGCACTGCTTCCCAGACGTTGATGGCTGGCATGCGCTCGTGCGCAATCGCATCGACAAATTCGTGTACCAGGTAAGCGTGCGATCCACCGTGACCGCCGTAGAAGTCCGACTTGAGGCTGACGCCGCGGAAGGCCTCGACCACTTCTGGTGGCAGCGGGTCGCGCATCTCTTCCACCGTGAGCGGAATGCTCTCGCTTTGGGTATGCCAGCGGTCATGTTCAAAGCTGCCTTTGGTGCCATAGACGCGAAACATCTCGCGGCCACCGTGGCCGATTTCGCGGTGTTCGCAGATGCGCATGGTGGCGCCGTTGCTCATGTAGAAGAGGGCCGTTTCATTGCTGAAGTGCGACATGTCATCCACAAAGTATGGATCGTTCGTACGATTGGCATAGCCCCAGGCGCAGACTTTGACAGCGTGTGCATTCATGACACTGATGGGGCCACTGGTCGAGTGGGTTGGATAGTGCATCGGGCCACCTAGAACGCCCTTTTCCTGATAGCGTTTGCGAAATTCCAGCCACTCCTGGCCGGCCTGGCTGGCATAGCGGCGGCGGCGCACTTCGCGCAGGTTGGCGTGGATGTCGTCTACATCGTGGAGATATTCGCCTTCGCTG
>QEUW01000471.1 GCA_003577005.1 Chloroflexota bacterium | reverse complement strand
TTGAAATGAGAGTCCGCGGAGTTCGCGCCCAGCGGGCTCCCGCCACGTGCGAACTCCGCGGACCCCCGCAAGTTTACCCCTCTACAGTCTACAGCACAAGCCAGAGGGCCGGTGTTTCGACAAACTGGCTGATCAGCTGCAGAAAGCGTGCGGCCGGTGCGCCATCCACTACCCGATGGTCGAAGGTCAGGCTGAGCGCTACCCGGTGGCGCGGCATGACCTGCTCTCCGACCACCGCCGGCTTTTTGACAATGCGACCGACCCCCAAGATCGCACACTGCGGCAGGTTGATGATGGGTGTAAAGGCGTCGATCCCGTACGCACCCAGGTTGGTGATGGTAAAGGTGCCGCCCTGGAGTTCGTCTGGGCTGAGCTGGCGAGCCTGCGCTTTCTCGATCAATGCGCTCGATTCGGTGGTGATCTGGCGCAGGCTCTTGGCCTGCACATCACGGAGCACCGGCACAAGCAGCCCTTCGGCTGTGTCCACGGCTACGCCGATATGAATCGCCCTGGCAATCCGGATCTCGTCTTCATGCCAGGTTGCGTTCAAGAGTGGGTGCTCTTGCAGCGCGTGCCCACAGATCTTGACGAAGAGATCGTTGTACGCAGGCGCCGGCAGGTTGCGCGGGGCAAAGGCGCTTTTGAGTTGCTCGCGCAACGCCACCAGTCCGGTTGCATCCGCCTCGGTGGTGAGGGTGACGGGCGCCGTGGTGTGGGCGCTTTCGGCCATGCGCTGGGCGATGAGCCGGCGGATGCGGGTGACGGGCAGGGTCTCTCTATCTTCCTTTGCGCCTTCCGCTGTGGGAAGGACAGAGGGAGCGGTGCGGGCGGCGATGGCGGCCTCCACGTGGGTGCGCTCGACCTTGTCGATGCCCTGTTGCCGGGCCAACTCAGCCAGATCGATGCCGGCCTCCTGCGCCATGCGTTGCGCAATGGGCGTGGCGCGCACGCGCAGCGTCACCCCCTCTTGCGCTGCCGCCCGGATGTCACGCTCGATAATGCGGCCGGTGGCGCCGCTACCCTGGAGCTGTGTCCAGTCCACACCCAGTTCCCTGGCCACGCGGCGGGCGCGCGGGCTGATTGGGGTGGACGAGGGACGATGGACAATGGACGATGGTGGTGTGACTTGTGATGAGCCTCTCGTGGCAAGAGAGACAGGTCGCGGCTGGTCTAGGGCGGCGACCGGCGTTTGAGCCGGTTGGTTTTCAAACGGCGCAACTTCACCCGGTTGCAGAACGTAGCCAAGCACTGTGCCGACACGCACACTATCACCTGGCTGCGGCCCATCCGGCAGAATGCGCAGGATGCCGCTATCGAAAGCTTCAATCTCTTGGGTGGCCTTGTCGCCCTCGACCGTAAAGAGTAGATCGCCCGTGCGCACGGCTTCTCCATCCTGTTTGAGCCATTCGCCAAAGGTTCCCTCTTCCATCGTCCAGCCCAGGCGGGGCATGTGGATTTCGGATGCCATGAGGTTGGTCCTTGTGTGTTTGATTGGTGATGCGCAATGCGTAATCCGTAGTACATGACGAGTAATCTGTAACCTGTAGCATAACTTCTTGTTGCTTACGCATTACGCATTACTGCGCCAATAATTCCCGGATCGCCTGTTCGATGGTGTCCACATTGGGAACGATGGCGCCTTCGAGCGTGGGGCTGTAGGGGGTGGGGGTGTGGACGCCGTTGAGCCGTTTGATCGGCGCGTCGAGGTCGTCAAACCCCTTGTCCACCACCTGGGCGGCAACTTCGGCGCCGATGCCGCACGGTTCGAAATCCTCATCGACGATCAACAGCCGGCCCGTCTTATGCACCGAGGCGAGGATGGTGTCAATATCCAACGGCGCCACCGTGCGCGGGTCAACCACCTCGATCTCGAAGCCATCCTTGACCAGGCGGTTGCAGGCTTCCAACGTTTTGGGCACCATCGAGGCCAGGGCAACGACGGTGGCGTGTTCTCCTTTGCGGGCGATACGCGCCTGCCCAAAGGGGATCGTGTATTCTTCCTCAGGGACTTCGCCTTTGGTGAAGATGAGCGAGCGGTGTTCGAGGAAGAGCACCGGGTCATTGCACTGGAGGGCAGTTGTAAAAAGCCCCTTAGCATCATACGGCGTCGAGGGCAAGACGACGCGGAAGCCAGGAATGTGGGCAAACATGGGGTAGTAGTTGCCCGAATGGTGGGTCGCCGCCGAACTGCCGATGCCGATACAACCGCGCAACAGCAGGGGCATTTTGATCCGGCCGCTGCTCATGTATTGGATTTTGGCGATCTGGTTGACCAGTTCGCCCATGGCGTCGAGGATAAAGTCGAGGAACATAAAATCGACCACGGGCCGGGCGCCGGTCATGGCCGCGCCACAGCACATGCCCACAAACCCGCGCTCGGCGATGGGGGTGTCGCGCAGCCGTTCGGGGCCAAAACGTTCGTAGAGACCGAGTGTGGTGGTAAAATTGCCGCCGCGGGCGCCGATCCCTTCGCCGACGACAAAGATAGTTGGGTCTGCTTCCATGGCGGCGGCCAGCGCGACGCGCGTGGCTTCGACAAAGGTCATCTCACGCATGGCTCACCTCGGTGACGTTCATTTCATCATCACTCATTTCATCATAAACATGGGTGGCGGCGGTGGCCGGGTCGGGCCAGGGGCTGTTTTGGGCGAAGGCAGCCGCTTCCTCCACTAGCGTCTGGATTTCGTTCTCGATGGCGACCAGTTCGGGTTCGCCCGCTTCTTCCTCTGCAAGCAGATAGGCGCGGAAGCGGGTGATGGGGTCGCGCGCCTTCCAGGCGTTGACCTCTTCCACCGAGCGGTAGCCGCCATCGCGCATCCCTTCGGAATGGGCGCGGGTGCGGTAGGTCTTGCCCTCGATGAGGGTGGGTCCGCCGCCGGAACGGGCGCGTTCCACCGCTTCACCGGCGGCCTGGTAGACCGCCAGCACATCGTTCCCGTCTATGATGACGCTGGGCAGGCCATAGGCCGGGCCGCGGTCGCCCACGTTGGAATTGCCCGATGCGTAGGCAAAGGGCACCTCCGTGGCGTACATGTTGTTTTCACAGACAAAGAGCACGGGCAGCTTCCAGATTGTCGCCAGGTTGATGCCTTCGTGGAAAGCTCCGTTGTTGACCGCCCCATCGCCAAAAAAGGCGACAGCGACGTTCTCCTTTTTCAACAATTTGAACGAGTAGCCGGCGCCGGTAGCTTGCAAGATACAGGGCCCAACGATGCCACTGGTCCCCATCATGCCGACTTCCGGTGCAAAGATGTGCATGCTGCCCCCTCGTCCGCGCGAAACCCCGGTCGCCCGGCCCAGGAGTTCGGCCATCAATTCACCGGGCGCGACGCCTTTGGCCAGCGCATGGCCGTGGCCGCGGTGCGTGCTAAAGGCGGCATCGTCCGGGCGCAGGTGGGCGCAGACGCCCACGGCAATCGCCTCTTCGCCCACATAGGTGTGGCAGGCGCCGTGTACCTGGCCGGCGGCGTGCAGGCGCGCCAACTGTTCCTCACTGCGGCGGATAGTCAGCAGAGCACGATAGAGTGAGAGTAATTGATTGGTATCCAACGAACTGCCCATAGAGTCTCTCTTTCGCTCTTGGTGTGGCACAGAATTTGATTGTCACGACTCGGCAAGTACAGGCGCTTGCCGAGTCTGAAGCAGGCGCTGTTCTGCTCCTTGTAAGTGTACTGTAAGCGACTCCTTCACTTCTGCCAGATCACGCCGTAGAAACGCCCCCAGAATCGCCTGATGGCCTTCGGCGATTGCATGGTCGTTCTTTTGATCCAGACTGGCGTTGACAACGATAAAGGCGTGCGTGACGCCGGTGAGGCTCTCCCACATCTGCAACAGGCGACTGTGCCCGGCGGCAGCGACAAAGCGCCGGTGAAAAGCCAGATCTAGGTCGGCAAAGCTCTCGAAGCGCCCGGTGTTCAATGCGGCTACCATCTGTGTACACAGCACGGCCTGTTCTTCCAGATCTGCGGGTTGAAGCCGATCAAGGGCCAGTTCGGCGGCAAAACATTCCAACACACGGCGCAAACTGTAGATTTCGCGGATGGTTGTCGCCGAAAGTTCGGCGACAAAGCGTCCCCGGTAGGGATGGTTGACCACCAGCCCCTCGTGCTCCAGCCGCAGCAGCGCCTCACGTACCGGCCCCCGGCTCACCCCCAGGGCGGCGGCGACTTGAGCTTCCTGGAGATGCGCACCTGGCGCGAGATTCCCCTGGATGATCGCCAGACGCAAACGCGCGCGGACAGATTCCCATACCTGGCTGTGGGGCGGCGCAGTCAATCGTGGCTCGTTCACAAGAATGGTGGACGAATAGGCTCACAGGCGCGCCAAATGTTGATCATTTCTGACTGAAGTTGGGATTGTCTAGTCAATTGTATACAATATACTATAAGCCTTTATTTTGTCCAAAGTTACTTTTGGTGCAACAGGAATTCTTAGCTTGTACAAAGTTACGGCAACTGTTGCAGCGCTTACCTGCCAGGAAATCCAGGGTCACAGCTTGTTTGATAGACCGCCACCCACATTTTGGGAGAATTTACGTAATGTCCAATGAAGAACTGGCGCGCGCCTGCATCGAACTGCAATGGCTGGGCGCAGACTGGGCGCTCTTGACTTCGCCCGAAAATGTCACCTATGTCAGCCATTACGAAGTCCCGGTCGAGTTTGGGCCACTGGCCCACCTGAATTATGGGCCGGTGATGGCGCTCTTTGGTGTGAGGGAGCCGCTCAGCCTGCTTGTCGCTAATGCCTATTACGCTGGTGTAGCGCGCGAACAGACTGCTTTTGACGAAGTGATCGGCTTTGGCATCCTAGAGGTGTTTGAACCTTTTGCCAAACAGGTTGCACGTGACAATTTTGTGGCGGCGCTGCGCGAGGCATTCCGTCGCACCGGGTTAGGCAAGAGCGCCATACGTATAGCCGTAGAGGAACGAACGCTGCCGCTGGCGGCCCTGCGGGTGATCCAGGAAGAAGCGCCCAACGCCACCCTCGTGGAGGCAGGCCCGGCGCTGGCCGCCGCCCGCCGGATCAAGACGCCGCGCGAGATCGCGCTCCTCAAACAAGCCGCTGAAGTGGTCAACGTCGCCCACAAGGAGTTGATGCGGCTCACCCGCCACGCTGGCAAGAGCGAGTTTGAACTTTGGTCGGCGCTCACCCAGGCTATGCACGAACGGGTGGGCGGCAAACTGCTGATCTCCGGCGAAGTGGTCTGTGGCCCGCGCAACAAGAGTGTCTCACCTGGCGGACCCACCCCCTACGTAACCCAGCCTGGCGACATCGCCGAACTGGACATCAGCCCGCGCCTGGAAGGCTACTGGGCGGATATGGCCAACACGATGGTCATCGGCGCGGAGCCAACGGCGATCCAAAAACAGTACGCACGGGCGGCGCAGGCCTCGTTCTACGCCGGCGTCAGCAAAGCCCGCCCCGGCAACCGGGCCAGCGATGTCTTTGCCGCCGCCCAGTTCGCCTATGCAGAGTTTGGCCTGAAGCTGATCCACTACGCCGGCCACGGGATCGGCACGACGGTCAACGAAGCGCCCTGGTTCGTCCCCACCGATGACACTGTGCTCGAAGCCGGCATGGT
>QEUW01000470.1 GCA_003577005.1 Chloroflexota bacterium | reverse complement strand
ATCATGGCGAGCATGTGGCAAAAGTTTGCTGCTATATGCGGGATGGGCATCTTTAGCGTGGTCCGGGGCGATGCGGCGACCCTACGCCGGGCGCCGGAGACGTTCAACTTGGTGCTGGCTGCCATCAGAGAGGGGATGGATGTCGCCACAGCCAGGGGCGTCTACCTGGATTCGGCCCTCCTCAATTATGTCAAGACCTTTTTGGAGGGGCTGCCCGGCAGCTTTAAGCCCTCGATGTTGGTCGATCTGGAGCATGGCCGGCGTCTCGAAGTTGAGGCCCTCAACGGCACGCTCGCCCGGCTTGGGCGCGAGGTGGGCGTGCCTACGCCGGTCAACGATTTTATCTACGCTTGCCTCAAGCCCTATGCCAATGGGATAAATGGTCATTCGGGATAGGATACCTCAGCCTCCACCGTCAAAACGTCCCCGGCAGTTTTGGAACTGCCGGGGACGTGGTGGGCACAGAGCCAATACCTGTCGAAGCCAGGACGACAGGAGCTTCCTCCAATTACCCGGTCTGTCGTGGGTTTGAATAATTTGGTGAGCCGGACTGCCGATTCGCAAACAGCGGCTGTTGCCATGCGTAGAGGCACGGAGGTTATCGGCCTCGAGCAGCCCCGCCGCTGGCCACCTCCATGCCTCTATTGGCATCAGTTATTCTCTTGAACCAACCGTACACCTACTTCAAATAGCGGTCAAAGAAGGCGACGGAACGGGCAATAGCCGTGTTGAAATTGACCGACAGATTGTGGTTGTCCCCGGCATACTCGTAGTATTCGACTGCGCCGCCGACCGCCTGCAATTGCGTGTTGAGGGTTTGCGACCAATCGACGGGCACGTCACTATCATTCGTGCCATGATGGAGTTGAAGCGGGCCGGAGATCTCCGTCACGTAGGCATTGGGCGAAATGGCAGCCCAAATCTCCGGCGCTTCTTCAGGCGTACCCCATTTTTCGATAATCTCCTCGCGCCAGCGGCGACGACGGGCTGTCTCCGGATCAACGGGTTGGGTGTCGGGTTGCCGATTGCGCCGATTGTACAATTCGGGGTATGATGCAACGACACCAGCCCAGATCACGCCCGCCTTGACATCTTTGGTGGTCACCATCGCCCGCAGCGTGAGCAACCCGCCCATCGAATGGCCCCACATGCCAATGCGGGCCGAGTCTGCGTCAGGATAGCGTTTCATGGCCGCCACGGCGTTGAGGACATCGACCGTATAGGCCGGTGAACCCCGGCTGCTGGCTGGTTCGCCCTCGGAAAAGCCATGCCCGCGATAGTCGGAGCGGAAGACAATATAGCCGTTGCGGGCAAAACCGTCTACGTAAGCCACATACCGCTCGGTGGTGCGATAGATTGCCGGCGGGATAAAGCCGTGGTTAAAGATGATTACGGGCCAGCCGGTGGCTGGTTTGACGCCGTGGGGAACGGTCAACAGGGCGTAGATTTTGAGCCCCTCCGACCGGTACGAGGCGATGTAGCGGTTGTAATTGGCGCCGGGGGCCAACGTCTGTTCGATCACGATGTCGCTGCCGGGGTACTCCTGCTGGCGCATGTACTCGACCATCAGCGGGTGCATCTCTTCAAGCTCCAGGTCTAAGACCGGTGGCTTTAGCCAGATCAAGGGCGTTGCGGCAGTCGTCGGCGCCGCCACGGGGACAGACGCAGGCGTGGCCGCGGGCAGCAGCCGGTTTTGAACAGCTGCCGGGGATGAGACCCCCGCCGCGCCACCGGCTGGGATGCACAACTTCCAGCCGACGCTGAGCACGTTGGGGTTGGCAATGGCGGTAAAGGTGTTGTCCACCGCAGCTTTGGCATTGGTGGCGGCGACAATCGCCTGGTAGTTGACCTGGCTACCACTATGCCGCGCGGCGATCAGCGAAAGGGTGTCGCCAGGCTGGACAGTCACAGTAGAGGCACACTCTATTGTATTCTGGGCATGAGTGACATGTACTGTCGCTAGCGTAACAAAGGCAAACACGCTAACAAGCACCCAACGCATGACCGATGGAGTTACCGGCATAGGAACCTCCTGATGGGATAACCGACCTGAGGCACTCGGAGCTGCGGGTAGATCTTATTCTACCCCTAGATCGTAAACGGTAACAGGGCTTACGAAGTAAAGACGATTGCGTAGAGAACACAGCCAAAGGAGGAGCCGTGGATCAACTTTCACCCGACCTCATCTCGCAGCGCCTGGGCGTCGTCGCACTGGAGCCAGCCGGCCCCGTCATCGCCGGCAGCCTGGGCCAATGGCGCCTGGTTTACACCGTCGGGAGCTATGGCCTGGACGAAGGCGGCACGATCAAGCTGGCTCAGCGCATGGTGAGCGACTGGGAAATTCCCCAGTTCGACCAGCCGGCCGCTTCCGGTTACACCACGGTCACAACGACCGGCCCGGCCCAATTGAGGCCCTACTACCATCGCAAAGCGTATGACCGCCCCTGGAGCACCTGTCTGGTGATCGACATCTATGATGGCTCGCTGGCTCCCGGCGATACCGTGACCATCACTCTGGGTGATCAGAGCCAGGGTTCGCCCGGTATCCGAGCTCAGACCTTTCAAGAACAGGCTCATGAGTTTCGCTTCCTGGTTGACCCGACCAACGCCGCGGTCGTCCGGCCGCTGCCAACCTCGCCCAAATTCCCCATCATTGCCGGGGAGCCGGTCGAACTCGTCTGTATCCTGCCCAGCCAGGTCCTCGCCGGCCTGCCTATCCCCATTTTTGTCAAAGGGCAGGATCACTGGAATAATCCGACGCCTGCACCAGCTCAACTCAGCTTTTCTTGGAAGGGGACTGGTCAGCCAACCATTGCCAGCAACCGGCTCACCTTCGATGCGCCCGGCAGTGGCTATCTGATCGTTTCAACCTCAGACGGCTCGCTCTCCTGCCGGAGCAACCCCATCACCGCTTTTGAACAGCCTCCCAAGTATCAGCGCTTTTGGGGCGATTTACACGCCCAGACCGAAGCCACCGTTGGCACCGGCAGCGAAGAGGAGTACTTTACCTTTGGCCGCGACGTGGCCCGGCTCGATTTTATCAGCCACCAGGGCAATGACTTCCAGATGACCGACGAAGATTGGCGGCGCCTCAACGACACGACGCGGACATTTCACGAGGATGGCCGCTTTGTCGTCTTCCCCGGCTATGAATGGTCGGCCAACACCCCGGCCGGAGGGGACCGCAACGTCTTCTATCGCGCGGAAGGCTGGCCGATCATCCGATCCAGTCACTGGCAGATACCGGACGTGCCGGAGGATGAGCTGACGCCGGCCCATCCGGCCAACGTTCTGTTCGAGCGGATGCCCCTGGTCGTGGAGCCCGATCAGGTGCTGCTCGGTTCGCATGTCGGTGGGCGCTACGCCGATATTCGACGCTATTTTGACGAAGAGCTGGGGCCGCTGGTCGAGGTGCTCTCCTGTTGGGGTGTCTTCGAGTGGCTACTTTGGGACGCTTTTGAGCAGGGATACATCGTCGGCGTGATGTGCAACAGCGATGGTCACAAGGGCCGGCCTGGGGCCGAGGGTCCGGGTGCCGGCGAGTTTGGCATCGCCGGTGGCCTGACGTGCGTCTTGGCCGAGTCGCTCAGCCGGTCCGCAATCTTTGCCGCCCTCAAAGCCCGGCGCTGTTACGGCGTCAGCGGCCCGCGCATTGATCTCGATTTCACCATTGACCAGCAACCGATGGGCTCCGTCATCGAAACCCGGGGGCCATCCCAACTGCAGGCATCGGTCAAAGGGACCGCGCCTCTGGAGTCGCTGACCCTTTTTCAGGGAAAAGAAGCCATCAAAGTGGTTCAGCCGGCCGCCTTCTCGGCCACAGCCGGCTCCCGGCGGGTTCGGGTGAGCTGGCAGGGCAGCCGCATCCGCGGCCGGGGCCGGCGCGTGACCTGGGACGGGCTGATCCGGGTCAGCGGGGCCACCCTTGTCTCAGCAGAAACCGTTGCCTTCGACGCCAAAACCGATGGCATCCTCGATCAGACCAGTTACCAGATCCGCTTCAAAAGCAGCACGACCGGCGATACGGATGGGATCGACCTCTGGTTGGACCAGTCAGAGCAGGGGCGGATCGTCTTCGACTCGCCGGTTGGGCGCTGCGAAGTCGATCTGGGCAATCTCAGCCAAACGCAGCACTTCGACTTTGGCGGCCTGGGCATGCAGCTTTGTGTTGAACGGTATCCCGAGCAGTTGACAGAGTACGAGGCCAGCCTGTCCACAACGATTACCCCACCGCCCGGTCAGACGACCCCCTATTTTGTCAAAGTCGTTCAATCCGATGGGCACATGGCCTGGTCCAGTCCCATTTATGTCAAGCGCGCTACATCTTAGCACCTGTTTGAAAAGGAGGGTGACAACTGGTGCGTTGCACCTTTCGATGAAGGTAGCCTCCCAGGTGCATCGCACGCAAAGCGTGCAACGCACCAAGGCGACAATTCTTCTTTTCAAACAACTTCTTAACTGTATTTTCGGAGCAAGACCCACAGAAAGCAGCCGAGCCGCCAAGATTTTGCGCAAGTGGCGCTTTGCATCTCGGCAGCTTTGCGTACGTCCTGGTGTTAGGGCAAGGCGCCCAGTAAGGCGTCCGCAATCCACATGCAAACGCCCCACTGGGGGTCATTTTGCGCTAATTCATCGTGACTGGCAGGAAGATGCGATAGACATCGCCATCTGGGTCATCCGGCTGATCCGGGTTATCTGGCTCGTCCGGGTTGTCCGGCTGATCTGGGTTAGTAGTGTCACCGATCTGAACCGTGACCGATACCGATGCGTAGCCGGCCAGGGCGGTGATCATCGCCTGACCTTCCGCACTGCCAGCGCGGAAGGTGGCTGTGACACGGCCATTTGCATCGCTCAAGGCGCTGGCCGCCGTCATCTCACCCAACGAGCCAAAGAGCGAGACCAACTCACCCGCCACCGGCTGCCCCGCTGCATCGCGCAGGGTAAAGGTGAAGCTGCCCTGTTGGCCGGGGTCGAGCCTGGCGGTGCTGCTGCTCACGCTGAGCGTATGGCCCAGGGCGCTGCTGTTCGGCTTGACGATTTGAACAGCAGCCTGGCGTGTCAGCTCATTGACCGTGGCCAAGATGGTCGCCTGCCCTGCGGCTGAACCGGCGCTGAAGGTGACAGCGGCCGCACCGTTCGCGTCTGTCGTTGCGCTGGTGGGATTGAGGCTACCTCCCTCGCCAGTGAATGTGACCGTGGCGCCTGGCACAGGCCGGCCAATGGCATCGCGCACGCGTACGCGCACGGTGGTCTCGCCCTCACCGGCTGTCAACACCAGCGCATCGGTGTTGAGCAGCAGCACGGCAGGCTGGCCGGCCTCGGTGCGCTCTGCTTCAGCCAACGTATCCACCGACGCCGCCAGCGCCATCTCGGCGGCTGCCACCGGTTCCGCCGGCGCTTCTGGCGTCGCGGCAGGCTCTACCGGCACAGGGGTTGCAATCTCTTCAATTTCCACCATACCCGCGCTTTGCACGGCTGCGGAGCCGTTGCCCACCAGCGCCCACCAGCGGCAGATAGAGCGAAGACGACTGTGAACCGCCCGGCTCCGGTGTCACGCTAGCCGTCGCCGTCGGTGTGGCGGTCGGTGGCGTGCCGGTGACCGTCGGCGTCGCCGTCGGTGTGGCGGTCGGTGGTGTGCCGGTGACCGTCGGCGTCGCCGTCTGGGTTGGCGTCGGTGTCGGGAAATCGGGCGCCGCGATGATCCGGTTCGAACCATCTGGCCGCACCAGGAAAAAGGTTCCCTTTACCAACAGCGGCTGCGGCGTAAAACCGGTGATCGTTTCTGTATAGTCACCGCGCAGCGTATTTCTGTCTTGGGTTACTTCGCCCACGAGCGTAAACTTCCGCTGCACCGTGCGCCCGGAGACGAGGCCGGTGAAGCTTTCTGAGTCGATCCGGATCGTCGGCGTGACAC
>QEUW01000469.1:1861-7459 GCA_003577005.1 Chloroflexota bacterium | reverse complement strand
TTAGATAGGGTGCTACAGGTGCGATGCACTTGAAAAGTGCGTTGCACCTCCCATTAAGCGCTCTAACCTCATGTGTCAGTACATCTACGCTCTACGTTCTACGCTTTTACGCCCATAACACATCTCCATCTTCCTCGCGTTGCACGTCGCGTTCGGCGAAGAGAGCAGTGTCACGTTCGTCAGCAGTGCGGTCGGTGTCGAACCAGCGCAGCCATTCTTCGGGCGCATCGACACTCTGGCCGCCGTGCTCGGTGATCCGCTGGCGGACGCGCAACATGACCGGCGTATTCACGCTCGCCCCGCTGATGATGACTTGCCCTTTGCTCAGGCTGGATAGTTCCTTGAGCAGGTCACGGCCCACACTTTCGACTGACGAGGCGATCTTATCCTGGTCGATGGGGTTGGTGATGCGCATGATACACTGGGTCATGCACTGGCTGAGCACATCGCTGTCGAGCTTGCCGGGCCGCTGGCTGATCAGCCCCACGCTCACCCCAAATTTGCGCCCCTCGCTGAGGATCTGTTTGAGCACATCGGTGCTGACGGCGTCGGCGCTGGCCGGGGCGTAGTTGTGCGCCTCTTCCAACAGACAGAAGACGGGAAAGGGAATGTAGTTTTTGTCGCCGCGGCTCACCTTCTGTTTGGCCGTGTCGAGCCGGGCCTGGTAGACGCGGCGCAGCAGCGTGGCGGCGATCACCTGTTGCTCACGCTGGTCCACCTCGTTGAGCTGGACGACCGTACACTGGCCCGGCTGGAAGAGTTCGCGCAGCTCCAGGTTCTCCATGTCGTTGAAGATGCGGCTCTGGCCTAGCACGGCGTGGAGCCGCCAGACGAGGGCGCCTGTGGTTGGGTCTTCGTCATCGGGTGCATAGCCATCCTCACCGTCCGACTTCTTCCCTTCCGCCGTCTGGCGCACGGCGTAGAGCAACTGTTCCAGCGTGTAGCCGCCCTTGAAGCTGCGCTGGGCAAAGGCAAAGGCGCGGCCGAGCTGGTAGTGCATCTTCTCCGACAGGTTGGGGAGCAGATAGCGCAGGTCGGGCAGGGTCAATGTATCGATGCGGACGCGCACGCTGTCGGGCTGGAAGATGCGCACTTTGGGCTTGTAATTGCCCTCACGAAAGGCAGGGAGGTTCATCATGCCCTGGAGCGTGCTGTACTCGCCGTGCGGGTCGATGATGAGCACGGCGGCGCGGTTGTGGGGCATCATCAGCTCTTCGAGCAGCACACCGGCCAGATAGCTCTTGCCGCTGCCCGTGCTGGCGATAATGGCGAGGTGCGTGCTGGTAAAGCCGCGCACATCAAGCGCCACGGGCACGGCGTCGGGCGCCCGGCTGAGCAGGCTGCCCAAATGGGCGCTGCCCCGTTCGCCCTGTTTGCGTTTGCTGAGCACCTGAGTCAGCAGTTCGTCATCGGCAATGTAGACCGGCGCCCCACCGGTCGGTGGCACGCGCGGGTTGATAAAGTCGCCCATGGACGCGCTGTGATAGCCGAGCACCGCCACGGTGATCTCGAAGAGTTCGTTCTCGTCACTGTCGTAGCCCAGCAGTGCGGCCACCTGGCTGGGGGGCACCGTCGGATCGGCCATAAAGCTGTCTGGGAAGAGCTTGACCGACTCGCGCCCGGTGACGCGCCCCAGGATCTGCCGTTCCTCGCTGTCCACCTGGGCCAGATAATAGACGAATTCGCCATGCTTGACCCGGCGCTCGGGGTCGGGGGCGATAAAGGTAAATTCGTGGGGTGTTTCGCCCGGTCCTTTGACCGTGCCGATGCATTCTGCCTGTTGCATACGAAGTTATGCCAGTACACGCGCCCAGCGCTGCGCCATCTTGATCCATTCTTCCTCATAATCAGGCCAGTTGCGCAGGGTTTCCGGATCAAAGTCGGCATCATTCGGCCACACGAGCGTATGAACCTCATCATCAAGCCGAACCTGATTAAAAAGGGCAAGATCGCGGAGTGGGCCATAGATTTGGCCATGCAAGATCGGCTCGAAGTTAATAGTCTGCTCGCTGCCATCATCAAAAGTGATGAGCAGTGTATAGGGTGCGACAATCTCAAATGAGGTGACACGATACAATTCGTGCATACTTCAACTCCTATCAACGTAAAGGGGCAATTCGTACCGGCAGTTGGTCATTTTGAACACGCTGCCAATTCGCCAGTAGCTCATCCTTGTGCAGCTCTGCCCATGCCTCGACGAGCCTGTTTTGTCGGGTTGGCAACTGTCCACGAAGTAATTCAACCTCCGTTATCCGATAACTTGCTACCATATCTTGATAGTAGGCGTGAAAGTGAGGTTCGTGGTGTTTGCCACCTAGTTCCACAAACATCCGAATGACAATGCCTTGAAAACGGGCAATTTCGGGCATCCCATACTCCAGCACTGGATATTTTCATTCGTCATTTTATCACAATTTTATCACATTGGGTTACTGAGAGGGCAACAACCCTACCGGAATCTCCATCTCCTGCGGTGTCAGCCCGCCGTGGTGGCCGTAAAATTTTTGCTCAAAACGGTCCTTTTCATACCACCAAACCGACTCGCCCGCGTAGGGCAGAATGACCAGGTCACCCAGGCGAGCCAGGAACTGGGGCGCAAAGGGGGGTGGGCCAAAGTAGCCCTGCTCCACTAGCGAGCGGGTCGTGACCACCTCTGCCTTGCCGGCCAGCCGCTCGGCCAGAAAGGCCTGCGTCTCATCCACCAGCCCCTCGTTGATGTGGAGAAACACATCGCGCGCCGAGCCGCCCGGTGAGAGGAGCTTGCCGTTGCGGTCACGCCGCAGCAGGCGTTCGATGCCGGCAAAGAGCGGATCGGTGTTCAGGTAAAAAGTCGTCTGCGGGTCGGTCTCCACCATGCCGTGGTCGGCGGTGAAGATCAGCAGGGTGTTCATTGCGAACTTCAGCAGCGGCTCCAACAAGGCCCGCTGCAACACAAAAAGGACAGTTTCCACTTCCGCATCGAACTGGGGTGAAGCCGGGCCATCGTAGTGGCCGATGGTATCAACACTGCCCGTGTAAAAGAAGAAGTAACGCGGCTGCCCCGGTTGGCCCTCGGTCACTTCATGGCGCAAATTGGCCACTCCTTCGGGCACCGTGCGATAGCCACGTACCACTGCATCACGCAACATCCACGTCGAATAGGTGGTGGGGGTATATTCGCGCGGTTGGTAAACAATAGGTTGTACACCCGCTTGCAGCAACGTCTGCGGGTAGGTAGGGGCAGGATAGATCAGCGCCGGGTCCACGCCGGCCTGACGCAGGGTTTCAGGCTTCTCTTCACCGGCAAAGGTATAGGTCAGCGGCTCGATCACCGCATCGAGCGCCGGCTCGTAAAATTGCCACTCGAAGAGACCGCTCTGGCCGGGCGTCAACCCGGTGTTGAGACAGGTGATATGCGCGGTCGTGGTGGAGGGAAACTGGGAGGTCCAGCGCAGCACCTTGCCGTGGCGCACGAAGTGTTGCAAAAAAGGGCTCTCGTCGGCGTAACGTTCAAAAAAACGCCAACCAAAGGCATCCACCAGCACCAAGACAACTGTGTCATAGCGGCGCAGATAGTCGCCCCACTGCGTCGCAGCTGGTAGATCCACCGGTTCGCCGGTCAGACAGTAACGGATCAGCGCCGGCAAGTCCGCGAAGCAACCGTTGTCATAGTTGGGACGAAGAAAATCTTGCATTCTCTGGAATTCTGTTAGTCAGTTCAGAGGCAATATAACGCCTGGCAGATATCTTCCAACTCTAAATAGGGATAGGCTTGTAGAATTCGCTCGTACGTGTGTCCAGCAGCGACCAGCCCAACAATCATTCCCACTGTCACACGCATATGACGAATACAAGGCTTGCCGCCCATAACTTTCGGGTCAAATGTAATGCGGTCTAACTCTTTTACTACATTCATGGTCCTCCCCAAGCAATAGATTTACCCCGCCGGCTGGACAATGCTCTTCCAGGCCAAGTTGTTGCGCATGACGGCCAACTGGCGATGGTGGCCGGGGAAGAGGTCGTTCAAGCGGTCGATCACAGCGATCATCAACGGGGGGACGAGCGGGTTGTTCTGGCCGAGTAGGATAGGCGCATAGCGCAGCCGCGGCCCGCTGGCGTCATCGCTGTGAAAGAGCAGCAACTCCTGATCATCGAGCCGGTGGACAAAGTTGTTGACCGTAGCCGCCAACGCCGGCACACCCTGGTGATAACGGCCATCCGTATCACGCCAGCCCAGTGTGATGATGCCCACCAGCGTCGCCGTCTCGGCCAGATAGTCGGGCGAGAAGATCTCCAACTCTGCTCGCGGGCTGAGGCGCGGGCCCAGGTTGCCAAAATCAGGGTTGAGGAGCAGCGTATTGTAGATGATGCCGATGATCCGATCGACGCCGACCACAGGGCCGCCGGTCGCGGCCTCCAGCTCGATGCCGACAAAGGTGCCAAAGGTGTAATCCGTGGGTTGCGGCTGTGGTTCAGCTTCGCCATTCCCCCACACCTGGCAGATGTAGTCGATATGGGTGTTCGACTTGACAATCTTACCGATGCAGATATTGTTCAAATCGAGCATAGCCAGCCCTCCCTGTACACCGCGACATGAAGCACTCCTATCAAACCAGAACTTTTGTGCGAACGCAAATTCCATCTACCGGGGTACAGCTATTAACAATTGACAATCGATTATTGACAATTGACAATTTGTTCTGGATCACCGCCCTCCCATCCCCGACAGGGTGATCCCGCGCACAAACCAGTTCTGGCCGATGATGTAGAGAATCAACACCGGCAGCAGCGCCACGACCGAGCCGGCCATGAGCAGATGCCATTCGGTGCTAAACTGGCCTTGAAACGCAGCCAGCCCTACGGGAATCGTGCGCATCTGCGGTGTGCGGGTGATAACCAGCGGCCAGAGGAAATCATTCCACGCCGCCTGAAAGTTGAAGATCGCCAGCGTCGCCAGCACCGGCCCGCTCAGCGGCAAGACCACCTGCCACCAGATACGCCAACTTGAGGCGCCGTCCATGCGCGCCGCCTCGTCAAAGTCCAATGGCAGACCAAGAAAATACTGGCGCAGGAGAAAGGTGCTAAAGACGCTAAACGCGGCCGGCAAGATCAACGCCTGGTAGGTGTTGAACCAGCCCAGAAAACGCACCAGGATAAAATTGGGGATCATGGTCACCTGGAACGGGATCATCAATGTCGCCAGGTAGAGCAAAAAGAGGCTATCACGCCCGCGGAAACGGAGCCGGGCAAAGGCAAAGGCCGCTAGCGACGCTACCAGGATCTGCAAGAGCGTGGTCCCACTGGCAACGATGAGGCTGTTCAGGTAATAACGCCTAAACGGTACGGTGCGAAAGGTCTGAAAATAATTGTCGAGCGAGAAGCGGGTCACATCGACCGTGCGCCGCAGAATATCCGCTTTGGGCATGAGCGAAGCGACCAACATCAGCGCAAAGGGCAACACCACAAAGAGACCAACCAGGATCAGCACCGTGTGCAGCGCCAATCGCCCGGCCACCGGCAGCCGCCGAGAGGAACCTGTCGCAACAATCGTCATCAGCATCAGAAGCTCTTTTATCCGCAGATTTCGCAGATTTTTGTCTTTCATCTGCGAAATCTGCG
>QEUW01000469.1:0-1846 GCA_003577005.1 Chloroflexota bacterium | reverse complement strand
ATCTGCGAAATCTGCGGATGAATCTGTTTCTATCCCGCTTCGTAGTAGACCCAGCGCCGTTGCATCCGCGTCTGGATCAAGGTGAAGATAAAGATAAAGAGGAACAAAAACCAGGCAATGGCCGATGCCTTGCCCATGCGCCCAAACTCAAAGGCGTTCTGATAGATGTAATAGACCACAGTCAGCGTCGCCTGCGCCGGGCCGCCCCGCGTCATAGCGTAGGCTTCGGTAAAGAGTTGGAAGGCGCCGATCATCTGGATGATAAAGAGAAAAAAGGTCGTCGGGCTGACCAGCGGCAGTGTCACGTTGCGGAAACGCTGCCAGGCATTGGCGCCATCGGCGCTGGCGGCGTCATAGAGTTCGTTGGGCACGCCTTGCAACGCGGCCAGATAGATCACCATGGTAAAACCGGTGTTCTTCCAGAGCGTCAGCAAGACGACCGAGGGCTTGGCCCAGCGGGTGCTGTTGAGAAAGTCCGGCGGCTGGATCGGCCACCCCGTCCACTCGGCCAGCCGCCAGATGGCTTGGCTGAAGAGACCGTAATCGCGGTTGAGCAACAATTGAAAGGCAATTGCGCCGGCAATGATGGTCGTCACCACCGGCATAAAGTAGATGACACGGTAGACCAGCCGCCCGTGGATTGCCTGGTTGAGCGCCACGGCCAACGCCAACCCAAAAACCAACTGGAGCGGCACGATTGTCAGCATAAAGTAGAGCGTGTTCCACGCCACCGTGCGGAAGACCGGGTCGCGGGTCAGCAGTTCGCGATAGTTTGCCAGCCCGACAAACTGCGGCGGCCGCAAGAGATTCCACTCCACAAAGCTGAGCGCCAGCGACGCCACCACCGGCACAGCAACAAAGACCAAAAAACCGACCAGGCTGGGCAACAAAAAGAGATACCCCTCCCATTGCTGGTTGGGTCGCCAGCGGAACCGGCTGCGTTTTGCGGCGGGAGAAATCGTCGAACGTTCGATGGTTATCATGGGCAGAAGTGGCAATCGGGCTACGCTGGCGTACTCATGGGCATTATACCAGAGTGCTTCCATCATGGCTATTCGCTTCTTCACAACACGAAATGGCCCTGAACATGGAAAAACACGGGTTGCGCCGCTCTCTGTGATGATGTATACTCTGCTCGATTCATTCTCCTACGTTTCAAATGAACGCGTGCCCAATAGCTGAGTACGCTCACAAATGACCTATCTATCTCCGTATTCATCCGTGAAATCTGTGTTCTAGAGACAGGGCGTCGCCGTTGCCAATTCCTGTCTCTCCTACCAACCGTGCCATGTTCAAGGGAGAAATTCATGCGGAAGCAAAACCACCATCATACTCTCTCACGGCGTACGCTGCTCAAAGGCGCAGCCGGCGTTGCCGGGCTGACCGCCGCTTCCAGCGTGCTGGGGGCCTGTGCAGTTACGGCGCCCGGTGCAGGATCGTCGGCAGGGGCCGGCCAGGCGGTGACCGAGGTCTATATCATCACCCCCGCCGCCTTTGCCGATATGGGGATGCGTGATTCCACCAGCTTGCTCAACGAGGTGACCGAGCCACAAGGCGTCCGCTATATCCTCGAAGAGAGCCCCGAAGGGTGGGAGACCAAGGCACTGGCGATGATTCGCGAACAGGATGTGCGCTGGAGCGCCAACGGCATCGCCGACGCCGGCAAACAGTGGAGCTATATTCAGATGGGCATGATCCAGCCGTTGGATGAACTGTTGCCGACCGCGCAGGCGCCTTGGGCGCAAAACCTGGCCGACTACTACATGTACCCCAACATCCACGAGGCGACCCTCTACGACGGCAAGCCCTACTTCATCCCCATGAAGTTGAACATCCACCTCATGGG
>QEUW01000468.1 GCA_003577005.1 Chloroflexota bacterium | reverse complement strand
CTCACTTCGAGGATCAGCGTGGCGCCGTTCTCGAAGCGCACAAAGGCGGCGGCAAAGTCTTCCACATCCATATCATCCGGCACGAGCGCGTTGCCCCACATGCTAAAGGCGCCGGGGTGGGCGGCCAGCGTCTTCTTGGCCACACCGCTCACCGTCACCGGTTGCGGGTTGCCCATCATCCAGAGCGTCAGCAGGGCCCGCCACCGCTGTTCTTTTTGTAGATAAAACCGGGGCGCACCGGGATCCAGCCGCGGCGCAACATCCAACTGCGCGCATGGTAGACCTCGCCGAGCGCACCGTGGTCGATCTCCCGTTTGAGCGCTTGTGAGGAGCCGTGGAAGCGAAAATGCTGGGCCGTCATGAGCAGCTTGCCGGCGCGATCGCGGGCGTCGATCATGCGATGGATGTCGGCGGGCGTGGGCGCTAGCGGCTTCTCACAGATCACATGCTTGCCGGCCTCGAGTGCGGCCACCACCAGTTCGGTGTGATACATGTTAGGGGTGCAGACATCGATAATGTCGATGTCTGGGTCGTTGATGATGTCGGCGGCGTTGGTGGACAATTTCTGCACGCCCCACGCTGTTCCCCAGGTCTGGAGCACCGGTTCGATCACATCGCTGCCGGCCACCACCTCGGCCAGTTCCGAGGCGGCCCAACCGGGCATGTGCGTTTTGGCAATCCCGCCGACGCCGATGACGCCGACTTTGAGTGTTTTGGTCATGGATGAATCGATCCCTCTTCTTTGAGATTGGAGTAAATGAACACAATGACGCTCATTTTACCGGTAAATTGAGGAATGTACAATGCATTAGAGGGTTGCGGGTGTGTCCAGCAAAAGGGGCGAGAATTGCGGAACAAGCATTCCGGGAAAGGGCCGGAGACGCATCGCCTGACCCATCTCTCCCGGCCCTTTCCCGGAATGCGAGTTAAGCTTTTGCGTAAAAGCCTTGCCTCTCCCATTGCGGCAGGAACACAAGAGCCACTACCGCTTGAGACCCGACAGCGTGATCCCTTCGACAAAATAGCGTTGCATGGAGAAGAAAAGGATGATCACCGGGATGGTCATCATCACTGAGGCGGCCATGAGCAGATGCTCCTTGGGTTCGCCGCCGGTGTCAGCTGTCTGGCGGAAGAAGCGCAGCCCCAGCGAAAGGGTGAAGTTATCCACCGTATTGAGATAGATCAACGGACGGAAGAAGTCGTTCCAGTGAAAGAGAAACGAAAAGATAGCGACCGTGGCAATGGCCGGCCGCGACAACGGTATCAGGATCTGCCACAGGATGCGGAAGCTGCCCGCCCCGTCGATCATCGCTGCCTCGTCCAGCTCACGCGGAAGGGTGAGAAAGAACTGGCGCAACAGGAAGATGTTGAACGCACCACCGCCCAAAAAGGCGGGCAAAATCAGCGGCTTTAGGGTGTCCAGCCAGCCCAGCGAGCGATAGATGAGAAATTGGGGGATGATCGTCACTTCGTCGGGCAGGATCAGCACGCTGAGTACCAGCAAAAAGAGCACTTCGCGCCCCGGAAAGCGAAAGCGAGCAAACCCATACGACACCAGCGACGCCGTGAGGATATCGCCGATCACGCTGAGACTGGCGACGGTCAAGGTGTTGACCAGGAAGGTGAGAAAGGGCGCCTGGCGCCACACTTCGACAAAGTTGCCCCACTGGAAGGTTGCGGGCAGGAGCGGCGGTGGGAAGCGGAAGATCTCATGCGGCGCTTTGAAAGCGGTCAACACCGTCCAGACAAAAGGAAAGGTGAAGACCACGCTGAGCACAATCAGCGCCGTATAGACCCACGGCTGCCCGCTTCTGTCGACGGCGCTGCGGGCAGAGACCCATCCTGAGGAGATCGACCTGGTTGCCATCTAGTCACCTGACTCGTAATAGACCCAGCGTTTGGAAAGGCCGAACTGTACGGCGGTCAGGGCCAGGACGATGAGCAGCAGCACCCACGCCATGGCCGACGCATAGCCCATATTCATAAACTGGAAGGCGTTGAAAAAGAGGTAGAGCACAAAAAAGAGACTCTCGTAGGCCGGCCCACCCCCGGTGGCAATATAGGCTGCGGTAAAGGTGCGAAAGCCGGCAATGATGCCCAGGATCACGTTGAAGAAGATGGCCGGAGTCAACAAGGGCAAGGTCACCCGCCAGAAACGATGCCAGCGGCTGGCGCCGTCGATGGCTGCCACCTCATAGAGGTCGGTGGGGATGCTCTGCAACCCGGCCAGAAAGACGATCATCTGGCTGCCGCCCACGCTACCCCACAGGGCAATGACGATCAAGCTCGGCTTCACCCACACAGGGCTGGCCAGCCACTGTGGCCCCTGGATGCCGACCAGCGATAGCCCATAGTTGATCACTCCAAAGTCGGGCTGAAAGATCCAGCGCCAGAGTAAGATCGAGGCGACCACCGGCGTGATGGACGGCAAAAAGAAGAGCGTGCGAAAGAGCTTGGTCGCCCGCAACCCCTGGTCGAGCAACAGCGCCAACAGCAGCGATGTCGTTATCGAAAGTGGAACACTGATGACCACAAAGTAAAAGGTGTTCCACATCGATTTGGCAAACAGCGGGTCGGCGGTAAAGGCCCGGATGTAGTTGTCCAGCCCAATAAAGACCGGCGGCGTGATGATGCTGTAGCGGGTCAGGCTCAGATAGAACGAGGCCAGCACAGGCCCGATGATGAGCAGCAGATAGCCCACGATCCAGGGCGAAATATAGAGATAGCCCAAGAGCGCCTCGCGCCGCCGGGCGCGTGAAACCCCGCGTTTGCTCGCTGTCTGGGGGCGTATCTCTTGCGGAACGGGTGTGGAAACGGTGGACAACGTTCTTTCCTCGTGTGCCGGTGAGCAGGATTGGTTGCTGCGGAGTGCGCCGCCAGGTGCGAAAAGTCAACACGTGGCGGGGGCCTTTGGGCGCGCACTCCGCAGCGGTCAAGGCTGTTTCGTTCGGGTGCAACGCACCTTCCAGGTGCGTTGCCTCAAGAATGCCCGACGGCCCAGGTGCACCGCACTCTGCGAGTGCAACGCACCGACAACAGCCTCCTAGACGCGCGGCTGATCCATCACCATCTGCATGGCCGAGGCCAGTTCGCCGATCACGTCATCGATTGTCTTCTCGCCCAGCCAGACCGGGTCGAGCACATTTTTCGCCACCTGGAAGAGCTCTTCGGCGCGGAAGTTGTTGGGCAGCACCAGCGGGTCAATCGTCTTCATGATCTCGGTGAAGACAGCGTGGGGCTCATAGCTCATCAACCCTTCATCCTCCCAGACATCGGGCCGGCCGCCTGGCACCGAACCGGCTTCGGCGATCTTGACGCCCGCCTCTTTGGTGGAGAGGTATTTGAGAAACTTCCAGGCCGCCTCGGGCGCCTGGCTGGTCGCCAGAATCACATTGGGGTCGAACTCAAACATGCTACGGCTGCCTTCCGGCCCCTGGGGCATGGGCGCAACAGCCCATTCAAAGTCCTGGACAAAGTTCTTGCCCCACGATTGGCCCCAGTAGCCGCTCTGCACCATGGCCACGCGGCCCGATGCCCACATCTGCGGCTTGTCGTCGATCTGCCCCGGTGTTGGGGTGACCTGGTGCAACTGGTGGATATCCTCGAACATCTTCAGACCGGCCACCGCCGCTTCCTGATCGACCGTGACTTGCGTGCCTTCGGCGTTCATCCAGTCGCCGCCAAACGAGCGGATAGGGATGACCAGGCCAAAGTAGTCGGTTTCGGGCAGGAAGCCCCACTGCGTCGTCTGGCCACCTTCCTGTTTGGTCAGCGCCAGGCTGGCTTCGAGCAGGTCGTCGTAGGTCCAGTCGGCGGAGGGCAACTCCAGGCCGGCTTCTTCAAAGGCCGTCTGGTTGTAGTATAACCCAATGCGGCCCGGATGGACGATCCAGGGCAGGCCATAGATGTTGCCTTCAAAGCGGCAGGCGTCGATGGCTACCGGGTAGAACTGCCCCAGATCATAGCTGTCGGCGGCGATAAAATCATCCAGCGCCACATATTGGCCGGCCGCAGCATAGTTATAGTAGTTGTGGATGCTGGCCGCCCACATGGCGTCGCCGATGGTGCCGCCGGCGATCATGGTGGAAATCTTCTGGAAGTACTCTGGGTTGGGGGTGGGGAAGTTTTCCGGGATGACTTCGATGTCGGGGTGCTCGGCGTTGAACTGCTCGGCCATCTGCGTGTAATAGTCGCCCTGCACGCCGATGCGCGCATGGAAGCGGATCTGTGTGGGCTGGCCGGTGGTGCTGGCGGCCTCACCCGCGGCGGCGCCGCTCTGCGCTGCCGGGGCCGCCGGCGCACAGGCCGCCAGCGCCACGCCAAGCGACGACAGCGCCGTCATCTGTAAGAACGAACGTCGGGAAAGGGACTGTTTCATCTTGGGTTCCTCCTAAAGTATTGGGGATGAGTGGTGAGTGATCAGCACTCACTCATCACTCACTTCCTCGAAACGCTTTGATCATCTCAATCAACAGGGCAAGGTCGGCGCGTGCTTCGCTGAGCGGTGTGTGCGGTGTTTTTCCCTCGGTGATACACTCATGGAAATGGATAAGTTCGAGCTTGAACGCCTCCTCATAGGAGGCGGTGGTCTGGCTTTCGCGATAGCCGTTCTCAGTCATCTCCCATTCCTCGACCAGCGTCGGGGCATTCTTGAGGAAGGGGCTGGGGAAGACGATGGAGACCACTTTGTCGGGCGAATAGACGGTCAGCGATTCGTCAAACTTGCGCAGCCCAGGCACGATGGCGGTCTCGAAGACGCAGCGCAGGTCGCCGGGATAAGCCAGAATGGCGGCGGCGGCTCGCCCCCCGGCCCAGATTTCGGTCGAGACCACGCGCTCTGGCAGCCCCACTGCACCGTGCAGGATGGTCATGTCGTGGGTGTTGAGACCTAAGAACAACTGGTAGGCGCGCAGCACAGGTTCGGGTTGGGAGCCGATGGCGACTTCCAGGCTCGCCAGGTGCTCTTGCTGGAGGCGCTGTAGCAGACCGGCATCGACATCATCGACCCGGATCAGGTCATAGTGCTCCAGAAAGCCACTATTGGGGCCGATCACATCGTGCAGGCGGACCAGGTGTGGGTTTTCCAAACACTGGATGGCCTTACGCCCGGCGACGTAGCCGGGGTCATACCGCTTGTGGTGGCCCACCATGCCGACGACACCGCTGGCGGCCACCGCATCGATCAACTCGTCGGCTTCGGCCAGGTTGTTGCACAGGGGCTTTTCGACTAGGATGTGTTTGCCGGCGCTGGCAGCGTCGATAGCGGGCCGGGCATGGTCGCGGGTCAACACCAGTACGGCGTCGAGGTCGGCGCTTTCCAGCATCACCCGGTGGTCGGTAAAAACCTGGGGTACGTCATATTTTGCGGCTACCGCCTGGGCAGTTCCCAGCGAAAGGTCACAGATCGCTACGACCGAAAAGCGGTCCGGCAATTCGAGCAGGTGGGGGAGGTGCATCACTTGCGCAATCATGCCGGCGCCGATCAGCCCGACGCGGACAGGTGAAGTTGTCATAATAATCGAATGCTCCAATACACTATGCCTGAGTCAGATGTTGATCAGAAAAACCGGGTCATCCTGTAGGTCATCACCTCCGGCGTGACAAACGTGGTTGACCCGGAACGTCACGCCGGAGGCGATGACCTACGCACCATGTGTACTGACACGAAAGGCTAGATGGCCGAACGGGAGGTGCAAGTGCATCGCACCTGGAGCGTCCTACCTAACCTGATGGGTCAGTACAACGATGCAGGATATCCGACTCTGCATCCGGCCAGGATGGGTCCTTAGAAAAGGTTGCAGCGACACACAACCACCAG
>QEUW01000467.1 GCA_003577005.1 Chloroflexota bacterium | reverse complement strand
CGCAAGCTGCGCATCGGCTATCCCAAGGCGGCGCGGCTGATGGAGCAGTTGGAGGCGCAGGGCATCGTCGGCCCAGACATGGGCGGCGGCCAAGGGCGCGAAGTGCTGCTCAAGGAGGAAGCCGACATGTACGATGAGGAAATGAAAGCAACGTAATCCCTGTTTCTTATTGTATAATCACTTGGCATCGCGATGCATGATTGTTAGGTGATACCGGCGCACAGGCTCTGTGGTGCCGGTATCGTATTTGTGTGTACATCGAAAAGATGTATGAATTTAGATCAGGACATTTGTCCCTATTCACTTTTGGGTTTCCGCCATAGAATATGGGTGAACCCGCAGAATACATTGAGCCAACCGCAAGCCCATCATCCCTCTCGGTATTTTAGTTCCCTCTTCCCGTATTGTATTGATGCAATGCCTGTGGCTTGAGCAGTACGAATGCATTTGTCAATCTCCTTAGCGCAATCCTTTTAGGAGAACCCAACATGAATCTGCATCTTTCCCCCCTTCGCCTCCGGCCGGCAATATGTCTGCTGTTGAGCCTGCTGGGCGCGTTTCTTTGGCCTTCCGTCAGCCAAGCGCAGACCATTTTTGGCGGTTATCGGACGAGTATCCAGATCTATAATTTAACTCAAGTTGCTACCTTGTGAAGGGTAGGATAAGAAATTGAAAAGTCCATAGGTAGTCCTGTAAGGTAGAGGGTGACTAAGCCTAACTAACCAGCAGGAGCAACCTATGGACACCCAAATTATACTGGTATATTGCCTGTGTGACGACATGCTCAAGGCATTGCGCCATCACGAAGATGCCCAGTGTCAGTTGAGCGATGCCGAGGTAATGACCGTCGCACTTGTGGCCGCCTTGTACTTTGGCGGGAACTTTGTGGATGCGGGTGACATGCTTTCTGAACAAGGCTACATTCCTGTCATGTTGAGTAGGAGCCGTTTCAATCGGCGCGTGCATCGGGTTAAACCGCTGTTTCTGACGTTGTTTGCCTGCTTAGGCGAGCATTTCAAAGCACTGAACGAGGAATCTGTCTACATTCTTGACACTTTTCCGATTAGTGCTTGTGACAACTATCGGATTCCGCACTCGAAACGCTATCGCGGCGAAGTCTATCGTGGCTATCAAGCCAGCAAGAAACGCTATTTCTATGGTCTGAAAGTGCATCTTTTGGTCACACCCAACTCTGAACCAGTGGAGTTCTTCTTGACGCCTGGCAGTACGGGGGACGTTGAAGGACTCGACTGCTTCGACTTTGACTTGCCGGCACAAAGCCAGATCATCGGCGACAAAGCCTACAACGACTACGAACTCGAAGATGTCTTGCAGAGCGCAGACTTACAGCTTCTACCGCTGCGCAAACGCAACTCCAAGCGTCCCTTTCCGCCTTGGATGCGTTACTTGCAGACGCACTTTCGCAAGGCTGTCGAAACCACGGGTAGTTTACTCGAACAGCTTCTGCCCAAATCGATTCATACCGTCACGGCTGAGGGTTTTGAACTCAAACTTGTGCTCTTTGTCCTCGCTCTCAGCATTTCCAGACTACCTCTTTGATGGTAGCAACTTGAGTTATAACATAGATTGGAATCTACATAACCTGCCTCTTGACAACCCATGACGCAGTGCGTTATACTAGGGACATAACGCACTGCGTCATGATCGATTTTGCCAATCGGCGCGGTGCCCATGCCGATGATTCGCCCGCGCCGCTGTGGCCGCCGGGCCTACCCTGAGGAGGGTTGTCATGATGGAAAAGGTAGAAGCCAAGGTCGACCTGCGCAATGTGCAAGAACAGGTGGAAGACCGTGCCAAGATGCTGCGCACCTATGGCCGCAAGGCCGAGCGCATCTATCTGGGGCTGTGGGGCATGGCCTATGACTACAGCCTGGAAATGATGAAGACCGGTAAGGACTTTCTGGACAAAGCGGAAAAGCGCGGCGTTAAGGTCGAAAAGGAACTGAACGAGCGCGTCGCCGAAATGCGTAAGGAAGCGACCGAGGAGGTCCGCAACCTGCGCAAGCGCGTCGAAAGCCGCGTCGAGGAAGTCAAGGAAGAGGTTGCCGCGCGCGGCGAGGCCATGGAAAAGGAAGTCCAAAAGGCCATCGAGAAGGTCAAGCCGGGCAGCGTCAACGGCAAGCACGCGCAGGTGGACCAGATCAAGATCGAGGTGGAGGTCATCGCCGAGCCGCCCATCGTCGGCTACGACGAGATGAACGTCGATGAGGTCAGCGAACGGCTGGGCCTACTCGACGTCGCCAAGCTGGAAGAAGTGCGCGCCTACGAGGTCGCCCACAAGAACCGCGTCACCGTCCTGCGTGAGATCGACGCCGAGCTAGAGGCGCGCGCCCAGGCCGCAGAAGCTTCCTAAGCGCCGCGCATAAAAATTCATGCTCGCTTGGGGAAAGCGAGAGCATATCACGTCTGCCAAGCGGTATCAACGTCGCTGCTAGTTCGTACCCACCGGTATGGCGTGCATCGGCTTGATACCGCCCCAGACATGCACTATAGATAGCCTGGAAAAAGTCTGGGTAAGGATACTAGTAGCCTCATACCGCCTGTTCCATCAGGGCGTCAAAGGCACTGTCGGCAATGCCCTCGAGCTGGACGGGCAGAAACCGGTCTGCTTCAAACAAATAATCTTCGCCGCTGTTGTCCACAATGCGGATCATGCCATGTGCTGCGGCATCGGGGTCAGGAAGCACACGGTAGATCTTGCGCACATCCAGGCTGACGGTATACCCTTCATTGTCAATACACATGACGTAGCTGCCCATAGGCTTCACTCCTTCCTGTACCCTCTATTCCAGTACACGTTTTACCTTGAACTCCTTGCGCCCAATGCCATAGGCTTCATACCAGTGGAGTTCTGCCCACACAACCGTCCCATCCGGACGGCGTATTAGAGCGTTTCCCTTCATTTTGCGCCAGCGCCCCCGCCCGTAGCTACGCTGTAAACGGGCCAGTTCATCAATCCCACGATTGACAGCGATGATTTCAATGGCGGTAATCTCGCCGACTAGCTCGAATCTCATGTCATGAGTGTAGAGCAGACTAAAATACCACGCAAGCTGCGCATCATCTATCCCACGACAATACCCCACGGCAATACAACTGGGATGTTTCCCCAAAAGCAACGCGTTCTATTGACACGCCGCGGGCGCTGTGCTAGACTCGCACGCAATTGGCCGTGACCGACGGCGCAAATCATCAACGGCGTAGATAGGGACAGGCACGCGCGGCCGACCGGCGCGCAGCGAGCGATAGCGGGTGAGAGTATCGCCGCCCCCCGCGTGTGTGACACCCTTGAGCCGAACGGTGAACGCAGGCTGCCTGCCACTAGCCGCCTTCCGGGATGCGCCCGTTAGCGCGCAGCGGTTTAACCGCGCTGCTTCAGCGGCGAACATGACGCGGCGAACCGAACAAGGCCCGGCAGTCTACTCGTAGACATACCAGGCAAATGGCGGTGGCACCACGATGCGGCTTCGGCCCTCGTCCTCCAAGTGAGGACGAGGGCTTTTTGTTTTCAAAAGACAAAATCCAGGGGGACTCATGTCGGAGATGATATCAACGAGCAGCGCAGAGGCGACGGCGCAGCGCCGCGTCCGCACAACCGAAATCGGCGCGCATGTGGGCCGGCGCGTCACCCTGCAGGGCTGGCTGCACGCGCTGCGCCGGCTGGGCGGCGTCAGCTTTTTGATCCTGCGCGACGGCTGGGGCACGGCCCAGGTCGTCGTCGAAGACGAGGCGTCGCTTGCCCCGCTCACCACCCAGGGGGCCGCCGCCGAATCCGTGATTCGGGTCGAAGGGACCGTAATGGCCGCGCCGCAAGCGCCCGGCGGGCTGGAGCTGCAGCAGCCCGCCATCACACTCATCACGCCGGTGACCGAACCGCCGCCCGTGCTGATCGGCAAGCGCGAGATCAAGGCCGCGCTGCCCACCCTGCTCGACCACGCCGTCGTCGCCAATCGCCACCCGGCGCGGCGCGCCATCTTCCGGCTGGCCGCAGGAACCATGGCCGCCTTCCGTGAGGTGTTGGGGGGAGCAGGCTTCACCGAGATCCAGTCGCCCAAGCTGGTCGCCTCGGCCACCGAAAGCGGGGCCAACGTTTTTGCCGTCGACTACTTTGGCCGCACCGCCTACCTGGCGCAAAGCCCCCAGTTCTACAAACAGGTGATGGTCGGCGTTTTTGAGCGTGTCTTTGAAGTCGGCCCGGTCTTCCGCGCCGAACCGCATGACACGATCCGCCACATCAACGAATATGTCAGCCTCGACGTCGAGTTCGGTTTCATCGAGGACCACTTCACCGTCATGGCGCTGCTGCGCCAGGTCATCGCCCACATCCTGGAGCGGCTGGCGCGCGACTACGCCGCCGAACTGGAGATCACCGGGGCCGTGATGCCCGCCGTGCCGGCGCAGATCCCCCACATCCACTTTGCCGACGCCCAGGAGCTAATCTGGCAGCGGCATGGCGTCGACGTGCGCGGCGAACCCGACCTCTCACCTCAGGACGAGCGCTGGCTGGGCGAATGGGCGCAGGCCGAGCATGGCAGCGACTTTCTCTTTGTCACCGGCTACCCCATGGCCAAGCGCCCCTTCTATACCCACCCCGACCGGGCGCGGCCGGCCTACTCCAATTCGTTCGACCTGCTCTTTCGCGGCACGGAGCTGGTCACGGGCGGGCAGCGGCTGCACCGCTACGCCGATTATCTGGACGCGCTCGCCCGCGCCGGGTATCCGCTCGAACCGTTCGAAAGCTATCTAGAGGCGTTTCGCTATGGCATGCCGCCGCACGGCGGGTTTGCCATCGGGCTGGAGCGCCTGTTGATGCAGTTGACCGGCGCGCCCAACGTGCGGCTGACCACGCTCTTCCCGCGCGACCTCAACCGGCTCACGCCTTGAACCGGCCCATGCCGCTGTCTTTGCGCCTGGCAAACGCAATGCTATACTGGCTGCACACTGGAATCTTGCAGCCCCATTGCTGCGCCTGCTGCAGCGCCTGTCGAGACGCACAGACAGCAGCAGTTCACCTTAACGGAGCAATCATGCCGATCAGTACATCGTCCTTTGGCGACGAACGCGATCACCGCTATCAAGAATACACGCAGGGCGAGCAGTTCGAGGAGGAAACCCTAGAGTTTCCGGGGTTGACCGTCGAGATCGCCGAGGGCCTTCTAAAACGCTTGGGCGGCGGCGTGGCAGCGAAGCACCGTACAGTCGAAGGCATCGGCTGGCAGGCCACCCTTGAACCGCTCGAACGCGGGGTCTCGGTGCATTTTCAGGCCCACGACGAGTTGCTCGACGACCTCGTCCGCCGCTTTGAAGAAATGGCCGGCCACGCCGCGATGTAGGCAGTGGGCAGATGCGGCTGTGCCGCCACTTCGCGAGAGGCAGTGGGGTCCAGAATCAGAATGCGTGCATTTGCCCTCGTCTGATCTGCCCCTAATGCCTACTGCCTACTCCCTCTCTTCTAGCCCTTTGCGTCCTTAGCGACCTTTACGGTTATCTATGCCCAAAACCACCGTACGCGCCGGTAGCAATATTGCCTTTATCAAATACTGGGGCGTGGCCGATGCGTCCATCAACCTCCCGCTCAACAGCTCGATCAGCATGACGCTGGCGGATGCCCACACG
>QEUW01000466.1 GCA_003577005.1 Chloroflexota bacterium | reverse complement strand
ACTCCGCAGCTGTGAGGACATTCTGGTCGTACACGACTTTGGTTGAAGTGTAGCTCAAGTCGCGAAAACTGTAGAAATATGGTATTGTATCTCCGTGCAGATCGTTCTTGCCAGCACCTCACAACAACCAAATCGAACCCAATAAAAGAGGAGGAATCGCATGTCCGACCCAAAGATCACGCGCATGGAGATCCACGAGTACGCCTGGGAGCTGCCCGACATGGGCCGCGATTACAACGGCTTCAACCTGGTCTACGAACCGGGTGGCCGGGCGCAGATGGGTGGTCGTGTGCTGCGTGTCTTTACCGACGCCGGCATTATCGGCGAGTACGCCGGCGGCAGCACGGCCGAGTATTCGACCTTTGGGGGCTTCTGGCACTTTCTCAAGGGGCGTAGCGCGCTGGCGCGTGAAGAGATTTACACCGAGGTAAAACGTTCGCTACGCCAGGTGGCGCGCCTGGGCATGGCCCCGCTTGATATTGCCCTGTGGGACATCGCCGGCAAGCTTTACAATACGCCGATCCACAAGCTGTTGGGCGGCAACAAGACAAGCCTGCCCTGTTACGCCAGCACCTATCATGGCGACCACCAACCCGACGGACTCTCCACCCCAGAAGCCTTTGCCGATTTTGCCGAACAGTGTCTGGAGATGGGTTACCCGGCTTTCAAGATCCACGGCTGGGGCCGGGCCCCTATCCGCCAGGAGATCGACAATGTTCACGCTGTGGGGCAGCGGGTTGGCGGCAAGATGGACCTGATGCTCGACCCGGCCTGCGAGTACATCACCTTTGGCGACGCCGTCAAGGTAGGTTGGGCGTGTGACGAGGAGCGTTTCTTCTGGTACGAGGACCCATTCCGCGACGGCGGCATCTCGCAATTTGCCCATCGCAAGCTGCGCCAGCTGATCCGCACCCCGCTGTTGCAGACCGAACACGTTCGCTCGCTGGAGCCGCACATGGACTTTGTCATCGCCGATGCCACCGATTATGTGCGTGGCGATGTGGGCTACGATGGCATCACCGGCGTGATCAAGCTGGCGCACGCGTGCGAGTCGCTGGGTCTCGACATCGAGTTTCATGGCCCCGGCCCAGCGCAACGCCAGTGTATGGCCGCAATCCGCAACACCAATTATTACGAGATGGGGCTGTTGCATCCGAAGGCGCCCGCCAGCCACGACCCCAACCTCTTCCTCGACGATTACCGCGACGAGTTAGATGCCGTGGATGAACACGGCTGTATCCCGGTGCCACAAGGTCCCGGTCTGGGTGTGCCGATCAACTGGGAGTGGGTGGAACGCAATCGGACGGGGGTAGTGGTGTATGATTAGGAGATTGGTGGGATTTGAGGGGTTCACCTAAGCTCTTCAATCGCTTCAAACCCCCTCGATCTCCCACTTGACTTCGCCAATTGGCAGCGGCAACAACACTTGCTCAATACTCCGCCGGCCGGATACTGGTATGGGCTTCGATCCTCTCGTGGGCGTGAACCAGGATCTGGTCGGCGGCGAAGTAGGCGGCGGCGTCCTTGAGTTTGTGTTCGACCATCAGACGGCTGGCAATGGCCGTGCGCCCCTGGGCGATCAGGTCGTGGGGGTTGGCGCCTTTGACATAGGTGTTGAAGATCTCTTCTGGCGTCAGCGTGCTCAGTTCATATTCATCCATAGCGCTACCTCCATGCCAGTGCGTTGCACGCGCAGCGTGCGATGCACTTTTCCTTTCCGCCCCATCAACCCGGATGGAGAGCGGTTTCCGTGAGAAGTTGCACGCGCAGCGTACACGCACCAGACTGACATCCCACTTTTCAAACAAGTTCAGGGCCGCTTATAGGGTTTCTCGCAGCCTATCGCGCTTTTCGCGCACCTGGCGTTCCACAGCCGTCAGCGCCCCTTTGAGCGCAGCCTGGGGCGTCTCTTCTTCTGAGACAGCGGCAATCTGCTCAGGCCGGGCATAGACGACCACGCGCGCCCGGTAGAGAAAGGAGGTCGTCCGTTCGGCCGGCTCGGTCAGGGCGACCGCGGCGCCGGTAATATCAGAATGCCCCTTCATAAGCTTGCGAAGGCGTTCTTCCGCTTCTGCTTTCAGGTTGTTTTCGACCACTTCGCCCAGGTTGCGGGCTTCGATATGGTACTCGACGGTAAATCCCATTTGGGCTGCTTCGTTGTTTGCCATCGTCCCTAAACACCCTCCTTGCGCCGCTCCGAAGCGATGTGATTCCGTCGAGCCGTGCTAAATCCACAATCCTTTATTTGCTCAACGAAATAAGTTGACTCTGTGTTGATCATCGCACAGTAGCCTCTTGCGCGGGCCACACCCGTAGCCTGTGCTGTGCGCACTTTTTTGGCGCGCTAGAGGCAACAGAAGGATAGCTGGAAGAGCCCAAAGTAGCGATAGAACATGGTACAGAAAAAAGGTATATGCGCCGGCCACTTTCCGGAGGTGGGTACCGTTTCGCGCCGGTAGCCGGCTCGCGTCAGCAAGCGCCGGCCATTGAGTACAGGCGCCTGCTAGCTGACAGAATAATCATCTCTTTTCCACTGTAAACCCCTCCCCTCAAGTGTAAGCTGAATGTAAGACTATTTGCCCGCCTTTTGATGTACCATAGCGACTGTCGTGAGAGTAAATATTATATAGTGGCTGAAAAGAACAACAAGGGTAGGATGAGCGCCTCGCAGCGGTCGCAGACAGCGTCAAAACCAGGGCAAAGTGGCCTCCGACTCTATATCAGCCGCCAAGCGACAACTTTTGCCCACTATTGCTGGGAGCAGTTGCTTTTCGCATTCGTAGGGTGGGTTCCCACCGTGATTGGGATTGGTTTGCGGGCGCTACTCTACCGCTTGATCTTGAAGATGGATGGCATTGCCGCCATCGAGAACGGGGTACGCATCCGTTTTGCGGACCAGGTCCGGCTGGGGCGCAATGTCTATCTTGACCAGGGTGTCTATCTCCACGCCTCTCCACAGGGCATTGTCATCGGCGACAATACCTTCATCATGCACGGCGCAATCCTGCATGTTTATAACTTTCGCAACTTGCCGCACGCCTTTATCCGCATCGGCGCCAACAGCTTGATCGGCGAACTGAACGTACTGCGAGGCCAGGGCGGCATCACCATCGGCGACCGGGTCTATACAGCGCCGCTGGTGCAGATGTTGGCGGTCAATCACGTCTATCAGGACCCGACCCGGCCAATGGTCGAGCAAGGCATCACCGCCCAGGGGATTGTGGTCGAAGACGATGTCTGGATCGGGGCGGGCGCTATCATTACCGATGGTGTGTGCATCGGCAAGGGTGCAGTGGTGGCCGCCGGGGCTGTAGTCACCAAAGATGTCGCACCACACACCGTCGTCGGCGGTGTACCGGCCCGTCCGTTAAAAGAGATCGATGGCAGCGATCTGGCGGCGCTGCGCAAACGGGAAATCTATTAGGAGGAAGAGCGATGACGACCCTGTCCATTGTCATACCAGCGTATAATGAAGAAGACGGCATCCAGGCCATAATGGACCGTATTTTGGCAATTCGCCCGGATTTGCAGCGTGTCGGTGTTGAAGAGATGGAGGTGATCATCGTCGATGACGGTTCGGCTGACCGTACGGCCGAGCTTGTCATGGCGCAGCCGGGGGTGCAACTGGTTCGCCATGTCAAGAATGGTGGCTATGGGGCCGCATTGAAGACCGGGTTTGCGGCGGCCAAGGGGGAATGGGTCGGTTTTCTCGACGCCGACGGCACCTATCCGCCCGAATATTATCCGGAACTCTATGCAACAGCAGTTGCAAGCAATGCCGACATCGTCATCGGTTCGCGCATGGCGGGCGCCGCCAGCGAGATGCCCAAGGTGCGGCGGCTGGGCAACCTGATCTTTGCCCGCCTGGTGAGCCTGATCAGCGCCAAGTCGATCACCGATTCGGCCAGCGGGATGCGCATCTTCAAGAAGTCGATCCTGCCGCGCCTCTACCCGCTGCCCGATGGCTTGAATCTGACGCCGGTGATGAGCACTCGCGCCTTGCACGAGCAGCTCAAGATGGTCGAAGTGCCCATCCCCTACAGCGAACGGGTTGGGCGCTCGAAATTGAGTGTAGTCAAGGATGGAATGCGCTTTGCCCAGTCGATTGTCTGGACGGCGCTCAACTATAACCCGGTGCGGCCGTTGGGGCTGCTGGGATTGGGGGCGTTGGCAGTCGCCGGGTTGATTGGGTTGGCGATCATCGTCGCTCGCCTCCAGGGTGTCACCTTTTTGGGCCCCTTGGGCGCCTTTACGCTTTTTGCCGCCGTTGTCTTGGCGGTTGCGGGTGTAAGCATCCTCTCGCTGGGGCTGAGTTTTAACTACTTTGTCGCCCTCTTTCACAAGACGCCGGTGCAACAAGGTCTCTTTGGCCAGCCACTGGTGAAGGCGCGCCTGGATCATCATTTTGGCTGGGTGGGTGCGGCGACTTTTCTCGCTGGTGTAGCCGTCGGGGTAACGGTGCTGCTTTTAGGCTTTCAGGGGCTGGCAGTAAGTCGTTATTGGTTTTACTACCTCGTAAGCGCCGGCCTTTGTCTGGTTGGCATCCAACTGGTCATTGCCTGGATTCAAATGCAAGTATTGGACAGCTTGCGTATTCGCGAAGCACTTGTTGCTGAAGATCTGCAAGGGAAGGATCATCGCAGTCACAGCGGAGTCGAGAGCCAAAGCGCACCCGAACTCAAGATGAAAACGGTATAGGGAGAAAGACCTATGACAACGACCAAACACGAATCGACTCCGAACCAGAAGAGCCCCAACATCGAACTTGCGCCGGATGTGCGGGACAACCTGGGTACGCGGCGGATTCCCGCCTTGCGCCCATCGCAGTTCCCCGATGCCGGGGCCAGCGTCCAGACGTTGACCTCTTCGACGCGGCCCTCGGGTACGGTGGATATTTTGCTGGTCAACCCGCCTACGCCGGACGGCGCGATCTGGATTCGCAGCCAGCATCGCGTGGGCCGGCGCAGCCGCGAAAATATGATCTGGCCGCAGGTCAGCCTGGCGCAGTTGGCTGCTATCCTCATGCCGGAGTACAAGGTGGAGATCATTGACGCCAACGCCATGCGCATGGGTTGGGGGGAATTTGAGCGACTGCTCGAAGAGAAACGGCCCAAATATTATTTGACCCAGGTCACGGCCCCGACGCTGCGCAACGACATGTATGGCGTCTTTCTGGCCAAGGCGCTGGGCGCCAAGACCATGGCCTTTGGCACACACGTCACCCCGATGACGCTGGAAACCATGCGCCCCTTCCCGGCGCTCGATTTTGTGTTGCGCGGCGAGCCTGAGATGACGCTGCGCGAGCTGCTCGACAGATTGGAAAAGAAGACGCCGAGTAATCCAAAGGTCGCCAAGATGCTGGCCGAGACGAGCCAGTTGCAAGTGCGGCGCCTGGGCACGGAAACGGTCGCCGACCAATTTCCGGTGCAGGACCCGAAGCTGCCCTATGCTTCGATCCTGGGGCTGGCCTGGCGCAAGGGCAACGAGATCATCATCAACCCGGACCGGCCCTTTATCCCCAACCTGGACGATCTGCCCATTCCGGCGCACGAGATGTTGCCGCTGGACAAACAGCGCATGCCGATGATGAAGGGTCCCTTCACTTTTATCGTTACCAGCCGCGGCTGCCCGGCCGGGTGC
>QEUW01000465.1 GCA_003577005.1 Chloroflexota bacterium | reverse complement strand
TGCGCCGGACATGCAGTGGGATATGTCGGTGCGACCGTACAACGGCGCCAATGCCGCGGCGGAATCGCGCGGGCTGTCGGGCGAAGAGTTTGCCTGGGGTTACGTAATGTCGCACGCTGTGCCCGAAAGCAAGCGGGAGGCAGCCTTTCAATGGATCAAGAAGATTACCTACGATGAGGATGGCGGCGGCTGGTTTATGCTCCAGCAGGGGCGCCCTTCGCCCATCCGCCAGGTGAACGAAGACCCGTCCTTTTATGAAGTCAACCCGCACTGGGACAAGGTGCTCCAGTCGCTGGAGAGTGACGTCTCGGTTCCGATCACACCGGAACACACGCGCATCCGCGATGTGGTGGACCAGGCGGTGCAGGCAGCCCTGTTTGGCGACCAATCTCCGGCGGAGGCGCTGGCGAATGCGGCAACGCAGGCCCAGACCATCGCTGGGTGGGGTTGGTCTTTGTGGCGCCCTGGCTGCTGGCCTTTGTGCTGTTTGAGGCTATCCCCATTGCGTCGGCGCTCTACCACAGCTTCACCGACTGGAGCGCCACGGGCCGTGCGCCGCGCTTTCTTGGCTTGCGAAATTACGAAGAGATCGTGACGCGCGACCCGCTCTTCTGGAAGGCGGTCAGCAACACCATCTATTTTATTGGTGTAAGCGTGCCGTTGGGGATCATCGTCGCCTTTGTGCTGGCGCTCATGCTCAACGCCAGGATCCGGGGCACGACCTTCTACCGCACCGTCTTCTATCTTCCATCGGTGGTGCCCACGGTGGCGGCGGTGATCGTCTGGGTCTTTATCTTCGAGACGCGGCGCGGCATCCTCAACTATGCGCTGGAACTGGTGGGGCTGCCTGCCATCCGCTGGCTGAGCGACCCCAACTGGGCCATGCCGGCGCTCATCATCATGAGCCTGTGGGGCATCGGCGGGACCACGGTGATCTTTTTAGCCGGGCTGCAGGGCATTCCCCAAGAACTCTACGAGGCAGCCCAGGTCGATGGCGCCAATGCCTGGCGCCGCCAGTTTGCCATCACCATCCCGCTGATGACACCGGTGATCTTCTTTACGCTGGTCATGAACCTGGTGGGTGCGTTCCAGGCATTCAACAACGCCTTCATCCTCACCAACGGCGGGCCCAACAACGCCACGCTGCTCTATATGTTACACCTGTACAATAATGCTTTCAGCTACTTCCGTATGGGCTACGCTTCGGCGCTGGCGGTGTTGTTGTTTATCGTCGTCTTTGGGCTGACATTGTTTGTGTACAGGACATCGAACCGGTGGGTGTATTATGGGAACTAGGTGTATTGACCCATGAGGTTAGAGAGCTTAATGGGAGGTGCAACGCACTTTTCAAGTGCATCGCACCTGTAGCACCCTATCTAACCTGATGGGTCAATACACCTAGGAATTAGGTTCTGTTGCGTTGCACCTGCAAGGTGCGATGCATGTGCAAGGTGCAACGCACTTTTCAAGTGCATCGCACCGCTGTGTAGGCTAAAATGTCAACAGAACCTAGTACCTGACCAATGAAATGTTTGGATAAAACACAAAAACAGCGGGGACACAGAGAACGCAGAGTTGTCTCTGTGTGCTCTGTGAAGCCTCTGCGTTCTCTGTGTTCCTGCTTTGGTTCTGGCTCGTCCAGGTTAGGAATTAGGCGGTTCATAGACGATGGGCCTAATCCCTAATCCTCAGTTAAGGACAGACGCATGGCCGTTGCGAATCCGCGCACACGCTTCTTTACAAACGGGCTGCTCCACCTGGTGCTACTGGTCGGGTCGGTGGTGATGTTGATCCCGCTGGTGTGGACGATCTCTACGTCGCTCAAGACCATGCAGCAGATCGGCGTCTGGCCGCCGGAGTGGCTCCCGGACCCGGTGGTGTGGCGCAATTACATCGATGTCTTTCACGCCGCACCGGTGGCGCTCTGGCTGCGCAATTCCATGGTGATCGTCGCCGCCGAGGTGATCGGTTCGGTGCTCACCTGCTCGTTTGTGGCTTATGGTTTTGCACGCACCGAGTTTCCCGGTCGCAACACGCTCTTTATCGTGTTGTTGGGAACGTTGATGGTGCCATACGTGGTGCGGCTCATCCCGCTGTATATGATCTACAGCCAGATGGGCTGGCTCAACACCTTTCTGCCGGTGACGGTGCCGCAGTTGCTGGGGCGCAACCCGTTCTTTATCTTTCTCTTCCGCCAGTTCTTTCTCGGTATCCCCAGCGAGTTGACCGACGCCGCGCGCATCGACGGCTGTAGCGAGGTGGGCATCTGGTGGCGGATCGTGTTGCCGCTCTCACGCCCGGCGCTGGCCGCGGTGACGATCTTTGCCTTTCGCGAGAGTTGGGACAGTTTTCTAGGGCCGCTGGTCTACATGGCGGGGCGACCGGAGTTGCGCCCGCTGGCCGTAGGGCTCTACTTGTTGCGCGGCGGCGCAGGGCAGTTGCCGGACACACATTTTATGATGGCGCTTTCGACGTTGATGATCATCCCCATGCTGGTGCTGTTTGCCCTGGGGCAACGCTATTTTATCCAGGGTGTAACGTTGACGGGGTTGAAGGGGTGAGCTGTCAACGGATTCAAGGAGCCGATTGAGCGGATTCTGCTCAGTCAGTCGTTGTTGCAATTCCAAGACAGGGAACGGATTTAAAAAACTATGCAAGAACAAACAACTGACATCCTCATCGTCGGCGGCGGGCTGGGTGGTGTGGCGGCGGCGCTGGCGGCGGCGCAGCTGGGCCGGAAGGTGATCCTCACCGAAGAGACCGATTGGATCGGCGGGCAATTGACGGCGCAGGCGGTGCCGCCCGACGAACACCCGTGGATCGAGACGACGGGTTGCACGGCCAGCTATCGCCGCCTGCGCCAGGGCATCCGCCGGTACTATTGGCGCAACTATCCGCTGACCGAGGCGGCGCGCCACGACATGCTGCTCAACCCCGGCCAGGGCAATGTGAGCCGGCTCTGCCATGAACCGCGGGTGGCGCTGGCTGTGCTCGAAGAGATGCTGGCGCCTTACCGCTCGCGGCGCCAGATCGAGGTGCTGCTCCGCCACCGGCCCGTCGCCGCCGAGAGCGACGGCGATCGTGTGCGGTCAGTAACGCTGCTGGATGAGGAAACGGGCGAGCAGATAACGGTGCAGGCTCCTTACATCCTCGACGCCACGGAGCTGGGCGATCTGCTCGAACTGGCGCAAGTCGAGCATGTCATCGGCGCTGAGAGCCAGGAACAGACGGGCGAATTGCACGCCGTGGCAGGCAACCCGCAGCCGCTGGACCAACAAGCGATCACCTGGTGCTTTGCCATCGACCACCTGCCGGGCGAAGACCACACCATCGAGAAGCCGGCCCAGTATGATTTCTGGCGCGACTACCAGGCCGATTTCTGGCCGGGCAAGCAGTTGGGGTGGGAGGATGTCGACCCGATCACGCTGGAGACGCGGCGGCGCGGGATCTTTCACGGGCCGATGAACGGGCGACGCGTGGGCGATTTCTGGCACTACCGGCGCATTTTTTACAAAGGGCATTATCCCGACGGCCTCTACCCCAGCGACATCACCCTGGTCAACTGGCCGCAGATCGACTACTGGCTGGGTCCGCTGCTGGGGGTGTCGGCGGAAGAGAAGGCCAGACATCTGGAAGCCTGTGCCCAGCTTAGCCTCTCGTTGCTTTACTGGATGCAGACTGAAGCCCCCCGCCACGATGGCAGCGGTCACGGCTATCCCGGCCTGCGCCTGCGTCACGACATCGTTGGCACGAGCCACGGCCTGGCCAAGTATGTCTACATCCGCGAGGCGCGGCGGATGCGGGCTGAATGTACGGTTCTAGAACAGCACGTGGGGGTGGAACAGCGGGGGAACTTGGCCGGCGCCGAGCAGTTTGCCGACAGCGTGGGCGTGGGCAGCTACCGCATCGATCTGCACCCAAGCACCGCACCGCGCACCTATGTGGACATTGCGAGTTGGCCCTTCCAGATCCCGCTGGGGGCGCTGATCCCGGTGCGGGTCGAGAACCTGTTGCCGGCGTGCAAGAACCTGGGCGTGACGCACATCACCAACGGCTGTTATCGCCTGCACCCGGTGGAGTGGAACATCGGCGAGGCGGCCGGTGCGCTGGCGGCTTACTGTCTAGAAAAGGGGCTTACCCCGCGCCAGGTGCGCAACACGCCTGAGCAGCTAGCGGATTTTCAGCAACTGCTCACCGACACTTTGGGCTTTGTGCTCGAATGGCCGGAGTATGCGCGGATCACGCCGCGCTGACGAAGAACAATTTTGCTTTAGCTCGCCAACGACTCAAGCCGGCGGACCATCGAAGAGACGGTCCGCCGGCTTGAGCGTATAGATTTTCTTTGCGCCCTCTACTCGCCGTTCAAAGGGTGTGTCCGAAATTTGGGGCAGGCGGCCGACCTTCCAGGAAGGGGGCGGGAACCGTCTGGTCGAGCAACCATCTTTGCCCCCTTCCTGGAAGGGGGTCGTGCAACCTCGCCCCTTTTGCTGGACGCACCCGCCCCAAGAAAAGAGCTTGCGGATGGCTTGAAAAACGGGTATAATGTTCTTTTACACCGGGGTGTCGTGCCGGGTTGGGTGTGCGGTCGCTGCTCATGTCTGGCTAAGGTCGTGCCCGGCGAGGAGAACGAATGGCTGAATTGCTTGAGTCACAAGAGCAGGTTGCACTTACGACAGATGGGGATCCTGCGATCCTGAACGGTGTACCGGTCGTCGAGTACACCAATAGCCGCACGTCCACGCGCATACCGTTGGCGACACGGCCTCCGGGCGAAACGGGCCTGGCGCCGGCAGCCGAATCGCTGGCACCCCTCTTCCAGCGGATGGCGGCGTTGCCCAAGACGGACAAAAGCGGCCCCATCCAGTGGGAACCGGCAGCTGAAGAACAGCAGGCGTTTGAGAACCTGCTCCAGAGCTTTTCTCGCTCGCTTGGGGCCAAAGAGCTGGAAACATTGGCGCGCGCTTTTCTCCTTGCCAGCTATGCCCACCGGCTGCAAGTGCGCGAGAGTGGTGACCCGTACATCTACCACCCTATCGCCGTGACTCGTATCCTTGCCGAACTCAACATGGACAGCGATACCCTATTGGCCGGTCTGCTCCATGATGTCGCTGAGGATACCGAGTTTCCCATCGACTACATCCGTGAGCTATTTGGCTCCACCGTCGCTATGCTGGTGGATGGCGTCACCAAGCTCAAACGAATCAACGAGTTGAGTAACGCCCAGCAGGGGATCTCCAACACCAAAGCCGAGTCGTTGCGCAAGATGTTCCTGGCTATGGTCGAGGATATCCGTGTAGTCATTATCAAGCTAGCCGACCGGCTGCACAACATGCGGACGCTGGGCACGCAAAAGGAGCACAAGCGCCGGCGCATCGCTCGCGAGACGCTCGATATCTTTGCGCCGCTCGCCAACCGCCTGGGCATGTGGCGCATCAAGTCGGAGCTGGAAGACCTGAGCTTTCGCTGGCTTGACCCAAACAGCTACAAAGACCTGGCGAAAGCCATGCAGCAGAAACAGGTCGAACGCGAAAAACTCATCATCCGGGTCAAGGCCGAACTGGAGCGGGCGCTGGCCGAGGCCGGCATTCCGGCGGTGGTGACCGGGCGCCCCAAGCACATCTACAGCATCTGGCGCAAGATGCGGCGCAAAGAGGTGGATTTCGAGCAGATCTACGATATCCACGGCTTTCGCGTCATCGTCGAGACCGAGCAGCAGTGCTATGCGGCGCTGGGTGTGGTGCATAGCCTCTGGCGCCCCATTCCCGGCGAATTCGATGACTACATCGCCAACCCCAAGAACAATATGTACCGCAGCCTGCACACCGCCGTGCTCAACAAGCGCGATGGCCGGCCCATGGAGGTGCAGATCCGCACCCAGGAGATGCACCGCATCGCCGAATACGGCATCGCTGCACACTGGCAATACAAGGAGGCCAACCGCTACGACGCCGAATTTCAAAACAAGATCAACTGGTTGCGCCAGTTGATGGAGTGGCGGCAGGAAGTGACCGACCCCGACGAGTTCATCGACAGCATGAGGACCGATGTTTTTAAGGATTGGGTCTTTATCTTTACGCCCCAGGGTGACATCGTCGAATTGCCCGCCGGTTCCACACCCATCGACTTTGCCTACTCGATCCACACCGAGCTGGGCCATCGCTGTCGCGGGGCCAATGTCAACGGCCGGCTCGTTCCGCTCGACTACAAACTCAAGAATGGCGATCAGGTAACCATCATCTCGGCCAAACGAGGCGGCCCTAGCCGCGACTGGCTGAATCCGGCGCTCGAATACACAGCTACCCAGCGGGCGCGCAGCAAGATCCGCACCTGGTTGCGCAAACAAGGCCGCGAGGAGAATATCCAACGGGGTCGCGAGATGTTGGAGAAAGAACTCGACCGCCTCTCGGCCACCCTCACCCCAGAGATACTCGCCAAGCTCTTTAACTACGAAAAGGTCGATGACCTGCTGGCGGCCATTGGTTATGGCGATGTCAACTCACAGCAGATCGCCCAACGGGTGCTCGACCATGAACGCCGCGAACAGGCGCGCCTGGCCGCCTACCAAACGGTCTTTACCAGCACATCACCGGGGGAGCGCAGAAGAGCCACCGAAGGATTGGTCGTACAAGGTGTGCCGGGGCTGTTGACCCAACTAGGCCGCTGCTGCCACCCCGTGCCGGGCGATGCCATTGTCGGCTATGTCACCAAGGGGCGCGGGGTGACGATCCACCGCACCGACTGCCCCAATATCAAGACTGCGGTCAGCAAAAACCACGGCAGCCGCCTGGTGGATGTCCAGTGGGTCACCAAGCCGGATGCGACCTACCCGGTCAAGATCGAGATCAGCGCCTATGATCGAGCCGGTTTGGTGGCGGATGTCGCCGGCCTGGTAGCAAACGAACACGTCAATATGCGTCACGTCGAGGCGCTCACCGGCCAGAAAAACAACCTCGCCCTTATCAACGCCGAACTGGAAATCACCGACGTCGCCCAGCTCATGCGCATCCTCACCAAAATCGACCGCCTCCCCAACATCGTCAACGTCCGCCGCAAGATGAACTAGATA
>QEUW01000464.1 GCA_003577005.1 Chloroflexota bacterium | reverse complement strand
TGGAGAGGAGCAAACCAACCATGTCCAACAATTACAGCCACGACGCCATCATCATCGGTGTGGGCCAGGCCGGCAATCCGCTGGCCTCTGCCCTGTCCGGCGCCGGCTGGAACGTTGCGGTGATCGAGCGCGAACATGTGGGCGGCACTTGCGTCAACGAAGGCTGTACACCGACCAAGACGATGGTAGCCAGCGCCCGCGTCGCCTATCTGGCGCGCCGCAGCGCCGAATATGGCGTGGAGAGTGGCCCTGTATGCGTGGATATGGCCGTCGTGCGCAACCGGAAACAGGAGATTGTCGATACCTTTCGCAACGGCATACAACGCCGCCTGGAAAACGATGAGCGCATCGACTTATTGATGGGCGAGGGGAGCTTCATCGACGCCCACACTGTCGAAGTCACACTCAACTCGGGCGCAACGCACACCGTAAGCGCACCCAGGATTTTCATCAATACGGGCACCCGGAGCGCCATTCCTTCCCTCCCTGGCCTGGACGAGGTACCCTTTCTCACGTCGACCACCATCATGGAGCTGGTGGAGACGCCGGCTCATCTGCTTATCTTGGGCGGCGGCTACATTGGATTGGAGTTTGGGCAGATGTTCCGCCGTTTTGGCGCAGAGGTGACCGTTGTCCAGCGCGGGCCGCAGTTGCTCAGCCGCGAGGACGAAGATGTCGCCGCCGAAGTTGCCGGCATCCTGCGTGACGATGGCATCCAGGTCTTGCTCAATACCGATGCCGTACGCGTAGAGCAAGGGGCTGGCGATGAGGTGCGTCTGCTCGTACGCAACGCCGAGGGCGAACGGCTCTTGACCGGTTCGCATCTGCTCGTCGCCACCGGTCGCCGGCCCAACGTGGAGGCGCTCAACCTGCCCGCTGCCGGCGTGGCCACGGGCAAAGGCGGCTTTATCCAGGTCAACGAGCAGTTGGAAACGTCAGTCCCTGGCATCTACGCTTTGGGTGATGTCAAAGGTGGGCCGGCCTTTACCCACATTTCATACGATGATTTTCGCATTCTCCGCACCAATCTGCTTGAAGGCGGCAACGCCACCACCGAAGGCAGGCTTGTGCCGTACACGGTCTTTATCGACCCACAATTGGGACGGATCGGGCTGACCGAAGCCGCAGCCCGGCAGCAAGGGCGCCGGGCCCGCATCGCCAGGATGCCTATGTCTTACGTCGCCCGTGCGCAGGAGGTGGACGAGACGCGCGGGCTGATCAAGGCCATCGTCGATGCCGAGAGCAACCAGATCTTGGGCGCGGCAGTGCTTGGCATCGAAGGTGGAGAAATTGCCTCGATGTTCCAGATTGCTATGATGGGCGGGTTACCGTATACTGCGCTCCGGGATGGCGTCTTTCCGCACCCCGGTCTGGCCGAGGCGTTGAATAATCTCTTTGCCTACAATTTGCAAGCGTAGGTCTGGCCCAAACAGCTTCGATCTCCGCGGAGTGTGCGCGAGGCGTGCGCACCCCCTGCTCGTGTGGCTTGTCGCTTACCAATGCAGATTGGCGCCGTCAAGCGCCGCTACAGCCGTCGCAACGTCGGGGTAGACCTCAAGGCAACGGCCCAAGGCGGAGTTGCACAGGGATTGCTCGGCTGCCTGTGACGGTGCGATCAGCTTGACGCGCTCGGCCAGCGCAGAGGGAATTTCTTCTGTCGCAGCACGCAGACCTACCCAACCCACTTCCGGGTCAAGCAGGCTGGCGCCGGCAAAGAGCCGGGCCACATTGTGGAGCGCAAAAAGGCCAGACAGTTCCAGGCTGGTCACGCCTTCCAGGTCAATGAGCAGTCGTCTGACGCCGGTTGCATAGAGCGCCTGCGCTGCTACAATCACTTCCAGATAGGTGCGGTAGTTCAGTGGCCCGTGCCAGCGCAGCAAGCGTGTAGGCGCCAATCCGTCTACCTCAACCACAGTCATCACGGATTGAGAAGCGGGTTTGCGGACCTCAACAACCTCACCGGCCTGTGCAGATCTGCGGTATCTCTGATATACTCCACCTGCCAAGCCTTGCAGCCAACTCGGAAATGTACGCATGGTAATCATCATTTATCTCCTTTTGTGGGAACCTTACGCCGTTGATGCTACCATCCGTGCGTTATTTCAGCGTTGATCGAGCGTTGCTGCTTTCCCACTGCGGTAATTGGTGTGGAGATATAGAACCACATTGACAGAGTCTCGTGCCCTCTGGTCGGCGGCGCAATCAACCAAAGCCGCGTGCAGCGGTTTATTGCGGATAGGGCGGATGGCGTCTATCTATCTGGGTGAAGAGGGGTGTAATCGACGACAGGCGCAACAATTCGGACCCGGCCAGAGCAGGATCAAGGAACGAAGCAATGGGCGACTTATGGCGTGGGATCGAACAGGCGCTGGGGCTGGATGCAGAAGCGTTGAACGTCGGACAGATGGCGCTGCGCACGCTGATCATCTACTTTGTTGCCTTGTTTATGGTGCGGGTAGGCGAAAAGCGCTTTCTGGGCAAGAGCACCGCCTTTGATGTGATCATCGGCGTGATGCTTGGCTCGCTTGTCAGCCGCGCGATCACCAATGTCGATCAGTTCATCCCGATTATCGTGTCGGGTTTTCTCATGGTCGCATTGCACTGGCTGCTGGCGGCCATTGCTTTCCGCTCAGACTGGATTGCAGCCTTGATCAAGGGCGACCACCGCGTCCTGGTGCGCGACGGCGAAATCCAGTGGGATGCGATGCGCAAGAGTCACATCGGCGAGAATGACCTCATGAGCGCGTTGCGCCTGGAAGCACGGGTAACGGACCTGGCCGAGGTCAAAGAGGCGCGCCTCGAACGGAGTGGGGAGATCAGTGTCATTCGCACCAATCAGCAGGATGATTAGCTGGCGCGCCTTCCATTCGCATAAAAGCAGTCGAGCGAGTTCCTCTGGGGGAGACTATGAACGTAAAGGATGTGCTCAAATACGGACACCGATCGCTGACCAGTGCGCTAAATGATTTTCCCGTCTCAGCGGTGGAGACGCCCGGTGCCTGTGGCGTGTGGTCGGTCAAAAACATTGTAGAGCATCTGGCCTCATACGAATGGGTTTTGGTCGATGTCTTCAACTCGTTGCTTGGGGTTGGATCGACGCCCTACCTTGACCGCTTTGTGCAAGAGCACCTCACGTTCAACGATAGTGAGGTGGACCGCCGCCAGGGGCAGAGTTTTGACCAAAGCGTGGCCGAATATCAGGAGGCGCACGACAAGGTCATGGCACTGGCCGGGCAGATCCCGCCGCCAACCTACCGCCAGCTCAATGTGCTACCCTGGTATGGGACGGCATACGACCTGGAAGATTTTATCGTCTATACCTTCTACGGCCACAAACGAGAACATATGGCGCAGATCGCTGCCTTCCGCGACATCGTCCTGCGCCAGGATGGGGCGTAGCGGGTGTGCCGTGTATCTCCCCTACCTTGCCTGTGCAAGTTGCATCTTGGGACACGTGCGCACCCATCCATTTTGCACAATGCCGCACAGTATGCTACAGTAGCTGCCATCCTTATACAGGGTGCTGGCCTATACATCGCGGACAAGCAATCAGTACTCCGAACGGCGCGCCCGGCACTTCTGTATCAGGTCCGGCAGCACTGTGGAATGCGGATGCAGGTCTCTGAACACCGACAGCAATTTTGCACAGAACAACATGATTGGACAGTCCCTGTCACACCAGCTTAGCCTCCTTAGTGGGCTCCTCCGGATGAGGAGCGTTTTGTGTTGGGGAGGTTACCGGATCTAGCCTCTGGCCGGAACACCATCTGTTTGGTTTTAACGCCTTCCCGACGGGAAGGCGTTTTTTGTTCCTATGCTCCATCGACGCACTGCGTTACCCAATACCAAGGAAATGGAAGATACTCATGATCGCCACCAAACCCACCATCAACGGCGCAGCTACCATTAGCCCTCCCCACAAGCAAGTGCTAGCCCGCCAACGTTCAGGGATGCAGCGGGGGGAGATCACCAAATACCAGTCCTTCCCTCCTGTCAACTTGCCCGACCGGCAGTGGCCGTCACGCGCCATCACCGCTGCACCCACCTGGTGCAGCGTCGATCTGCGCGATGGCAACCAGGCGCTTGCCATCCCCATGAGCGTCAACGAAAAGGTCGAGTTGTTCAAGCTGCTGGTCGAGATTGGCTTCAAAGAGATCGAGATCGGCTTTCCCGCCGCCTCGCAGATCGAATTTGATTTTATGCGCCGGCTGGTGGATGAGGCGCTCATTCCCGAGGATGTCACAGTGCAGGTGCTGGTGCAGGCGCGCGAGCCACTCATCTATCGCACCTTTGAATCGCTGGCGGGGATCAAACAGGCCATCGTCCATCTCTACAATTCCACTTCGCCGCTGCAACGCCGTGTTGTCTTTGGCATGTCTAGAGCCGAGATTGCCGAGATTGCCGTACGAGGCGCCCGGCTGGTCAAAGAGTTGCTGCCCACGCTGCCGGGCGCCCATGTCCGCTTTCAGTATTCGCCCGAAAGCTTTTCCGCCACCGAGCTCGATTTTGCGCTGGAGATCTGCGAGGCCGTGATGGCGGTGTGGGAGCCAACACCCCAAGAACCCATGATCCTCAACTTGCCGGCCACTGTGGAGATGGCGACGCCCAATGTTCACGCCGACCAGATCGAATGGTTCTGCCGCAACCTGCGCCAGCGCGACCGGGCGATCATCAGCCTGCACACGCACAACGACCGCGGCACCGGTGTTGCAGCCACCGAACTGGGGCTGCTGGCCGGCGCCCAACGGGTCGAAGGCACCCTCTTTGGCAACGGCGAACGCACGGGCAATGTCGATATCGTTACGCTGGCCCTGAACATGTACACGCAGGGCATCGACCCCGGCCTGGATTTTAGCGACATCAACCGGGTGCGTGCGGTCTACGAACGCTGTACCCGCATGGAGGTCCACCCGCGCCACCCTTACGCCGGCGACCTGGTCTTTACCGCCTTTTCCGGCTCGCACCAGGACGCCATCAACAAGGGCATGGCTGCACAGGACCCCGCGCCGGGTGCGCTCTGGCAGGTGCCCTATCTGCCCATCGACCCCAAGGATATTGGCCGCAGCTACGAAGCGATCATCCGCATCAATTCGCAGTCGGGCAAGGGGGGTGTCGCCTATGTGCTGGAGACCGAGTATGGCGTCCAGATGCCAAAGGCCATGCGCGTGGAGTTTGGCAAGATCATCAACGATCTTGCCGACCAATACGGCACCGAGTTGACCCCACAGCAGATCTGGCAGGCGTTTCAGCAGACCTATCTCCGCTCAGAGCAGCCCTTCCGCCTGGAGTCGTTTCGCACGACATCCAGCCACGAGGGGGAAGGCGCCTCAACGGTTCAGTGTGTTGCCAGAGTAGCGGTGGATGGTGTTACACATGATCTGCGCGCCACGGGCAACGGGCCGATCAACGCCTTTGTCAACGCCATGAAAGAAGAACTGGTGGCCGACTTCAACATCGTCTCTTACGCCGAACACTCGCTTGGCGAAGGCTCGCGCGCCGAAGCCATCGCCTACATTCAGATTCGCACCCCTTCCGGCGAAACGTTCTTTGGCGCTGCGACGGACACAAACATCGAACTGGCGTCGATCAAGGCGGTGCTCTATGCACTCAATCGCGCCATCCAGGTGCATCGGTAGCCCGACCATTGGG
>QEUW01000463.1 GCA_003577005.1 Chloroflexota bacterium | reverse complement strand
GATCATCGGCGCTACGGTGGTTGCGGATTACGGATTCGCCAAAATCGTACAGCTTGCGCAATCGTCATTCCTCACGCTGGTGGATGCAACCAAGGGCATACACAGCGCCGAAGAACCCAAGACGGTCACGCTGGCGCTGGTGAGCGAGGAGGTCGAAGCGTGGTACGAATATTTGACCCGGCAGGGGGTGACGATGCACCGGGCGTTACAGATCACGCCCGGCCAGGCGCATGATGGCTTTGTGGCGCTGGATCCGGAGGGTTATTTTTTGGAGTTCGAGCGTTTCAACGGCCACCCCGAAAACGCCCAACTCCTGCCCCGGCTGGCGGCGATCTCGCCCACATACCCCACCTCTGGCGAGACGCTGCGACCGGCGCGACCGGCACAATTGGGCATCACCGCCACGGTTCTCTGGCTCTACTACCAGGACATCGAGGCGATCTCCCGTTTCTATACAACGGCGTTGGGACTTGAGCAGGTGGTTGACCAGGGCTTTGCCCGCATTTACCAGACATCGCCTTCGGGCTTTCTCGGTCCGGTCATTGCCGGCCAGGGCCTGCACCCCTATACGGAACAGAAAGCCGCCACCATCTCTCTGCTGACTGACGACATTGACGTCTGGTTTGAGCGGTTGCGGGGCAAGCCCCAGTTCCGCCTGCGCACCGAGGAGATCGTCACTCGGGATCGCTACCGCGCCTTTGTCGGCTACGACCCTGAGGATTATTTCATGGAATTCAACACCTTTCTGAGCCACCCCGATAATCAGAAGCTACTCGGAGCCCTTCAACCACAAGATTGAGTACAACCGGACAAGAGGAGGAGATCCATGCACCTGTTACACCAAAAACCGCTCTGCCGGAGGCTGGGCCGTTGGGCCGCGCTCTGGCTCGTGCTTACGCTGGTCATGGCCGGCTGCGCACCGGTGCCTGCTGCCGAGGCGACGCCTTCGACTGAGTTGACGGTGTTGCTGCCGGTCGATTTCCAGTCGTTTGACCCCAACAATGTCTCGTCGCAGCCCAACACCAATGTCTTCCACAATGTGCTCGAAGCGCTCGTCGACCGTGAGCGGGCGCCCTTGCTGGCCGAATCGTGGGAGACGCTGGACGATGTTACCTGGCAATTCAAGCTGCGCCAGGGGGTCTCCTTCACCAACGGCGAGCCATTCAACGCCGATGTGGTCAAATTCTCGCTCGACCGCATCATGCGCGAAGATAACAAGAACTCGGCGGCGCTCAGCCTCTACACGACCCACATCGAGTCGGTGGATGTTGTGGATGATTCGACGGTCAACATTGTGACCAAGCAGCCCTTCCCTGCTCTGCTCGATGTGTTGATCGACGGTTACATGCTGCCGCCCGGCGCCGCCGACACGCCGGACTTTTCGGCCAACGGCATCGGCACCGGGCCCTATACGCTGGAGTCGTGGACACCGGGCGAGGCGTTGGTGCTGGTGAGAAATGACGAGTACTGGGGTGATGCCCCCTTCTTCGAGCGCGTCACCTTCCGCACTGTGCCCGACCCAACGGTGCGCACGACCGAGATGCGCGCCGGCCGCGCCGACATCACCGTCCAGGCGCCGATTGAGGAGATCCCACGGCTGGAAGAAGGCGGTCTTGAAGTCGTGCGCATCCTCAGCACCCAGTCGATGCGCATCCATCTCAACGCCGGTGAGCCGCCCTTTGACGATGTGCGGGTGCGCCAGGCCATGAACTACGCCATCGACCGCGCCACCATTCTCGAGACGCTGTTGGAGGGCGCCGGCCAGTTGATGAACAGCGCCACCAGCCCCCAGGTCTTTGGCTATGACCCCGATATCGAGGTCTACCCGTATGACCCGGAGCGGGCGCGGGAACTGCTGGCCGAAGCCGGCTATGCGGACGGTGTGGACATCCAGCTCCAGTTTACCGATGGCCGCTATGTGCGCGACCGCGCCATCGGCGAGGCGATCACGGCGCAGTTGGCCGAGGTGGGCATCCGTGTCGACGCCAATTTTTCCGAGTTCAGCCAGTGGCTCCAGCTCTTCAACCAGGAGGGCCACGGCTTCATGGTCATCTCGCAGGAGGATTCGGTGATCACGCTCATGGGGCCAAACTTTAGCTCCACGAGCCAATCGTTCAAACGCTACGGTTACGCCAACCCCGAAGTGGATGCGCTCATCGAGCAGGCAGCGGTGACGCTCGACAATGACGAGCGGCTGGCTCTCTACCAGCAACTCAACCAGGTGCTGCACGACGATGCGCCGTGGGTCTTTATGTGGAACCCTGAGGATATCTACGGCACGGTCTCTGACCTGGCCGGCTTCGAGCCAACCGGTGTCGGCTATTTCTACATCAAAGAGCTTTCTCGCCAGTAGTACGATAAGCGGTTATGGGCCGCACAGGTCGGCCCATAACCGCTTTTCTACCCATGACACTCTATCTGCTCCGCCGGCTGCTCTTTGCCCTGCTTGTGGTGGTAGCCGTCTCGTTTTTCTCCTTTGTGCTCGTCTACCTGGCGGGTGACCCGGCGCGCTCGCTGGCGGGCGTGGATACCAGCGAAGCGCACCTGGCCATGATTCGCACCCTCTACGGGCTGGACCAGCCGCTCCACCGCCAATACCTTCAATTCGTAGGCAACGCACTCCAGGGCAATCTGGGGCTCTCCTTCCGGTACAACATGGACGCCATGCCGCTGGTGCTGAGCAAGTTTGGGTTGACGTTGCAACTGGCGTTGGCCAGCCTGGCGCTCTCGCTGCTCGTCGCCATCCCGTTGGGCATCTTTGCGGCGATCCGGCGTCACACGTTGCTCGACAGAGCTGCGACCCTCTTTTCGCTGTTGGGGATCTCGACGCCGGGGTTTTGGCTGGGCATCCTCCTGATTCTGGTTTTTGCCGATTGGCTGCGGCTGTTGCCCCCTTCTGGCCGTGACGAGGGTTGGCGGAGCCTGGTGCTGCCGGCGATTGCCCTGAGCGGCTACAACATTGGGTTGATGACCCGCCTCATGCGCCGTTCCCTGTTGGAAGAACTGCGCAAGCCTTATGTGACGGTGGCGCACGCCAAAGGGCAGCGACCATTCTGGGTCTATCTCCATCACGCCCTGCGCAACGCGTTGATTCCCACGATCACCGTCGCCGGGCTGCAATTTGGCGCCATGCTGGGTGGGTCGATTGTCATCGAGACGGTCTTCGCCTGGCCGGGGTTGGGCTTTTTGATGATCCAGGCGATCCGCACCAACGACCTGCCGGTGGTGCGCGCTGCGGTGCTGGTGGTGGGGCTGGCCTTTGTCGTCATCAACCTGTGTGTGGATCTGCTCTATGGCGTGCTCGACCCGCGCATCCGCTATAGCTAACTGAGATCGCCCATGAAGTCCAAAGCCCAAGCTACCCAACAGCGACCGCCGCGCCGGTTCCATCTTTCCTTCTGGCTGAGCTCGGCGCTCCTGACGCTGCTGGTAGTCTGCGCCCTCTTCCCCACCTTCGTCGCCGGCCGGGACCCGGCCAAACAGAACCTGCGCGGTCGCCTCCAGCCACCGGCGTGGGAGAGCGCAGGTAGTTGGGAGCACCCGCTGGGCACCGACCACCTGGGACGCGACCTGTGGGCGCGCATTGTCTACGGTGCGCGCATCTCGCTGTTGATCGCTGGGGGCGCCGTGCTCATCGCCGGTGCGCTGGGCACGCTGTTGGGCCTGGTGGCGGGTTATACGGGTGGCCTGGTCGATGAGGTGATCATGCGGCTGGCCGACATCCAGCTCTCCTTTTCGCCCATTCTGCTTGTCATTGCCATCATGGCTGTGATCGGGCCGGGCTTGCAGAACATGATCCTCGTGTTGGGCATCGTCTCGTGGGTGCAATATGCGCGGGTTGTGCGTGGCGAAACGTTGCTGATCAAAGAGATGCTCTATGTCGATGCCGCCCGCTCTATCGGCCTGCCGGTGCGGCGCATCCTGGGCCGGCATATCCTCCCCAACGTGGCGCCGTCGCTGTTGGTGATCGCCACAGTCAACGCCTCGCAACAGATCCTCAATGAGGCGGCGCTCAGCTTTCTGGGGCTAGGTGTCCAACCCCCGACCCCGGCTTGGGGCAGCATGTTGAGCGAAGGGCAGGGCTACTTTCAGGTCTCGGCCTGGAACGCCATCTTCCCCGGGTTGGCGATCTTGGTGACCGTCCTGGCGGCCAATCTGCTAGGTGATTACTTCTCGGACCGGCGTTGATGCACCATCATGAGCTGACAGCCCTTGGCCCCTCATGCAACGGCGCTGAGGCTGGGCTAGGTTTTGCTGGAATTAGCTTTTGGCAAAATGAGGCACGACCTGTTTACCCAGCAGGTGTAGCGCCTCCACGCTGCCGTCCGGCCCGTGGGGCATGCCAAACTCGATGCGGGTGACGTGCGTCTCGGCGGCCATGCGTTCGATCTGCTCGATGATGTCGTGGGGCGCGCCGTAGAGGGCGAAGTGGTCCAGCACCCGCTGTGAGATGGCAGCCTCGAAATCGCCGCGGGCGGCCGCGGCCTGCGCATAGGCAACCTCCTCCGGCCCGATGCCCAAGTGATCGGTCATAGGCGAGAGGTAGGGCAGATAGAAGGCCAGCGTACGGCGGGCAAAGGCCTTGGCCTGCTGGCGGTCGGTCGAGACCGAAGTCAGCGGCCCAAAGACCAGGCCGACCTCAGCCGGGTTGCGCCCGGCGGCGCGTGCGCCCTCGGCTATGTGCGTCCACATGAACTGCCCATACTCGGCGCTCCACATAGCGCCCGCCTTTACCTCGTTGGCAATGGCGCCGGCCATGCGGCACATGCGCGGCCCCCAGGTGCCAATCATCACGGGTATCTCATTGCGCAGCGGTTGCCAGTGCAGGTGGGCATCCGCGCTGAGTTGAAAGACCTTGCCGTCGTAAACTCTTTTCTCGCCACGCCAGAGTTGGCGGGCGATCTCGACGGCCTCGCGTACGCCCGCAATTGGCTTTTCAGGGGTAACCTGCACCAGGTCCAAAAAGGCCCCGCGCCCGATGCCCAAGTAAGCGCGCCCGCCGGAGATCTCATCCAGCAGCGCGGCCTGCTCGGCCAGGATCGCCGGGTGGATGAGGTAGGGGTTAGAGACCGATGGCCCCACGCGGATACGCTGCGTCTGCTGCGCGACCACATAGAGGATCGGCCAGGCCGGTTTGAACATGAGGTCGTCAAAGATGCTCAAGGTGTGGAAGCCATACCCTTCCGCCAGCCCGGCCAGCTCGATATAATCGCCAATCGCCTTGCTGCCGGAGATCCCGAAACTCAATTGAACCATGGTTGATCCTGTCCTTCGCAAACCAGTCGCCGTTGATTATTTGTGTTTACTTGGCAGGATGATACTATCATACCTGCGCATGATCGGGTAGCGCCACGCAATTATCGCTGCACCTACGACCAATCAAGGATCGCACAGAGTTACCAAACATGCATGTGAGAACCAGGTTCGTATTGTACATGGACCGGTTCCCTATCACGAAGTTAGATGTTACTCCGGTCAGGAGGCCGCTATGCTATCCGACCGCCAATCGATTCCCTCCTTTCGTCTGGCCGACTTGTTGGTTGCGCTTGCGCTGGTAGCGGACCTGGGCATGGGTCACGCCCCTGAGGAAGCGGTTTCCGCCTGCTTTCTGGCTACCGGGCTTGCCCGCCGCCTGGGGCTGAGTGAGCCGGAGGTCGGCGACGTGTATTACACCACCCTGCTGCGCTTTACGGGCTGCACCGCCTACGCCCACGAAGATGCGCAATTGTCGGCCGGCGACGATGTCGCCATGCGCGCCGCCGGGGCTGCGCGAGATCTGGGCAGCTTCCGCGACATGGCTGCCTTCTTCCTGTTTGACCTGGCGCGGGATGCGCCGTTGCTGCGCCGGGCAGGCGCAGTGTTCCGTACCCTGGCGGAAGGCCAACGCGGAACGGATGAGATGTTCCGCTCTCACTGTGAAGTAGCCATCATGCTGGCTCGCCGGCTGGGGCTTGGCTCGAACGTCCAACAGGCACTCCAGCACGCCTTTGAGCGCTGGGACGGCCAGGGTTCGCCGCAACAGCTCCGCCGGGAGACGGTGGC
>QEUW01000462.1 GCA_003577005.1 Chloroflexota bacterium | reverse complement strand
GCCTAAAAAAGGTGGGAGAGAAGTACGAGGTCGAATATGCGGAGGAGTTTAAGCGAATTCAATTTTGACCCGAAATAGACCGCGGATTGGACGGATCGGGCGGATTGGCGCGGATGGACAACAATGCTCATCCGCTCAATCCGCAGTCTATTCCTTAACCCTGGATGTTGGCCGGCTGGCGGCGCAGGTCAGGGTGCCGGTGCAGCGGGTGCGAGCACCAGCAGCGAGATGCCATGCAACGCCAGGTCGAAGTTCACCGTCACCTTGCCGCCCACAGCTGAGAGCTGGCGCGGCGGCTCCAACAGCTCCAGCTCCGACCTTGCCTTGATCACCTCCTTCTGGCCCGGCGCAGGATAGTCGGGCCTACCCTGGCGCACCCATTCGGCGTAGGCGTTGCTGTGACTGTGGTCGATGCGATAGTGTTTCAGGAGCACCTCGTCGGCATCGAAGGGCAGATTTTCGATTGACAGCTCCACTGTATAGTCGCCGCTCAAATCCCAGTTGTCGTGGTGGTTATAGACCAGCACCGAGAGATTCCGGTGGCCGGAGAGGGCAGCAAAACCGCTGATATCGGGTGGTTCGGCGTTGCCCCATTTGTCGGCGTAGGTTAGCGGGTCTTTCGTGCCGGTGCTTTCAAAGAGCACTTCCTGCTGGCCCATCTGCGCATACATGCGGAAGAGATTGAGGATCGCCTTGTCGATGCCTTGCGTCGAGAAGGCGCGCGTCCCTTCAAAGCAGCGTTCCCCCACGAACATAAAGGCCCAGGTCAACAGGCGCAGGTCCCAGCCGTTGCGTTGGGCGAACTTGGTCACTTTGTCGAATGACGCCGCTACAAAGCTGGGGTAGTACTCGGTGTTGCGGAAGTTGAGGTTGGCGTTGTCCCACGCCCCGCCGGCTGCCCAACCGTCGGGGTCGATCTCCGAGAGCACGCATTCGAGTTGTTTGAAGGCAGGATACTTGCTGATGATCTCGTAGCCAGTCTGGGTGTCGCGCAGGATCTGCTGGACCGAGGGCGGGTTCTGCTTGCGGTGGAGCGGGTCGGCGCGATAGCCGCCGCCTTTGACGTGGAAGCTGGTAAAGTCCAGCGGCGTCCCTTGCTGGCCGGTGTAGTAGTTGGCGCCGTTGGCACAGTGGTCGAGGAATTTGTCCAGAAATTCGAGCGATTTGCGCTCGGGGGTGGGATTGGTGACGCCCGGCCCGCCCACGCGGGCGTCGGGGCAGGCAGCCTTTATGGCGGCGGCGGTATAGTCATAGAGTTTGTTAAACTCCTCAATCGTACCCCGCCAGTAGAAGATGTCGGGTTCGTTCCACAGCTCCCAATACCAGCTCTTGATCTCCTCAGCGCCGTAACGTTCCACACAGTGGCGCACCAGGTTGAAGATCAGGTCGTACCACTTCTGGTAATCTTTGGGCGGGCAGGCCCAGCCGTAATCTTGATAGTGTTTGAGCCGCCAGGTATCCTGGGTGGCGTCGTAGTGGGCCGGGTCGGCCAGGTGGAGCGGCATAAAGCCAATCTCCACAAAGGGCTTGCAGCGGTAACGCAGGATGGTGTCGAGGACGAGATCGACAATTGTCCAGTCGTAGAGCGGATTGCCGGCCTCATCTTCGCGATAGGCGTTGGTGGAACCCCACTTGTAGAAGCCATGACCGTTGCCCGTGCAGAGCAGATGATGCGCGCGGATGTAATAGGGTTTCTCCTGCATGGCCATGAATTTGGCGAGCAACTCCTGGCCTTCGGGCACATAGGTGTAGTTGATCTCGTCGTAACCGATGTAATTCCAGTTGTGGGGCAGTTCGCCCAGCCAGTGGCCGGCGTCGACACGAATTTGGGTTGGATTGGCCATCGTGAGGGTCATGCAGGTCCTCCTGGTGTTTGAGGAAGGGCTGTCAGCGGATTCAGGGAACAGATTGAACGGATGGGGATATGAGAAATCCGTTCTATCACACTCGAATCAGAGCGGATTCTCAGGTAAAAATCCGCTCAATCTGCGCTCCGAATCCGTTGTCAGCTTGTTATACTAAGTACAGGCGACTTATCGCCTTCATCTACCAACGGGATCCCCACCAGCTCCAGTTCGTGCGCCCGGTGGCAGGCGACAAAATGGCCCGGCGAGTATTCCTCCCACGGGGGCGATTCCGTCTTGCAGACCTCTGTGGCGTAGCGACAGCGCGGATGAAAATAACAGCCGCTGGGTGGTTTGGCCGGGCTGGCAACCTCCCCCGACAGGATGATGCGTTGCATGCGCAGGTCTGGGTCGGGCTTGGGGATGGCCGAGAGCAACGCTTCGGTGTAGGGGTGGCGCGGGTTACTGAACAACTCGCTCACCGCGGCCATCTCGACGATCTTGCCCACGTACATCACCGCCACCCGGTGCGAAACGTGCTTGACCACGTTGAGGCCGTGCGAGATAAAGAGAAACGACAGATTTAGCTCTTGGCGCAGATCTTGCAGCAGGTTGAGGATCTGCGCCTGGATCGAGACATCGAGCGCCGACACCGGTTCGTCGGCAATGATCAATTCGGGGTCGAGCGCCAGGGCGCGGGCAATGCCGATCCGCTGTCGCTGGCCGCCGCTAAAGGCGTGGGGATAGCGGTTCAGGTGTTGCACGTTGAGCCCCACCAGGTTCATGAGATATTTGACCCGCTCCACCAGTTCGTCGCCTTTGGCGATGTTGTGGAGAATGAGCGGCTCACTCACGATCTGCAAAACGGTCTTGCGCGGGTCGAGCGAGGAATAGGGGTTCTGGAAGACAAGCTGGGCCTTGCGCCAGTACAGCTTTAGGCCACGCCGGTCCAGCGCCCGCACATCCACCGGCTCGCCGTCTTTAGGATAGAAATGAATGTCGCCCGCTGTCGGTTCGATGGCGCGGATCAGACAACGCCCCAGCGTCGTCTTGCCGCTGCCCGATTCGCCCACCAACCCCAGCGTCTCGTTGCGGTGAATGGCCAGCGAGACATCGTCCACCGCCTTGACCTGCCCGACGACCCGCTTGAGGAGACCCTGTTCGATGGGGTAGTACTTCTTTAGATTTTCGACTTGTAGGAGGATTGGTCTCTGCAGCATCGTATCGCTTATTCGTTAGGCTTGATGATGGCGATCCAGAGCCGCCGTTGGCCTTGTGTCATTCGCCGGTAGAGAACGGAATGGCCCGCGACCTGCCATAGATAAATGTCTGGCTCCAATTCCACATAGCCATCGTCTGGTAGACCATCCGCTGTAAAGGCGAGCGACTCGATCGCCATCAGTATATCCTCGTTGTAGGGGTGGAAGTCGATAGCATAGTTACTCGCCTCTTGACTAAAGCCGATCTCCCACATTATGCAGTTGCCTTTGCTGCCAGCCGGCGTTTGAGTTCATCGAGGGAGACGACGCTGCTGGGATCACGCTCCATTTCAGCCAGGATGCGCTTGGCTTCTACAAGCAATTCCAACTGCTTCAGGCGTTCGACCATCTGTTCATAGTCGCGAACTGACAATAGGACCGCAGCCGGCTTGCTCCGCTGTGCTAAAAAGACTGGCCCCTTTTCGAGTTTGGCAAAGATCATTTTATAGTCGCGCGATAGCCCAGTGACCGGTTCAATCTGTGGCATGTTCATCGTGGACCCCTTTCAATGTCGAAACAGACTCCGCATCTGATTTAGACATCTTAGCATCACGACAGCCTCTTTGCAAGCCCTATCTGCAAAAAGTGGCGTCAGTAGAGCCTCTTACCTTCCTGCTCCACAAGAAAACAGCGCACCTGGTGCCCCGGCTCGACCTCCACCAGCGGCGGCACCGACGTGTTACAAAGTCCTTCCTGGGCGATGAGGCAGCGCGAATAGAAACCGCACTCGGCCGGTGGGTCCAACGGCACGGGCACGTTCCCGCTGATGTTCTCGAGATAGCCGCCCGGTGGCCCGCTCAGCGTGGGGATCGCCTTCAACAGCCGTTGCGTATAGGGGTGGAGCGGGTTCTTGAAGATCGTGCGCGTGTCGGCCAGTTCGACGATGCGCCCCAGATACATCACCGCCACGGCGTCGGCGATCTCGGCGATGACGCCGAGGTCATGGGTGATGTAGAGCACCGCCATGCCAAACTCTTCTTGCAGGCTGCGGATGAGTTCGATGATCTGCGCCTGCACCGTCACATCCAGCGCCGTGGTCGGCTCATCGGCGATGAGGACGGATGGGTTGCACGAGAGCGCCTGGGCGATCATGGAGCGCTGGCACATGCCACCCGACATCTGGTGTGGGTACTCGGCAAAGCGCTGCGCCGGGTTAGGCAGCCCCACTTTGTCCAGCATTTCAAGGACGATCTCTCTGGCCTCTTTTTTGTTGCGGGTGCGGTGGAGCAACACCATCTCCATGATCTGGTCGCCGATGGTATGCACCGGCGAGAGGCTTGCCATCGGCTCCTGGAAGATCATGGCGATCTCTTTGCCGCGGATGGAACGCATCACCGGCCCAAAGGGGTCGAGCCTGGCGAGGTCGGTGATCTCCCCATCGGACCGGCGAAATTCCAGCGCCCCCTCGACAATTCTCCCTGGCGGCAACACCGTCCGCATGATCGAGTAGGCGGTAACGCTCTTGCCGCACCCGCTTTCGCCGATCATGCCGAGCGTTTTCATCTTGGGCAGGTCGAAATCGACGCCATCCACTGCCTTGAGCGTCCCCTCGTCCAGCTTGAAGTAGGTCCGCAGATTGCGCACGCTCAGGATCGCAGAACTATCCAAGTCGCAAACTCCGTTTCGATCTGATCATCATCGTTTTTTGATCTATTTATACGGGTCCGCCGCGTCGCGCAGGCCGTCGCCCATAAAGTTGAAAGCGAGGACGGCGAGAAAGATAAAGACGCCGGGGAGCATCAGCCAGGGATACAAGGAGATCGTCCGCACGTTTTGTGCCTGTTGGAGCAGTACGCCCAGGCTGATGGCCGGTGGTCGCAGACCGAGACCCAGAAAGCTCAGCGCCGTCTCCGCCAGGATCATGCCGGGGATGGAGAGCGTGAGCGAGACGATCAGATAGCTGATAAAGCCGGGCAACATGTGGTCGAAGATCAGCCAGGCGTCCGAGGCGCCGGAGAGCCGGGAAGCCGAGATGTAATCCTCCTGGCGCAGTTCGAGCATCTTGCCGCGCACGACGCGCGCCAGCCCTGTCCACCCAATCAAAGAGAGGATGAGGGTGATGGCAAAGTAGACCCGCGTCGGCGGCCAATCTCTCGGCACCGCCGCCGACAGCGCCATCCACAGCGGGATGGCGGGGATACACAGGATAAACTCGATGACGCGCTGGATGATAAAATCGACGGCGCCGCCATAGTAACCGGAGATGGCGCCCACCACGCTGCCCAGGATAAAGGTGAAGACCACCCCAACCAGCCCGATCGACATGGAGATGCGAATGCCGTACATCACCCGCGAAAACACGTCCCGTCCCGAATCGTCCGTGCCAAAGAGAAAAAGCGGTCTGCCATCCGTCCCCAACAGATGGAGGTTGGATTCAAAGAGACCCCATAGCCGGTACGGGTCGCCGCGAACAAAGAAACGAATCGGGATCTCGACCTCCGGGTCGGGAGTATAGATGCGCCGCCACGTGCGCGGGTCTTCTTCGATTTTCAATCCGTACACGTAAGGGCCAAAGCCAGACGACCCAAAGAAGTGAACGCGCTGGGGCGGCACATGGATATACTC
>QEUW01000461.1 GCA_003577005.1 Chloroflexota bacterium | reverse complement strand
TGTACCACCTGACCGGCCCAGCGCATAGCCCAATTCATCCTGAATGATGCTGATCGGCTTGTTGTTTTCGCACCAGCGGATGCGGTGAATCGCCTCCCCCAGCAGATCGGCGAATCGTTCCATCTTTGGTTGGCGCTCCTCAAACAGGGAGTAAAAAAGGAGTGAAACCGTTGCCCCTCGGTGGCTGCACTCCTCCTCTCCACCACGATTTGTGCTTACTATTGCAGCCGCAATAGCATTTTGACGGATCGTGGAGGCTCGATCCCGGTCAACTATTGTAGGACTATTGTAGGACACATTCATACTTGAGTACATCGGCCAATTGTCGCAAAGATGGTGATTGCAGGACGGTTACCTGACGTGTCAGTCAGGTTCGGTCGTTCGCCGGGAGATGCGACGCACTCCTGCAAGTGCAAGGCCCATAGAAGCCTCACTAAAAGTTTCGTTGCCCCGCCGTAGTTGGAATATCAACTCAGCGGACGAACAGTTTACGTTTTCAGTCAGGAGGTGGTATATGCAATGCGTAGCGAGAGTAAAAATCAACTTTAGATATTTTTGTATACTCTTTGCTGTTTTCACGGTCACAGCGCTGCTGCTCTGGCCGGAGGTAGCCTGGGCGCATAAGCGACATGAGATGGTTAGCCCGGCGGGTTTGCGGGCCCTCGAAGGGCTGCTCGGCGATGAGGAACTTTGCGGGCCGGGCGGCTACCGGATCGAGGGAACCGACCTCTGCACACACGGTACGGATATGTCGCCCACCGACGAAGAGCTCGCCTATGCCGAGTTGGCCCTGGACCGTACCGCGTTGCCCGTCACCACCGTCTGTATTGGCGATGGGCAGAGTGGAAAACGGGTGCAGGTCCTGTATGTTCGCGCCAGCGACAGGCCTGACCGCTACGCAACATCGCTCAACATGATCCGGCGCATCGCCATCGACGTTGGTTTTTTATATGATGCCAGCGCCTACGTTACAGGAGGCAACCGGTTGGTCAACTATGTCGTCACACCGGCGTGCGAAATCGATGTACTGGCAGTCGAGATCCCGCAGGGTGCTGATGCCAACCTGGCTGCGACCATCGTGGCCTTGAGTGCTCTGGGCTACAACAGCCCCGACCGTAAATATCTGATCTTTATGGAGTCAACGGTTTATTGTGGTATTGCGACGGTCGTCAATGATACGCAACCGGGGCCAGCGCATCGCAGCAACCACCGAACAGGTTACGCACGTGTCGACCGTAGTTGTTGGAATGTCGTCACCGCGGCCCACGAGCTAACCCATACGCTTGGCGGCGTCCAGCACAGTAGTCCGAACTCCACAGGTAGTTGGCATTGCACCGACCAATATGATGTCATGTGTTACTCCGACGCGCCCTACTATCCCGCCGTTTTCATGGTGTGCAAAGATGCGGAGTTCGGCAGCTTGCTCGATTGCAACAACGACGACTACTTTCATACCAATCCGCCGCCCGGCAGCTATCTGGCTACGCACTGGAATGTCACCGATAGCGACTTTCTCATCCATTTCGACCATCTCGCACCGGACGCTGATGCCATTCTAAGAGTCACCCCCAACAATGCAAATACTTCTCACCGGGATGAATATCGTCTCTGGATTGAGATGATCGGGGGCGAAGCAGTTGAGCAGTTGTTCAACTCGGTTGGGTTTTATCAGGGCGACCAACTTTTGGCGACTATCACGGATGGTCTGTTCGAAACGGCCTGGCTGCCACCTGAACCGGGCGACTATCTGATCAAAGCCAGACTCTATACGCCTGAGGGCACCCGCGTTTTTGAAGAACTGCGCGTGACAGTGCCCCAAAAGGCTGTTGTTCCAAACGCACTCTATCTGCCTATGATCCAATTGAATTGAATCAACCGATAGCAATTCGCACTCGTTCGCGGGCCGCGGAGCGCAGTCCTCAGCCAGGCCCCATGGGACTGCGCTCTGCTAATTCGGGAGATGCCCAATGCTTAACTTGACCGTGATTAGTTCGACAACGTTACATTTCGATAAGACCTCCGGGGGGTGACCGGATAAATGCTCGACAAATCAGGTTGTCTCCGGTCACCTCCCGGAGGTCGGCCCACCTCACATGCGCCAATTTAACGTTGTCGTATTAGGTGGATTAGAGCGATTTTTCTGGTTGCAGTCGTCGGGAATCCGCACTTATCCGCCGGAGCTGCCCGTGGACCCCGGGTCCATTCCATACAATTTTGAACCCCTGCTTGCCCCCAACATGCAGTTGACAGACGCTTGACGGCTGTGTTAGCATTGCTGCTGCCGATACGGCCTCGTTGCTTAGCTATCCCAACTGTTCGTCATCCACATGGCATACGTTTTACTGGTATACCGTGCACCGCGTTTACCCATGCGCTGTGAGCGTCTTTGGCCCAAACTGTTCTTCAAAGGAGACAACCGATGGCTGCTCAACAAAAGTTGACCCGGCGCGGCTTTCTGCGCGCCACCTCGTTTAGCATCGCTGGCCTGGCGCTTGCTGCCTGTGCCGCCCCTGCTGCGGTGCCGGGAGGACAACCGGAGGCGTCGGATGCAGCGGCGCCCGCCAGCGAGAAGATAACCATCCGCTTCCATGCGCGCATCGGGCAGCAGGAAGATACGCTCTACGACATGCAGATGCCAAAGTTCATGGAAGAATACCCCCACATCGAGCTAGTGAAAGAGTCGTTCCCGGGGGCTGAGTTCAGTACCAAGATCTCGACTATGCATGCCGGTGGCACCCTAGGCGACGTGATCTGGAGCGCGCTAGGCCAGTCCAAGATCCAGTTCAATTACGCCCAGGGCCAACTCGCCCCCATCAATGACCTGGTGGCGGCGCAGAACGTGGACCTGACCGAATGGTACCAGGGCTGTCTCGATGCGATTACGGTGGAAGGCAACCTGCTTGGGCTGCCGTTCAAGGCTCACCCGGGGCTGGCCATTATCTATTACAACCAGACCGCACTGGAAGAGGCCGGTCTGACCGCCCCCGATGCCAGCTGGACCATCGAAAACCAGATCGAGATCGCCAAAGCGACCACGAAGGAAGAGGATGGGCGCATTGTGCAATTCGGCTATCTCCCCAGCACATCCTGGAAGGCCTTCGTCACTCTCTACCGCGCCTTTGGCACCGAGCTGATCAACGAGGATGGCACCGTCTGCCAGCTCAATTCAGAGACTGGCATGCAGGCGATCAACCACCTCTACGACCTGTTCCACACCCATCAAGTGGCGCCGACGCCCGAACAGATGGTGGGCGCCGCCAACGATATGTGGATCAGCGGAATCTTGGGTATGTACCAGGGCGGCACCTCGGTCTCTGTCACCGGCGGCGCCATCGGTGATAAGTTCGAATGGATGGTAGCCCCCAATGCGATTGGGCCGGGTGGCGTCGGTGGCTCGGATTTCGAGGTGGATGCCTACTGCGTCACCACTTCGACACAACACCCCAACGAGGCTTTTGAGTGGGTCAAGTATCTGTGCAACAGAGACAGTGGCATCCAGTTGGGTCTCATCGGCGGGACGGTCGGCGGTCGCCCTGATGTCTACGGCGCGCCCGAACTCCTTGAGTTCCCCTTCCGCGTCGTCTTCAAAGAGGTGATGGACAACGCTATGGATAGTCGCATCCTCGACAACTGGCGCCAGGAAGAGGCTGAAAATGCCTTTGCCCAGTTGATGCAGCCCCTGTGGGCGGGCGAGGAAGAGCCGACCCAGGCCTTTATCGACAGCGTTACCGAACAGATTCAGGATATTATGGACAAGCCAAAGCCGTAAGCAAAGCTGGCTGATTAGTGGATGCCAGGTGTTGCGGAGAGATGGAGAGATTCGAGAGAGGGAGGAGATTGGGGAGATTCGCCAGACCCCAATCTCCTTCAATCTCCCCAAATCTCCTTGCTCTCTTTTTTCACGAGCTCGGAGGACAGATGGCAAGCCAGGTCTCAACAAGACGTTCCCGCTGGGGGACGCCTCTGCAACGGCGGGAAGCGTTGGAGGGCTATCTTTGGATCAGCCCGTGGGTCATCGGGTTTATCGTCTTTTCCCTGGGGCCGATCATCGCCTCGTTGTACTTGAGCTTTACACAGTACAAGATTGGCGGCACGCCCGAGTGGATTGGTCTGCAAAACTATCAAGAAGCGTTCTTCCGCGATAAGCTCTTCTGGCCTTCGTTGACCCGCACAGCTTATTTCGCCGTGGCAACGGTGATCCTGGGCGTCTTTGGCTCGCTGCTGGCTGCGCTCTTGTTGAACCAGAATTTGCGTGGGCGCAACATCTTCCGGGCGCTCTATTACTTACCATCATTGACGCCGGTGGTGGCGCTAGCGATCTTGTGGACGTGGCTGTTGCAGCCGCAGGTGGGCCTGGTCAATTATCTGTTACACCAGGTAGGCATTCCGGGGCCGGGTTGGCTGACCAGCCGGCAGTGGGCGGTCCCTTCGCTGATAATGATTTCGCTGTGGGCGAGCATTGGCGGGGGCCGGATGATCATCTTTCTTGCCGGCCTGCAAGGCGTGCCCAAGGAACTCTATGAATCAGCCGAGATCGATGGCGCTTCCGTGATGAGACGCTTCTTCCATATCACGCTGCCTATGATCTCGCCGGTGATTCTCTTCAACCTGATCTTGGGCGTCATCGGGAGTTTTAGCGTCTTTGCCCTCTCTTATGTGGCGACCAATGGGGGCCCGAATTACGCCACCTACTTCTATGTGTTGCACCTCTATTACAATGCCTTTAGCTATTTCCAAATGGGATATGCGTCGGCGTTGGCGTGGATCTTCTTCCTGTTGATCTTTATCCTGTCCTTTATCCAGATCAAATTGTCGAACCGCTGGGTCTATTACGAATTTCAGTAACCTTCAGCCCGCTGTCCTGTGTCCGCAGCCATAGAGCACGGCTGGGGGTGATGCGGATGGCTACGATTGCGCTTTAGCAGAGCAAAAACAAAGGGTTTGACTTATGGCAACAACTGAACGGAGCGCGCCGGTGCTCCTCGAGCGATCGCCGGCGGGTAGCCACGGTGCAGCGCGCTATCTCTTGGCCCGGCGCCTCAGTCGTTTTCTGCTTTATGCCCTGGCCATTGTGACTGGGCTGGCCTTTAGTCTACCCTTCTTTTGGACCATTTCCAGTTCGCTCAAGCCGATCACCGAGATCTATCTCTTCCCCCCTACCCTCTGGCCGCAGGAGGTCCGCTGGAAAAACTATCAGGATGTCTTTACGATTGCTCCGTTTGCCCGCTTTATCTGGAACACCGTTGTAGTAACGATCCTGGCGATGATCGGGCAGATCCTGTCGGCGGCGGCGGTGGCCTATGGCTTTACCCGTTTTCGCTTTCCTGCCCGCGATGCGCTCTTCTTTATCGTGTTGAGCACCATGATGTTGCCGTGGCAGGTGACGATCGTGCCCCAGTTTTTGCTCTTCCGCTATCTGGGTTGGATCAACACCTATATGCCGCTCATCATTCCGGCTTACTTTGGCGGCGGCGCCTTTTACATCTTCCTGTTGCGCCAGTTCTTTCTTACGATTCCACGGGATCTGGACGAGGCGGCCAAGCTAGATGGGGCTTCGTCGTTCCGTGTCTTCTGGAATCTGATCCTGCCGCTCTCGTTGCCGGCGCTGGCGACCGTCGCCATCTTCTCGTTTATCGAGCACTGGAACGAGTTCTTTTCCCCGCTCATCTA
>QEUW01000460.1 GCA_003577005.1 Chloroflexota bacterium | reverse complement strand
TTTGAAGTGGACACCAGTTGGGAAGGCTTCCAGTGGATCGACCTGAGCGATGCGGCCCAGTCGATCATCAGTTTCTATCGACGCGCCGCAGACCCAAGCGATCTGCTCGTCTTTGTCTGCAACTTTACACCGGTGCCGCGGTTGGGGTATCGAGTCGGTCTACCCCTGGCGGCGCGCTACTGCGAAATCCTCAACAGCGACTGGACACAGTTTGGCGGCAGCGGCGTACGCAACGAGACGCTGATCCAGGCCGAAGCGATCCCCTGGCAGAGTTGTGCGTTTTCGGCGCCACTCAGCCTGCCCCCGTTGGGAGTGACAGTGCTCAAACCGGTGCGTGAAGCAGCCAGTGCATCCTAGGCCCGCTGACATTGCGCCAGAGACGAACCTTTTTCTCTGGTAAAACATTGCTGAACGGATAACAAAAGCCTCGCTTCTCTCCGGTGCGAGAACAAGTGTCAGCAGCGCTTGAGGTCGCGGTTGCGGTATATACTGAGGGTTGGCATGTCCACGGAGAGACAATCAAACGCATTGATCCAGGTGGTCGAAGATGATCCACACCTGAACATGGCGATCAGCGAAACACTGCGCTCGTTTAACTTTGAGGTAGAATCGTTTGCCAATGGCGCGCTGGCATTGGCCTGGCTCGAAAACAACCGGCCCGATGTCATCTTGTGCGATATTATGATGCCCGAAATGGACGGGTACACCTTTCTCCGCCACACGCGCGCCGACCCGCAGTTGCGCACCCTCCCCTTTATCTTTCTGACTGCCCGCACTTCCCCGGCCGACCAACGGCTGGCGCGCGAGATCGGCGTAGAAGATTATCTCACTAAGCCCATCGACAGCGAAAGCCTGGTGGTCGCCATCAAAAACGCTCTCCGCCGCCAGCAGGCTGTGCGCGAGGAGATGCAGCAGGAGATGGATGCGCTGCGCAACCGGATTGTCAGCGTGATTCAGCATGAGTTCCGCACGCCCCTCACCTTTGTCCTCGGCTATGCCGAATATCTGTTGGAAGCTATCGAGAGCGGGTTCGACCGCGAGGAGCTACGCAGCTCGCTATCTGCTATCCTGGATGGCGGCAAGCGCCTGCAACGTCTCATTGAAAGTTTTCTGTTGCTGGCCGAGCTGCAAGTGTATACCCTGAATGCCGAAGATCTCAGCGATGTCAGCGCCGCTACGCTCTGGTCCCTGGCGCTACAGGGCGCCGAAGCCACTCTCCACGAGGCGAATCTACAGGCTGTGGTCAACGACCAACATAGTCATCTGGTGGTCAATGTCAATGCCCAACTCGTCGGCGAGGCGTTGCGCCGGCTGGTCGATAATGCTGTGCGCTACAGTCGCCCTGAGTCCAAGACACTCCGGCTCTCGATCGAGTGGCTTGCTCCCTATGTCGGTTTTCGCATCGAGGACGAAGGCATCGGCATGACACCGGAGCAGGTAAAGACGCTGGCGCGCCCATTTGAGCAACCCGACCGCGAGAATCGCACGACACCAGGCGCCGGTCTGAGCTTGGCTCTCGTGCGCCATGTTGCCAAGTTGCACGGCGGCAGCCTGGAAATCAAGAGTATTTTTGGCAAGGGGAGCGTCTTTACCCTGTGGTTACCGCTCTCCACCACCGCCGCCGACGTAGAAGACCCCACAACCAAACTGCCGGCAGTGTAGCAGTGAGGGTGACCAGATGACGAGCCCCAAGACCCACCTCACCGTCCGTCATGGACAGCTTCCAGCACAATTCGTCCCCGCCGCAGAGATCGCTCAGAGACAAGAAGCGGTCGACGGTTTTGTGATTGCCGACCTCATTGCGAAAGAGGGACAGATTGCAGCCATCACACCCCAAGCAGATGACGCGGCTCTGACCCTGGATGCCAGCGATTGTTTTGTGCTGCCCGGCTTTGTCGATGTTCATATTCACGGCGCCGCCGGGGCAGACGTGATGGATGCCAGCGACGAAGGGTTGGCAACGATGGCGCGCTTTCTCGTGACCTGTGGTGTCACCTCTTTTCTAGCCACCACGATGACCGCACCCCATACCGCTACGCTGGCGGCTGTAAAAACGGTCGCTGCCTACTGCTCCCGCCCACAAGATGGTGCGCGCCTGCTGGGGGTCCACCTGGAGGGGCCATACATTAGCCCACGCTTTCCTGGGGCGCAGCCGGCCACAGCCATACGCCCGCCCAACCTGGTGGAGTTTGACGAGTTGGCAGCAGCGGGCCCCATCCGCATGATTACGCTTGCGCCCGAAGTTCCCGGCGCCGATTCGCTGATCCGCACTGCCCGCAGCCAGGAGATCACCGTCGTTCTCGGCCACACCAACGCCACTTATGAAGAGTGCCTGGCCGCCGTCGAACTGGGTGTCAACCAGGCCACCCATACCTACAACGCTATGAGCGGCCTGCACCACCGGCGCCCCGGCACGCTCGGTGCAGTGCTCAGCCACGATGATCTCTACGCACAACTCATCGCCGACAACATCCACGTTCATCCCGCCGGTATCAAAATTCTCGCCCGCTGTAAGGGGGCCGACCGCACCGTTCTCATCACCGACGCCATGCGCGCCGCCGGGATGGGGCCGGGTCAATACGATCTTGCCGGCCAGCCTGTCACTGTTGCGAACGGAGCGTGCCGCCTGGCCGACGGTACACTGGCGGGCAGCATCCTGACAATGGAGCAGGCATTGCGCAATTTTATGGCCGCTACGGGTTATTCGCTGGCCGGCGCGTGGCCGGTAACAAGCCGCACACCGGCCTGCTCGATTGGGCAGGGACACGAGATTGGCTCGCTGGCGCCAGGGCATCGCGCTGACCTCGTAGTGCTCGATGAGCAATTGGGTGTTGTGGCTACCGTGGTCGGCGGTGCCGTAGCCTATCTGCGCGAACAAGAACGCCTGCGCAGCCGTTGAGTGGTTGTGCTGTGCGGTAGGCTTGTATGCAAGTGACTCCTTGCTTACGGATTGCCAAATCCGGCTACAATGGTATACTGGCATTCCAGGTCTGGCGGCACAACTCACCGAAATTCCCTGTACGGTGTTCTTGTTAGCAAGCTGCTACGATTGCTCGCCCTTTTGCGAGGAGCCTGAGAACTTTTTCACCCAATGCTCGTGAGCAAGCTCCAATATCTTGCTCGCAAGCCATCGCACCCCTGAACAAGGAGAACAGCGCTCATGAAAGTCCTCTTTATTGGCGGCACGGGCAAGATCAGTTCGGCCTGCGCAGCCCTGGCCGTCGAACGTGGGACCGAACTCTATTTTCTCAACCGCGGGCAGACGGAGGCCCGCCCCGCCCCGCCCGGCGTCCACCAGATCCACGCCGACATCCGCGACCCTGCGGCGACCAGAGCGGCACTCGATGGCCACACCTTTGACGTAGTGGTGGACTGGATCGCCTATCTGCCAGAACAGGTTGAGACGGACATCGAACTCTTCCGCGGTCGCACCGGCCAGTACATCTTTATCAGTTCGGCCTCAGCCTACCAGACGCCACCCGTCTATCTGCCGGCTACCGAATCGACCCCCTTGGACAATCCCTATTGGCTCTACTCGCGCAACAAGATCGCCTGTGAAGAACGGCTGGTGGACGAGTACCGCAAGAACAAGTTTCCCATCACCATCGTTCGTCCCTCGCATACCTATGATAAGACCTTGCTCCCTTTCACCGGCGGGTGGACTATCGTGGACCGGATGCGCAAAGGCAAACCCGTTATCGTCCACGGGGACGGTTCTTCGCTCTGGGTGCTCACCCACCACCGTGATTTCGCCAAAGGATTTGTGGGGCTGCTGGGCAACAACCGGACTATTGGCGAGGCCTTCCATATCACGTCGGACGAATGGTTGACCTGGAACCAGATCTACGAAATGGTGGCGCACGCCGCGGGCGTAGCCCAGCCGCGCCTGGTTCACGTCCCGTCCGATCTGATCAACGCCTACGACGAGGTGTGGGGCGCCAGCCTGATCGGCGACAAGACCAACAGTATGGTCTTTGACAACACCAAGATCAAGCGCGTCGTGCCCGATTTTGCCTGCACTATTCCCTATGCCCAGGGTGCGCGCGAGGTCGTCGCCTGGTACGACGCCGACCCGGCCCGCCAGGTGATCGATGAAAAACATGACGCGCTCCAAGACCAGATTCTGGCGGCGTATGAGCGGGCCTGGCCTGGGAAGAAGGAATCCTAATCGGTAAGTGGTAATCGGTAATCGGTAATTGTGCTTCCGTGGGGGATGAGTCATTACTACTTACCGATTACCGATTACGAATTACCAATTTTCAGTTCTTGCTTTCAAAAATATAGCGACATCAATTCCGAGGAGATAGCCATGAAAGCAGTGCGCGTCCATGAATTTGGCGACCCAAGTGTCCTCCGCTATGAGGATGTGCTGGCGCCCGAACCGGGGGCCGGTGAGATTCGGGTGAAGGTGGCTGCGGCCGGTCTCAATTTTATCGACACCTACCATCGCCAGGGTTGGTATCCTCTCGAACGGCCCTTCACCCTGGGTCAGGATGGCGCAGGCGTGGTGGACAAGGTGGGAGAGGGTGTGACAGAGTTCAAGGTCGGTGACCAGGTGGCATGGGCCCAGGCGCAAGGTTCCTACGCCGAATATGCTTGTGTTCAGGCGGCAAAAGCGGTGCCGGTGCCAGCCGATGTGGAGCTAGATGCAGCCGCGGCAGTATTGCTCCAGGGAATGACCGCTCATTATCTTGCCGTCAGCACCTATCCGCTCAAGGCGGGTGACACCTGTCTCATCCATGCGGCGGCCGGCGGTACGGGTGCGCTGCTGGTTCAGATTGCCAAGATCCGCTGCGCCCACGTCATCGGCACAGTGGGAACCGAGGAGAAAGCTGCTCTCGCTAAAGAGGCCGGCGCCGACGAAACCATTGTCTATACCAAAGTGGATTTCGAGGACGAAGTCAAACGGCTCACCAAGGGCACGGGCGTGGATGTGGTCTACGATTCGGTTGGCAAAGATACTTTTGATAAGAGCCTCAACTGTTTGCGCCCGCGCGGCTATATGGTGCTCTTTGGCCAGGCCAGCGGCCGGGTGCCACCCCTGGACCCGCAGGTGCTCAACCAGAAGGGCTCGCTCTATCTGACCCGGCCTACCCTGGGTGCGTATACACTGACACGTGAGGAACTGTTGGGCCGCGCCAACGACCTCTTCACCTGGATGAAAGAGGGCACGCTGAAGGTGCGGATCGACCGTCGTTTCCCCCTCGCCGAGGCTGCCGAGGCGCATCGTTATCTGGAAGGGCGCAACACCATATCAAGATTTTCTGGCCTCTTTGCGGAGGTCTGGCAGTTTACCACGAATTTCCGAGAAGATACGCTTTTCACTCAAAACGTCTCTCATCCCTGCTGATTTAGAATTCCCTAATTTATAAAATTGGGGGTTGACAAATCGAATTTTATCTATATAATTCTAAAATAGATAGACGGTTTTCGATATGAGATGCTGCCATGACCAACGCCGTTGAATTTGCCAAAGCGATAGCCGATGAAACCCGCCAGCGGATTATGGCGCTCTGCTGCTGTCAGGAGCTGTGTGTCAGCGACATTGTAGCGCAGGTTGGGGTGTCGCAGCCCACGGTTTCGCACCATCTCGCCATCCTGCGCGACGCCGGGCTAGTCAGGGTCGAGCAGCGCGGGCGTGAAAGCTACTATTCGCTCAACCAGGAGCGAATCACCTACTGCTGTGGCCAGTTGATGCTGGCCTTTGCGCCGCAGGAAAAAGTCACGCAGAGGATCGCGCTCGAGTTTCAGGAGGTATGACCTTCTTTTTTCGCCAAATACATCGATATTTGTCGATGTATTTTGGGTACACCGGTCTACTGTGCTAAGTCGTCAGATTGTGCGCGGATTGGCGGTGAACCCTACTTGTTTATTTACGCTGTTGTTCAACTACCGAAAGGAACAGATGATGACTACTCTCCAACTAGACGATGTCCGCAGCGCCGTACGCGACCATTATGCCCAGCGCGCCCTCAATGGCGATTCCTGTTGTGGGCCCGAAGGCGGGGATGGCTGCGGCTGTTCGACCAACCCATTCCACAACACCGAACTGCTAGCCGAGATCCCTGAAGATATTGCAAATTTCACCTTGGGCTGCGGCGATGCGGTGTCGCTGGCCCACCTCCAACCGGGTGAGGTTGCGGTAGACCTTGGCTCTGGCGGTGGCCTCGAGTGCTTTATCGCCGCCAAACAGGTCGGGCCGGGCGGCCACGTCATTGGCGTCGATATGACCCCAGAGATGCTGGGCAAGGCGTGGAAGAATGCCGCCCGCCTCAAGGTGGAGAATGTGGATTTCCGCAAGGGCTTTATGGAAAATTTGCCCGTGGCCGACGCCAGCGCCGACGTGGTGATGTCCAACTGCGTCATCAATCTTTCGCCCGACAAGCCACAGGTCTTCCTCGAGATCTTCCGCGTGCTCAAACCGGGCGGGCGCGTCGCCGTTTCGGACATTGTTACCAACGGCGCCTTGCCCGAAGCGGTGCGGCACGACATGGAGTTATGGGGTGCCTGTTACGCCGGTGCGCTCGATGTACAGGATTACGCCCAGGGGCTAGCGGCTGCCGGTTTTGTGGATGTAGAGGTCAAACCCAAAGGGGAAGCTGCCCCTGAGATCGAGCAACTGGCCGGCAAAGTATTCTCGGCGGCCATCACGGCTCGCAAGCCGGTGTAACCCGCGCGGCGCGTTGGCTATTCAGAAAATAGAAAGCAGGTAGACACAGATTTTCGCGGATTGAAAACAGCATCTGTGTCTATCTGTGAAAATCTGTGTTCAAGGCTGCATCGTTACGGAGAATTCGCCAGCAGCCTTCTATTTTGTGGTGTTGTCCAGACGGATAGAGTGCGCCAAGTGCAACACCTGCTGATACTGCGCTATGAGAGCAGGATCTGCGGTCTGATTGTTCAGAGATGTGTAAAACGCTTCGACCTCGGTGTCAAAACGGGCGATTTGATCCGGGTCCTGACAGCCACTCATCGTCCCATCCGAATCTAGCAGGCTGAGTAGATCTGACTGCACCGTCTCTGGGAGAATTGGGGCCGCAAAGATGAATCCGGTGATCTGCTCATGATCTGGTAGATTGATGCCAACAAATGCCAAAGCGCTTACACCCGCCACGGAATAATTTTCGAAGCTGTGACAGATTGAGGAGGCGTTTGGCCGCTGTTCCAGATACAGCACCCCCGGCTGAATCTCCTTACATTCCACTGCGCTGTAGGTCAGACAGGTGGTGTTGGCAAAATTGGCATTGTAGCCGTTAAAATCGGTGAGCATCCTGCCCCGCCCAGTCGTCGAAACATAGCGCCCTCTACCGCCGGCCTGGGCATAGAATTGCCCGAAATTCTCGAAATAATAGTTGTAGACATAGCTGTAAAAACCAGGCGATTCAACAAATTCCACTGACGGAACCCCCCATGCCTTGGGGTACTCAAAGTAAATTCCCAGCAAGCTGTCCTCGCACGCAAAGAATGAATCACCTGGTGTACAGATGAGTGCGCCGGGGTGGGGAGTCGCAATGGCCGTTGGCCACGTCGGCGGCGACACGACGATTGGAGTAGCAATTTGCATAGGCGGGTTCTGAAGAGATGTCGCCGGTGGCGGCATGGTTGAGGTACTGCCAGGCTGGACCGAACCGGCAATTGACACACTTTGCAGGATCTCCTCAAACACAGGCACCAGCGCCGGATAGACGGCATCGGGGCCGGCTTCGTGCAGGGCAATCAGCATATCGCGGTCGAGATCTTTCGAGATCAGTATAGCAAGCTCACGGGCTGCATCGTAGTGGATGGCCGTGATTGTACCTTCGGTGAGGCCGCCGGCTTGCGCAATGTACGCAAGTCCATCGTACCTCCCCGTAAACGGCGAAAAACCACGGATGGCGAGATGCCAGTCGAGATGATTCTGGCTCGTGAGCTGTTTGTCCCAAACCGTCTGATACGGCCCCATTTGCTGGGTCTCAATTACCTCGCCAGCGTAATGGTAGAGAGTATGTTCTTCTGTTTTTGGAACCATTCTTGCAGTAACAATGACTTGGACATGGAAACCATCTTTAGGGCGAATCATCAGATGAAATTCATCCGATTCTTCGGGTCTACCATCGCGAATCACATCCCAACCAGCGGGATATTGTAGGGATACCCCATTATGATGGCTGAACGTTTGCCAGCTAGGGTTTTGAGAAGTTGGCGTCGGCAGTAGACTAACCATTGGTGATGGTGGCAGGGTTGAGATGACATCATGCTGAGTCGCGGCCAAAGCTGAGGTGTGGGTTGGGTTTGAGCCAGAGAGGGATTGAGCGGGTGGTTGTGTTGGCGTGGGCGCAGCACCACAGGCTGTGCCCATTGTGAAAACAGCGAGCAGGATGATAAGACGATTACAAACCCATTTGCTTATCCGTTTCATTCTTTTCTCCGCCTCAAGAGGTGAGCCTACTGCGGTGCCTACTTCCGTACGTTCGGCAGGTCACCATTTTCCCGCCAACGAGTGATATGGCCAGAACGAGAGCGTGCGTTGCACCTGTAGGGTGCGATGCACATCCGAGGTGCAACGGACTTTTCAAGTCCATCGCACTGTTGTGTGGAAACGAATGCCAAATCCGGTGGATAGTTTGACCTTCCCGGAAGCTCGGAGCTTCCGGGAAGGTCGAAACAATTTGACCGGGGTCGGAATGGTTTAATTGACCCTGCGCCAGCGCACGGCGTCCGCAATGACGGTTCTGGCATTGGTGAAGTCCGAGGGATCGACATGGTTGCCGGAGATGTATGCGGCATCATGCACCAACACATGCCCATTGGTTCCCGCAGTGAAGTTATAGCGTCCCAGGCTGATCCAGGTACTATAGCTGACATCATGTTGGTCTACCACCACCACATCAATGCCATTTTGGTGGGAGATCTCGTAGCGAGCGGCATGGGTGCGCGAGCGATTGCCATCGTGCCAGAAGGGTACATAGACCTGTACCTCGTATTGGGCGGTGCTGGGCAAATTGGGGCTGATCCATCTGGCCCAGTAGTCAATCGTGGTGCCATTCGTCAGCGTGTGGCGCAAATCATTCCCAAAACCACTGTTGTTCACATACCCCCAAAATGGGCAATTGGCGGCGCCAAAGCCGGCATTGCAGACAATCGTGAAGTAGCTGTTGTCATCATTGTCCAGCGTGTATTCACCATTATAGGTGGGCGGAGTCTGCTCGCGCTCTGGCCAGGGCAGCCATAGCCAGGCGATACAATAAGGGGATGGCGCTTGGCGCTGCCATCGATCGTCACCTGGCGCAGGCTGCCATCTGGACTCACCACCCAGAGTTCGGCGCCGCCGCCGCGATTCGAGGCAAAAACCAGTTCACCTGCAAGGGTCAGCGACAGGTCGATCTGCCGCGCCCCGTCTGAAGATGCCAGTTCTCTCTCCTCACGCTCTTCAAGCCGGAAGGCACGAACGCTGCTCACCAATGCCTCTGCTTTGTAATCAGCCGTTGTGTCGTCAAGATTGTCTCGCCGCACAAAATAGAGTTCAGCACCGTCACGGCTCCACAGGGGTTGCTGTCCATGACCGCCATCCATTACTGTCAAAAAGGAGGCTTGCTCGCTGTCCGTCTCGATCACCCACAAGCCTGCTTTGGCAAAGGGAACAGGCGAATCAAGCAAGTTGTTGAAAGCAATATACTTGCCATCAGGTGAGTAACTCAGGCTGCCAACCACCGTGACCTTGTCGTTCCAAAGTTTTCGTGGCTCGCTATCCTCATCGACAGCCCAGATCGTACTGCCTGCGCCCATGCCCCATGTGTAGCATAGACCACAGTTGTGCCATCGGGTGAAAAGGCGGCGGCAGTCAGCCCTTCTGGCGCCACCAGCCCTGGGGTTTCGATGCGTTGGTGGGTTCCTTCCACAACATCGACAATCCACAAGCCTGGGTCACTGACCATGAGATCGAGAGCAACATAGAGCGCATGGCGGCTGTCTGGATGCCAACCAAGAAAGCGGCCAAACCCTTCTGGAGTCAGACGGCTCAGAACGGGCTTGTTGCGGTCCGCCAGATCTACCAGTAGCACAACCGCCATCGGCCCAGGATAGAGCTGGACAGCCGCATAGCGGCCATCAGGCGAGGAAAAGAGCGAGCCTGGCAGCGTCAAACCGTCATGACCACCCTCCACCTCTTCTGGTGAGGCGACAGAGCCGTCATGTTCCGTCTCTGTTCCCGCCGGCGTTGGAGCATGTTCTTCGACTGGAACCCCCCACTGGATCAATTGTTGAACTTGATCAGGGGGAATGGGGGCACCCCTTTCAATGGATGACGCTGGGGCGGCCAGCAAGGCAGGAGGATCGGCAGAGGCAAACAAGAGAAGATCGCCTTCGGGTACCGGGGGCAACTCAACAGTCGCTCCGGTGACTGTGGTCTCTTCCTGAGCGATGGCAACCGGCCCTGATCGTTGCGCTATCGCTATGGTCAGCGCGGCAACGACAGCAAGCAGAACAACAAACAAGCCGACTTGCAAACGGTTGGCTCCACCGGGAGTCACCGCCGCCTGGACAGCGCGTGTTATCCCCCAATTCTGTGCGTTGAGGACCCTGGTGTACGAAACTTCATAAAAGGCTCCTGGTTTGATGTGGAATGGAAACTGGACAAAGCAGCGTCCATTCTACGCCGCCTCAGTCGCTCTGTCTACTGTGGAAACCCGCAGGTTTTGCGCACTTCACCTTACGAATCGTTAATCTGTGACGCGCCAGCATTCCGGGAAAGGGCTGGTGAGGTTGCTCTATGAGTAAGGTTGTAGCCCTTTCCCGGAATGCGAGTTACAGGTTACTGGCATTCGCGGTCTGGCTCACCGTCCAGGTAGAACCCATGTTCCTTGAACCAGAGGATCGCTTCCAGGCGCGTTGATACCTTTAGCTTCTGGCGGATGTTGCCCAGATGAAACTCGACCGTGCGTGCGGCCATCCCCA
>QEUW01000459.1 GCA_003577005.1 Chloroflexota bacterium | reverse complement strand
CCGCAGCCGGGGATTTACCTTGCCGCATGGAGAACCTAGACCGGAGCACACAGCACCTGACGGGGAGGAGTGGCCGCTGAGGTGGATGGTTGCTGATGATCCGTTGTCTGCGAACAGTCGATCCGATGGTGCTCCGCTGCGCTAGACCCGTGTGGGTGTTGAAGGTTGATGATCAGTTTGCGGCGCTGACACCGACCCCTGCTTGACTCGCCGCTCTCGATGATGGTTGACACACTACGTCATTTGTCCGTGGCAGGGGAGAAGATCGCTCATTTGACCGATGCGCAGACCCGCTGGCTGTGGTATAGAATTTTTTCGTATAGAGACAGCCATTTTTGGCGCACTACACCGGCGCTGCTCACGCAGCGCGACCCAGACACGCGACCATCACGCGACCATCACGCGACCTATGTTGCGACTCCCTGACCCGATGCTGCGCTACATGACCTGGGAACTGGAAGAGCTCCTCGGCCAGCTTTCGGCTGCGCAAGTGACGGCCATCAACCGCATCATCGAGGCCGGTCACCTGGTGGATGAGCCGCTGGCGCCGTACAGTCTGTTCGTGGGTGAGCACGCCATTTGTTCTCGCAGTACCTGGGTCAAGCGAGGGAAGTTCAATGAGAAGACGGGCGAGTGGCGTGGGGCTGGCTGGTCGCATCGCAGGGAGTTTGTGGCGGCGCTGCAGTTGGCGAAGAAGCTGGCGCGGCGGGTGCAGGTGGAGGAGTCGGTGGGGGCGGTGCGGCAGGCGGTGCGGCGGGCCCGGCTGGCGAGTCCAGCCGTGGTAGATGAGTTGGTGAGCATCGCCACGGGTCAGCAGCTGGTGCGCCAGGCGGATGGCTCGTGGCTGAAACTGGACCGAGCCAGTGCGGACAAGGATCGCATCGCCGCCAGCCGGGTGGTGCTGGGTGTGGCCACGGCCGACACAGCTGCGGATGACGGGGCGGATGACCTGGCCGCCGACTGGTGGACCGCAGCGGAGGAAGAGTAGAACAGCAGTCCACAGAGCACACAGAGAGAATTATGTTCTCTGTTTTCTCTCCGTGCTCTCTGCGCCTCCTCTGTGCTCTCTGTGTGCTCTGTGAACTGCTGTTATAAGGGAGCGGGCATGGAGAGTAAGCAGGGGCGGTTTGCGGAGGGGCGGGCGGTGTGGTCGTCGTTTGTGGAGCTGGGGCGGACGTTGCATGAGCGGGCGCAGCCCAGAGCAGGGGATGTGCAGGGGCTGGATACTTGGATGCAGGAGGTGTTGTACTGCGACCCGGTGCTGCCGGGGATGATCGCCAAGCTGACCAGTGCCTTTGCGGGGCAGGGGTGGAAGATCATCGGGCCGGCCAGGACGGCGAAGCGGGCGGCCTTTGTGCTGGAGAATGCCGATGGCGGGCGAGGCTGGTTTCACTTTGCCGAGACGTGTGCCAAGAGCTATCTCATGCGCAACATGGGCTGCTTTGTCGAGGTGGTGCATCTGTTCGAGCCGGAGGTGGATGAGGGGACGGGGGAGCTGAGAAGTGATCTTGCGCCGGTGACGGCCCTCTACAACATGGACAGCACCAAGGCCCGGTGGGTGCGGGACAAGGTCTATCCGCTGCGCTATGAGAGCAAGCCGTGGAGCCGCTTTGACTTCTTTCACCTGGTGGACAATCCCGGCGACACCGATGCGACAAGACGGCGGGGGCAGTGTGCGTTGTATCGCTGCCTCGAGTACGTGAAGCTGATGGGGCTGATCAACGCCTGGGAGCAGGGCAACCTGGACCCGGACTTTGTCGATGCGATTCTGCTGTTGCAGGGGGCGAGCGATGAGCAGTTTGGGGCGGCGATGAATGCCCGGGAGAAGGCCATCGATGAGAAAGGCAATGCGGCCAAGCGGCTGGCGGTGTTGGCCAACGAGCATGAGGAGCTGCAGGCAGAGCTACTCTTTCTGCGCCGGCGTCCCGAATCACTGGAGGACTTTGAGGCCAGAGTGCGGATGATCTACGAGGTCTATGCCCTGAACCTGGGGCGGGATGTGACCTACTGGTTTCCCAGCCAGTATGCGGGGCGGGCGTACCGCACTCGCTCGGAGGTGCAGAGCGAGGAGCGGCAGGCGGTGGAGAGCAACACCTTCCACCCCAAGCTGCAGGAGGCGTTGCAGCGCTATGTCATGCCCCAGACGGTCCATTTCACCTTTGACAATCCCGCGGTGAGCGACCGGGACTATCTCTTTCGCCTGCGGGAGTTTGTGGAGTTAGGCAAGACACTCTACACAGCACGCCAGGTGGATGGCGAGCATCTGGCCACGAAAGAGGAGATCCGTCGCTTCCTGGCGGAGGCCGACGGGCGGTTTGAGGAATGGACCTGGAATGGACCTCGGAAGAGGAAGCCAAGACCGAGACGCACGATGACATGGAGGCGCTGCGATCGCTGCCGGAGGTGCAACTGGCGGTGGCCGCCTATCGACAAGGGGCTTGTGCCGATGACGCGGTGGTGGATGTGCGCTGGCGACGGCTGCCGAACGGGCTCGATGAGCACCGCCGAAAGGTGGTGGGCACGCTGGCCGAACTGGCGCAGCCACAGGTCTGGTCTGGCGTAGGCGAGGGGGCGTTAGCCGCAGCCAACGAGACCGCTTTGGATCTGCCGCCAATCTGGCTGGTGGATGGTGAGGCTGAAGTTGCTGTCGATTGAGGAGTAAGCAAAATGGGCTGTCGCAAGGATCAACTGACGCCGCGGGAGCGGGAGGTGGCGTGGTTGTTGGCGCAGGGCAAGCCGCAGCGGGAGATTGCCAGAGAGCTGGTGATTTCGCGGCGGACGGCGTATGTGCATGTGCGGCGGGTGTGTGAGAAGGTCGGGGCACGCTCTGTTATGGAGGCGGCGGTGATGCTGGCCAGGCGAGCATCGTCGTGAAGATGCGATCAGGATCAGAGCGCATCTCATCGTTCGGACGTAGAGGTTAGAAGATGCAACACCTATGTCCATGCTCCCGCTGGTGTCCAAGTGGCAGTGAATGGTGTTTGATGTGCCAGCGCCTGCAAAGGCGGTGATAAGAAAGCCTGTAGGTCGGCGATGACTTGGGTAAATGGTGCGCCACTCAGCTCGAGCCGGTTGCGCTTGAGAAAGGCCTGCCATTGGGTGATTTTGATGGGATCGTTGGCAAAGGTCGGTGTCAAGGCGGTGGGAGTGGTTGGTGGGATGGGTGTCTGGCGGCGGGCAAAGGTGCTTTGAATGGCTTGCGCCAGGGTTTGGCCGGTGAAGGGGAAGAGCCGGGAGAGGGTCCACAGGTCGTAGAAGTCTTTCATGCGGCTATTGGTTAGGTCGAGGATTACCATGGCGTGCAGCTTTTCAGCGATCACGGACTCCATGGAATAGATGCGCAGCCGTGGGGAGGGGAACTCGAGCAAGGCTGGATAGTCTGCTTCACGAGGGGGAGGAGAGACCAGGTCGCCAAAGCCAATGTCGATCTGGAGGGGGACGCGTGCCCGCCCGAGCTGAGCAACCAACTCTACGCGCTGGCCTTGATACTCCTGATCCTCGCGAATTTCGAGCACGTGAATCGACTGGGCATCGAAGACAAGGCCATCGGCGCTGACGGGCAGAGTGCAGATGGTTTGGAAGATGTGAGTGAGCGCCGCGGCTGAGTTATCGCCAAAGCCGAGCAGGTCCAGGTCACGGGTGGGGCGAGGGCCGGGGATGGCCCAGACCAGAAAGAGCAGCGCGCCTTTGAGGACGAAGCGGTCGGCGTAGAGTGATTGGGCCAGCCGGTAGAGCAGCCGTTCGATGGCATAGAGCGTCAACAGCCGGTTGAACTCTTCGCCGCGCTGCCGGCTGAGGGTCAGCAGGCGCTGGTGGACGGAAGCCGGCAGGTTGGCGGAGTGCTGGCGCGTCATGTGAGAGCCTCGAGATAGGGTCTGATGACGTTGGTGACGCGACCGATGCGGGCGTAGTGCCAAAGCTCCTGGTGGGTGCAGCGTCTGGTGTGCAGACAGTCGCGCAGCGCCTCGATGGCTACGTCGAGGCCGATCTTGTTGCGATATTTGAAACAGTCGGCCACAGTTTTGGCGGCAGTGTAGATGGGCACGGTAACCCCTTCGATCTCATGTGCTTCGACACCCTCGGTGAGGGCAGCCCCAGAGAAGCGGACGATGCGCAGGGGGGGGTACTCTACCTGGGGGCGGCGTGCCTTGCGGTCGATGGCGAGCCAGACTTCGGCGGGGTTCTGGGTGCCCAGGTTGTGAAAGCGCAGGGCCGAGAGCAGGCAGACCACGGCGTGAGGAACCCGTTTGCAGGCTTCGGCCAGGGAATGGTGTTCGGTGAGTTCTGTCGTGGGCAGCGAATAGAGCCCGCGGCCGAGGCGGAGCACTTTGCCCTGCCGGTGTAGCGAGTAGAGGGCAATGGGCGAGATGCCATGGGCGGCGAGTTCATGCGGGCGCAGGATGCCCTCTTTGCGCAGGAGCTTGAGCGTCTGTTCGGTCTGAGTCATAGAGATATTATAGCAAATGTCGGCAGATATTGTAAAGTGACAACGTTTCCTATAGACACCAAGTTTTTCTGATTCACTGCTGGCGCGGCCCCGGGTAGGGTCTCGTATAAACGGCCAGGCGCAGCGGGAGATTGCCAGGGAGCTGGTGATCTCCCGCTGGACGGCCTATGTGCATGTCTGGCGGGTGTGTGAGAAGGTGGGAGCACAATCGGTGATGAAAGCAGCCGTTTTGTTAACATGCCGGCAGATCATAGGTCTAATTGTTTCGGAACGAGATTCGTGGGGTGGTGCTCAATGCCCGTTATTCCGCAACATAGGCGGTGACCCTGGTCTAGCTGGTCGACTCTGGAAGGCAAGTGGCGGAGCACCAGTGCAGCGGACATAGGAAAAGCCAACTGCAAAAGTGTCGCAATTGCAAGCTACTTTACAATAGTGTGCTACTACTGATATAATTCATTCCAGGCACCGCCAGGTTGCTCTCAACGCTCTCCAACCTATTGTCCTTCAACATCTGATTTCAAGCCTTTGTGTTCGCCCTGTTTTCAAAGTCATTAACGTAAAGTAGCATAACCTATGATGACACAGAGCCCCAGCTGTGAATTCATTCGACCGGACCCACAAGCTGTAAGGCAATTGGGCGATTTTCGCCATAGCTTTGCGGTGCTCATGGGTGTGACTGAGTACGGCAATGAGCGCATTTGTCTTCGAACACCGGTAAACGATGTTGAGGACATCGCGGGTCTGCTGCGGTCATTGCATGGCTACCACACATCGTCGCTGACTCGCTCCGTTACAGTCGATGTTGTTGAGCAGATTTTTACGTGCTGGCTGCCGGAGATAGTGGGGAAAGATGATCGGTTACTTATTTACTTCGCTGGGCATGGCATTGCAAAAGATGATGATACTGGTCCCAACGGCTACCTCCTCTTTTCCCCGTCTGTCGATGACCCGACAAGACCGGGCCAACTGCGGATGGCACAGTTGTATGATTGGTTGAAACCGCTAGCGTGCCGTCATCTGCTCTTAATCCTCGATTGTTGTTTTGCGGGTGCTTTTCGTTGGTCATCCACCCGTAACCTGGTACTCACTTCTCCTATACTCTACAAAGAACGCTTTGCACGCTTTCTGCGTGCGCAGGCGTGGCAGGTACTTACGTCTGCTGCACATAACCAGCAGGCACTCGATGTATTCCCCGGCGATCTCCTTGGCGCGAGAAGCATGTACGAGGGAAACGGATATGAGGAAAGGCTTCACTCCCCGTTTGCGGCATCTCTGCTAGAGGCTCTACAGGGAAAGGCCGATAGGGACGCACAGGATAACGTCATCACTGCCACAAAACTTTACCTCTATCTTCGTGATGCAATCGAGCCTGGGGTTGAAGAGACAGCAAGACATCTACAGACCCCAGGGCTCTGGCCACTTGCGCGTCACGAAAGCGGTGAGTATATCTTCTTGGTGCCGAATCGTGACGCAGTTCTTCCATCCGACCCGCAACTTGATGCCGCCAACAATCCCTGGCGTGGACTAAGCTCGTACGACGAGGAGCATCAGCGCCTCTTCTTTGGACGCAAAAAGGTGACTGAAGCGTTAAAAGAGCAGGTTGAAACCCATTTGTTGATTCCAGTGCTAGGGGCCTCGGGCTCGGGCAAATCAAGTGTTGTGAAGGCTGGCTTGCTGCCTCTGTTACGCGGTGATTCCTCGAATACGTGGCAAGTGATGGAACCAATACGGCCAACCGGCCAACCTCTGCACAGACTCACAGCCGCGTTGAATCAACTGAATGTGGCCGAGACGCTCAACGCGGAAGCAGAGGATTTTGATTTACAGAGGACTATTCGCCAATGGTGCGATGCACACCCTACGCGTAAACTCCTACTGGTCATCGATCAATTTGAGGAGCTAGTGACCGAGACTAAAGTGTTAGAGCGCAAACACTTTCTGGCCGCGCTCGTTGGAGTGATAGAGGCAGCGAATGGAGCGCTTCACGTGGTGGTGACGCTGCGTTCGGATTTTGAGTCATATTTTGATGATGATGAGCTGCTCAAACCCTATTGGAAGCAAGCACGGACCTTGATACCGTCACTGACGCAAGACGATCTGCGCGATGTGATTGAAGGTCCAGCTACAGAAAAGGCAGTCTACTTTGATTCACCAGAGTTGGTCAACGCGATGATCAACGACGTGTTGCTAAACCCAGGAGCGCTCCCTCTTCTCTCTTTTACGCTAAGCGAATTGTATCTCCGTTATATCAAGGAAGGACGAGCAGATCGCACGCTCACAAAGGAGGGTTATAAGCAGATTGGGGGTGTTGCAGGCTCCTTGCGCAGACGGATAGAAGAGGTCTATCAAAACCTTTGCGATGACGCACACCGGGACACGATGCGCCGTGTCGCATTGCGGATGGTCTCATTTGAGGGAGGTGAGGCAACGCGCCGTCGTGTTATGCGGCACGAATTAGAGTATCCATCCAGTGAAGAGAATCAGCGAGTGGCGACAGTGCTTAAAGAACTTGTCGATGCTCGTTTGCTAGTTACAAGCAGCGACAAAGTTGTGTCAACCGTCTATATTGAGCCGGCACACGACCGGCTGGTGCATACGTGGAGCCAGCTTCTGGAGTGGTACAAGGAAGCGGCTAGTGTAGTTTTGGTGCAACGGCGTGTATCTGTCGTGGCGTACGAGTGGGAGCATGCTGCCGCAAAGGATGGTAAGGCACCGTTGTGGACGAATGACCCACGCTTGTCGCAGTTGCACCAAGTTCTCGCCCCGCAAGACTATGACAGAACCGGCTGGCCTGGCCGGTTCCAACGTATTCGACGGGGCATTTTTCCGACCACGGCCGTGCCAAAGGAGCCGACTCTACTCAATGATGTCGAAACCCGGTTTGTGCAAGCAAGTGTCACTGCGCGGGCGCGCAGTGTGCAGCGAACAATCCTGCTTTCTATCCTAATTATGGCCGTTCTCGTCGGTGGTAGCGGACTTATTTGGGCACTGCGACAGGAAGCGGCACGCCAACGGGATAGTTCGCTGGCCGCAGATTCGGGCCGTCTTGCCGAGGAGGCGCTGCAACTGGTGCGGGCCGATCCAGCCACTGCGGTGCAAAAAAGTCTTTCTGCGCTACCGAGTGTGGTGGGTGAGCGACCCTATGTTCCTTATGCAGAATATGCACTGAGTGAGGCCTTACAGGGTAGTCAGGAACGGCAGCGTCTCTTGACTGAGGCAAGGGCTCCGTCTGAAGTGGCGATTGGGGAGACCTCTGTTGCTGTTGCCGCCAGCCAACTGGTGCGCCTGGGCCGAATCGACGAGGCGGTGAGCCTGGCAACGCGGCATTTGCGGTCGGCGCAGGCTCTGACCGCGTTTGCCGATGAGGTCCTGGGGAGAGGCGATGCCACACGGCAGGCAACCATCATCGCCCTGGTGGACGACCACCTCTGGGAGAACGAAGGGAAGAACACCACGGACGATCAGGTCCTGCGGAGCTGGCTGGAGCGGCGGTATGTCGAACTGGGTCAACCGGCCAAGGCGCTCGAGCTGGCGGAAGAGCGCTTCAAGGCATCGCCGACGAAG
>QEUW01000458.1 GCA_003577005.1 Chloroflexota bacterium | reverse complement strand
CATCCTTGAGCACGGCGCGGGCAATCGAAAGCCGCTGCTTCTGCCCGCCCGAAAGCTTGACGCCTCGCTCGCCGATCAGGGTGTCGTAGCCTTTGGGCAATTGCATGATGAAGTCGTGGGCATTGGCGATCTTGGCGGCCTCGATTACCTCAGCTTCGCTGGCGTCAGCCCGCCCAAAGAGGATGTTGTCGAGCGCCGTGCCGTGAAACAGGAAGACATCTTGTAGCACAATGCTAATCTGCCGGCGCAGACTGGTGAGGGTCAGATTGCGCAGGTCGTGACCGTCGAGCGTAATCGAGCCCTCGGAAACGTCGTAGAAGCGGGGGACAAGGCTGGCGAAGGTTGTCTTGCCGACGCCGGTTGGCCCGACCAGCGCCACGGTCGAGTGGGCCGGTATATGTAGGTTCACGTTGCGTAGCACCCGTTCACCCGGTAGATAGCCAAAACCGACGTTGTGGAAGACGAGCTCGCCACGCACACGCTTCGGGAGCGTCAACGCACCAGGCCGTTCGTCTACCTCGGGCGCTGGCCAGCGCCTCCTGGATCTTTTCCCAGGCGTCGCTCAAGTGGTGGAGCGGCTGGTAGAAGAGTTCCAGGTACAGAAAGAAGGCCACCAGTTCATCGACGGCCAGCGTCTGGTTGAGGATCAGTTGCCCGCCAAAATAGATGACCACAATCGTGCCCAGCGCCGAGGTAAACTGAATGAAAGGCTGGAAGATCGCCATCATCTTGAGCGCGTGGAGCAGCGAGTCGCGATAACGGTCGATGCGGCTGCGGATGCGCCCCAGTTCCGCCTGTTCGCGGGTGAAGGTCTTGATCTCGCGGATGCCAGACAGATTGTCGTTGAGGATGGCGTTGAGCTCGCCCAGCTCCTTCTGCCGTTCGCGGAAGGCCGGGCGCACATACTTGGCAAAGAGGCGTAACGAGATGACGATCAGCGGGATCGGGACCATGCTGAACAGGGTGAGCTGCCAGTTCATCGCCAACAGCACGGCCATGACCCCAAAGAGAGTCAGCACATTGACGGCGATGTCAGGGATGGCGTGGGCAATAAGGAGCTCGAACTTGTCGGTGTCGTTGACCACGCGCGACATCAACTGGCCCGTCTGTTTGTCCTCGTAGAAACGGAGCGACAGGCGTTGCAGGTGTTCGTACACCCGCTTACGGGCATCGGCAACAACGCCCCACCCCGCCACATGAGCCATATAGCTGCGCAAAAATTGCAAACCCGCCCGCGCCACGTAAACGGCCAGCGCCAACAGCGCCAGTTGGGTGATCAGTTCCTGCGAAATCTGCCCTGCTTCTGGATCGGTGACAGCGGCAACCATGGTTTTGATGATCCAGGGGATAAGCAACTGTGTCCCCACCAGGAGCAACATACTCACAACAGTGATGACCAACGAGCCGGCATAGTTCCTGGCATAGATAAGAAGATAGCGGATTGATTGCATAAGCGATCCCAATCGATTTTGTGTTTCAGCCTCAGAACAAACAGTCATCAAGAAACAGAACTGTGTCGTAGCGCCAGATTCTGTTTCCTGATGACTGCTTTGTTCCAATAGTTTGCGTCCTTTCGTTTACTTTGTCAAGCTTACTATCATAGTATCGCTCGCTCGTTGAGCCATAAAATCGATCTACCCCTATCTTTGTACCCCTTTTTCTATCCTTCTTATTGCCTTGAGCAAAAACCGGTGCGGTGTTTGGCTGTACCTCGCTCAACACACGCGAGCAACCACGACAAGTTGAGATTTCCAGAAAATTGAGTAGGATTAGCAATAGAGATCGGCACTAGAACAGACGGGTGTCAATAAGTCAACAGTTGCGACGATAGCGCTTTGTATCCACTTGGTGATAGCGTGGCTGATGGCCTATCGTCTCTCGTCCATCGTCTGAAGACAGCAGCCTGCCGGTTGGTAACGCCCATCTGTACTAGGGCATCTGGAGAGAGAGCGCGATGGCTCAATTCAGACTCTATCTGTTTGGACCGCCACGTCTGGAACGCAATGGACAGCCGGTTGAGATTCAGCTCCGCAAGGCGATGGCGCTCCTTGCTTACCTGGCGGTGACGGGCCAGACGCACAGCCGCGATGCGCTGGCTACGCTCTTCTGGCCCGAGAAGAACCAACAGACTGCACGCGCCAATTTGCGCCGCACCCTCTTTGACCTTGGCCAGCTTGCCGCCGAACAGGTGCTCGATGCAACCCAGGAAACAGTTGGTCTCCATCCCTCGACTACGATCTGGCTAGATACGGCAACTTTCCAGCAGGGTCTGGCCAACTGCCTGCCGCCCAACCCGCCGGCCGAATCGCTGAGTGCGGCTAACGTGGCGCGCCTCATCGAAATCGCCGACCTCTATACGGATGATTTTTTGGCCGGCTTTACCTTGCCCGACTGTCCGGAGTTTGACGACTGGCAGTTCTTCCAGCGCGAGGAATTGCGTCGCTCCTATGCAATGTTATTGCAACAGTTGACGCTCACCCACGAAACTCAAGGCAAATTGGAGGATGCTGCTCGCTACGCCCGGCGCTGGCTCCAGCTCGACCCGCTCGAAGAAGCCGTTCACCGCCGGCTGATGGCGCTCTATGCCCAGGCAGGCCAGCCGGCGGCGGCGCTGCGCCAATACGACGAGTGTGTACGCCTCCTGGCCGAAGAACTCGAGGTAGAGCCAGAAGAAGAGACGACAGCGCTTTATGAGGCGATCCGCACCAGACGCTTTACCCCACCTGCAAAGACAACAACCACAGGTGAGCGGAGAGCAGGAAGCGGCGAATCCAGGGTCCAGGGCGTGCCCTGGGGTGTGGAATGGCCTTCCGCGCTCACCGTTCCTCACCCTCCACTCTCTACCCCCTACCCTCTTCCTGCTCAAACCACGCCTTTTATTGGGCGCGAGCAGGAACTGGCTGAGATCGTCCGCCGCCTGCGCGACCCGGCCTGCCGTCTGCTTACGCTCGTGGGGCCGGGTGGCATCGGCAAAACCCGTCTTGCGATTGAAGCTGCGCGCTTGCTTGCGGAATCAGGAACCCAGCGATCTTCCCAGCGCTCGGCATCAGCCAGCGTGACATCAGAAACCCTGCATTCGGAACTTTCCGTTCCAAGTTTCGAGGATGGGGTCCTTTTTGTACCATTGCAGGCGGTGAGTGAGGCAGAGGGCCTTGTAGCTGCTATCACCGAAACACTCGGCTTGCGCTTCTACGGCGACAGCTCGCCGCGGCATCAATTGCTGGAGACATTGCGCCAGAAAAAGCTGCTGCTGCTCCTGGACAGCTTTGAACAGCTGCTGGAAGAGCGCGCCCTGATCGCCGATATCCTCGCCTGTTCGCCGGGCGTCAAGATCCTGGTGACCTCGCGCGAGGCGCTTGATTTGCAGGAAGCCTGGTTTCATCCAATTGCCGGGATGCGTTTTCCCAAAGAGGGAGCCGGAGACGAGACGGCTTTCACCCAATATGATGCCGTCAATCTCTTTGTGCAGCGCGCTCGCCATGTGCAGATGGGTTTTTCAATCGAAGCCGAATGGCCGCACGTGATGCGCATCTGCCGGGCTGTGGGGGGCATGCCGCTGGCGCTCGAGCTGGCGGCGGCGTGGTTGAAAGTACTACCCTGTAATAAGATTGCCGATGAACTCGAGCGTGGCCTGGATATTCTTACGACGCGCCACCAGAACATCCCTGCCCGCCACCGCAGTATGCGCGCCGTGTTGGAACAAACGTGGCAACATCTCACCGCAGCCGAGCGCGCGGTGTTGAGCAAATTGTCGATCTTCCGCGGGGGGTGCCCGTACCCGGCGGCCGAGCAAGTGACTGGGGCAACCCTGCCGCTGTTGACGGCGCTCGTTGATCGAGCCTTGCTACGCCTTACACCCGACGGGCGCTATGAAACCCACGAACTCGTCCGGCAGTTCGCCGAAGAGCAGTTGCGAACCACCCCCGCGGACCAGGATGAGGCGCAGGCGCGCCATTGTGCCTATTACGTATCTTTTTTACAGCAGCGCACGCCCGATCTAAAGGGGAAACGGCAGGCTGCAGCATTTGCGGAAATCATTGCCGATCTTGCCAATATCCGCATGGCCTGGCAGTACGCTGTCGCTCACCAGGAGACAACGGCGCTGGAGAAGGCCGCCGAGGCTCTCTGGGTTTTCAGCGATGCGCGTGGCGCATTTTATGAAGGGGAAGTTGCCTTTCAGCAAGCGGTGAAGGCGCTCACGTCTGCACATGGTGCGGACGAACTGCCGGAAGCGGAAAGACATCTGGTAGGGTTTCTCCTCGCCGGGCAGGGCTATCTTTGCCACCGGCGCGGCGAGTGGAAACAAGCTCGCGTTCTCATGGAACAAGGGGTCGCCCTGTTGCGCCAGGCCAGGCAGCCGGTGCGGAGAAAACAGGCGTTTGCCCTTTTGTACTTGGGGTGGCTCCTATCCGCCCACATGGAGCTTGAACAGGCAAAACAAGCAGGTCAGGAAAGTCTGGCTCTCTTTACCGCCAGCCAAGATCGTTGGGGGATGGCGGCCTGTCTGGAGATGCTCGGCGCCATCGCTAAAAGAGAGGGCGCGCTTGCCGAGGCGGAACGGCTACTGGAAGAGGGGCTGCTCCTCAGCACCGAGATCGAGGCGCACAAGTTGCGCGGTGGTTTTCTTGCGAACCTGGCCGATATTGCCTTGTGGCGAGGCGAATACGTCCAGGCACAACAGTATCTGACCGAGGCGTACGCAATCGGGCAAAGTATTGGAGCGCAGCCTGGCCTTGCCAATGTCTTGCGTGACTTGGGTCGACTGGCGATCGCCCAGGGTCGCTATATCCAGGCCGTACAACTGGTCGAAGAGGGTCTGGCTGTTGCGCAAGAGATAGGGTACCAGTGGACAACACGCGCCATGCTAACGATCCTTGGCACGGCGCATTACTTGCAAGGGAACTTTGCCGAAGCAGAACGCCGCTATCAAGAAGGTTTGCAGGCATCGCGCGCCAATGAGTATTCAACCAATACGGCCTATAGCCTGAGTGGCCTGGGCGCCCTGGCCTTTGCGCAGGGCAATCTTCACCACGCCGAGCGTTTGCTCTTGGAAGCATTGGCCTTTTGGCGGCAGTACGGTCAGGAATCTGAGATTGCTTCCGTCTTGCGTCACCTGGGTCATGTGCTCGTTGCCGCGGACGAGAGCCGCAAACCAGAAGCGCAGAGCCACTTTATAGAGGCGCTCCAACTGGCGCTACGACATGGATTGGCTCCCATCGCTCTGGATGTCTTCGCAGGTGCGTCTCGTCTCCTCGGCGCAAAAGGTGAGACGCAACGCGCTCGCGCACTGCTCACCCTGGCAATGCACCATAGCGCGAGCACTTATGAAACCCAGGAAAATGCCCGCGCGCAGCTGAATAAAATGGCGGACCCAGCAGCTACCGCACAGGCAGCGCGTTCGCCAACCCAACTGCAGGATTGGCAGGTGGCCGCACGCCGGCTTATCGACGAACTGGCAGACCTGGAGTGGGGTCCGTCAACGGTTATTCCCAACAACCTTCCCCCCCAGTCTACACCCTTTGTCGGGCGGTCGCGGGAACTGACCGAGATCTGCCGTTCCCTGCTTACGCCCGATTGCCGGCTGCTCACAGTGGTAGGGCCGGGGGGTATCGGCAAAACGCGGTTGGCCCTGGCCGCCGCCCAAACGATGGTAGGGTTTGGAGACCACTGGACATCTCAGAATGGGGGCTCTGCGCCCTCAACTGCTGATTCCGAACTCCAAACGCCGCATTTCAAAGATGGCGTCTATTTTGTGCCGTTGCAGCCCGTCCCTGCATCCAGCGGTGTACTCTCTGCCGTGGCCGAGGCGACCGGTTTTCGTTTCTACAGCGATACACCCCCTCAGCAACAGGTGATCAATTATTTGCGCGAGAAGCAGATGCTGCTGGTGTTGGACAGCATGGAGCATCTATCCGATGGCGCCACACTTGTTACCGAGATCCTGACAAACGCCCCTGATGTCAAGCTGTTGGTGACTTCGCAGAAAGCGCTCAATCTGCGCGAAGAGTGGTTTTATCCGCTGGCCGGCATGACCTTGCCGCCCGGCGTTGGGCAACACTCGCCCCTACCGGCGATTCATCAAACAGAGACAACGACGAGTCTGGTCTCTGACGCGGCTCAACTCTTTATCCAGAGTGCGTTACGGGCGCGAGCAGACTTTGTCGCCGAGGCAGAGCAGGAGCAGATCACCCGTATCTGCCGGCTGGTAGATGGGATGCCGCTGGCGCTCGAACTGGC
>QEUW01000457.1 GCA_003577005.1 Chloroflexota bacterium | reverse complement strand
ACGTCCGGCTTGCAGGCGGTTGAGGCCATCCACACGAACGGCATCATCATCACCACCGCGCCAACCGCCAGCGCGAGATACAGCAGCATCTGGACCGGCAGGGACAGCCCCCCGGCGGGAGATGTGCGCAACGACATCAGGCGTCTCATGCTTCACCCGCCTCGTAGTACACCCAAAAGCGCTGAACGCGAAGCTGGAACACTGTCACCAGCAGAATCGCCGCGAAGAGGACCAGCGCCACCGCCGACGCGTACCCAAACTCTGAGTTGGTGAACGCGCGCCGGTACAGGTAATAGGTCAGGGTTGTGGCGCTGCCCCCCACACCCCCTGGCACCGTGCGCAACGTCATGATATATACCTGGTCGAAGATCTGGAAGCCATTGATGACCGCCAGCACGACCACCAGAAACGTCGTCGGCGAAAGCAGCGGCAGCGTCACATGCCGGAACCGCTGCCAGCGGCCCGCGCCGTCGATGCGCGCCGCTTCGTACAGCTCCGCCGGGATCGCCTGAAGCCCCGCCAGAAACAGCACCATATCGAACCCGATGCGCTGCCAGATCGCCACCACCGCGATCGGGATCAGCACCAGGCCGGGATCGACCAGCCAGCGAACCTCACCTAACCCAAGCGGCGCGAGCAGGTTGCTCAGGCTGCCATAGCGCGGCTGGAAAATGCTCGTCCAGACCACGGACGCAGCAACCGTCGACGTCACAACCGGCAGGAAGTACACGGTCCGAAACAGGTTGCGCGCACGCAGGGGCTGGTTGAGCATGACTGCCACCAGCAGCGCCAGGACAACCTCGCCCGGCACGACCAGCGCCAGCAGCTTCAGCGTGTTCAGAAAGGCCTGGTGGAAATTCGGATCGCTAACCAGGCGCCGGAAGTTGGCCAAGCCGACAAACTCGGGAGGCGTGATCGCGTTCCAGCGCTGGAACGAGGTTGAAAACGCCATGAGCACAGGGATGCCAAAGAAGAACATCAGCCCCAGAACGTTCGGGGCGACCAACGCCATCCCCCACAGCGCATGACGCCGGCTGAGGGGAGTGGGGCCGAGCCACCGGAGAAGTGCGGATCTCATGCGCCTGACTCACGTTGTCGAGGGCGATCGCTGCGCCATGCCCGCGGACACGGTTGGGGAGCAGCGGCGCTGCTCCCCGAGCACACGTCTTGGCGCGGGCGCGCAGAACGAGGTTAGTCGACCAGATACTCCTCAACCACGGCGCATGCCTGCGCGACAGCATCCTCAACGGGGATATCCAGGTCGAAGATGTTGACCACGATCTCGCTATTGATCGCGTCCCAGATCTCGCCGAAGACGGTCACACCCTGCGAGTCTTCGGTCGCGTCCACGAACGCCTGGATATTCTTGCCGGTGTCGCCGAACGAGTCAATCCACAACTGCTGCAATTCAGGCGACGGATTGGCGGGGGCCACATTGCCGCCTTCCGCAAAGAACCGCTGGCCTACGTCGCTCGCCAGGAACAGGATCAGATTCGCGGCCAGGTCCGGGTTCTCCGTGCGAGCCGAAGCGACATAGCCCACGGCATGCACGATCGAGCGGCTGCGGCCAGTTTCCGGATGCTTTGGAAGCTGAACAACATCCCAATCGAAGGTGACTTCGTCCACAGCCTGGCTGAGCTTCCACGAGCCGCCGGTGATCATGGCGACCTTGCCCGACGCCCAGAAATTGAATGCGTCGTCTGCCGAAGTGCCGCCCATGATCGAGACGCTGGGCATCACGCCCTCGTCATACAGCCCCTTGAGGAAGTTGAGGGCTTCCAGGCTGCCCGGTTCGGTGAGGGTGCACATGGTGCGGTCGGCATCCACCACCGGCGTTACCCCGGTGGCCGCGATCCAGTTGGGATAGCCCGCCTGATACTCCGCATAGACCGCCGCGCCATAAACATCATTCTCCGGGTCGGTCAGGGCGCGTGCTGCAGCCGCGAAATCGTCCCAGGTCCAGTCTGCGGTTGGATAGTCCAGCCCGGCGGCATCAAACATCTCTTTGTTGTAGAAAATGGCGATGGTGTCCCAGTTAACGGGCGCGGCATAGAGATCCCCCGCCTCGCCCCAACGATAGGGATCGACCAGGCCGGTGCCCCAGAGCGTGGTATCCACACCGTACTGATCGAAATAGGGCTGCAGGTCCAGCAAAACGCCGTTTTCCGCGTAGAAACGGAAGCGATCCTGCGACATATTGAACACATCCGGCAGTTCCCCACCGGCGGCATTGGTGGTGAGCAGATCCCAGTACTGGCCCCACGGCTGAACCTGGAGATTCACTTCCGCACCGGGGCAGTACTCGGTCTTCCACAGTTCAATTGAGTTACCGATGATGGTGGCCCAGTTTTCATCCCAGACCCACATCGTGAGGGTGCCTGGCTCGGCGCAGGGCTGCGGGCTAATGACCAGCTCGTCCCCTTCCTGGGCCTGCGCAGAGAATACAAACCCAGACAGTGACAGAAGAATAACCAGCGTTGTCAGTATTGCAGAACGGCTTTTCATAGGTGGTCTCCTAAATTATCGGAATCCCAGAACGGCGAACAGGCGCAGCCGAAAGATGCTCAACGCCTTGAAGCAGAGGGCTGCCTCGCCTCTATTATAACGACGATCGAGGGTTTGGTAGTCTCCCGCTCAGGCTGGCGGCCATAACCGGTGAGCGTTTGAGCCGGCGACGTGTCCCATCATTATCCGGGATGCTGATAAGCCGGGTAACGGGGGGATATTTGTTGATCGTGTGATGGGCGAATTGCTCTCGTATCGGTCGCGGGCCAACGGATCGCCCCACGGCCCGGCTAGGCGTCATTTCAAAATGGCAGCGGCAATTTTTTTCCTAAAACTCCCGCAATTTCGACCGGCATCGCAGCATTGTCAGCTAATACCTTATGAAAATCACCGTGCAGGGCAATGCCCCCCGTTCGTCGCCAACAAATACCCGATCAACGATCGTCGCTCAGAGTCGTTGACGTGCTTCATCTGGCTCTCCATGTCGGCGCACTGGCCCCAGGCTGCTCGAGCCTTCGCACGGGCGCCCCACACGATTCGCGCACAATGAGTTCGCTATAGACCACACTCTTGAACGCGGTTGTGTCCTCGCCCATGATGATGCGATTGAGTTTCTGCATGGCCAACACGCCAAGTTCATACTTTGGAATGTGGACGGTCGTGAGCGGGGGGCGCGTAAACTGGCTTTCTCTGGTATTGTCTATGCTCCCAATGGCTATGTCGTCTGGGATGCGCAATCCCGCTTCCCGAATAGCATCCATTGCGCCGATAGCGGTCTTATCACTAATAGCAACCACCGCCGTGGGAAGACGGTCCAGCGCCAGAATCTCCTGCATCTGCACATAACCCTTGATCGGATGACCGGACATCGGTTCGGGCATCCACTCTGGCGGGAAGAGCAAGTGTTCTTCGGCCATCGCGGCCATACACCCGCGAAGGCGATCCACCAGACTACTATATTTGGACGGGCCCTTCAGTACCGCTATATCCCGGTGCCCCAGGTTCAAGATATGACGCGTGATCTGGTACCCCGCCATGAAGTTATCGCCTAACACACATGGAAGGTTGTGGTCAGCGATATAACTCTCGATCAGCACGACTGGCATATCCAGCGCCGTCAGTTGCAGCACGGTTTGGGCGGGCAGGTCACCGTCATTGGCAATGACTACCCCGCGAACACCATGGATCAGCTCATTCAGATCAAAACCCCGTTTGTTCCGATCAAAAACCGAGATGACCACTCGCATACCCAGGCGTTCGGCCTCTGCCTGGACTCCCCGAATAACATCGCCATAGAACACGTCGCTGATGGCCGGAATCGATGACTGTTCGATCAACAGTCCCACAGTTTCCAGCTGCGAGTTGCTGTCGGGCTTACGCGGCTTGTAGTCCAGGGCATTGATAGCCGACCAGACCTTCTCCGCGGTACGGGGCGAGATCCCCGGTTTGTTGTGGATGACCATCCAGACTGTGGTCACCGATACATCTGCTGCAGCGGCGATATCCCGCATGCTCGCCTTAGATTTGCTCATGGGTCGTTTCCGTCGCTGTGCTGGTGTTGAACCGCTTCAAGCTCCTGCAGACGAAGGGGGAGAGTATAGTGCTCACGAGAGCAAAAAAACCTCTGCAAAGGTGAAATTCCACAGGCACCATCCCTACTATCCCTAATAGTGTAACCGAAGAACAGTTCAACGCACATATTCTTCGCCGCTGGCCGTACCTTCAATATCCGCGAGTCCGGGAAAGTCTGCTGCAGTATGGCGCTACTCCCCATATTGTTGAGAGCAGGCAAACCATAAAGCTCCAAAGCATGGATGCAGACGCTTGTTCACCGCCGAAGTGCGTAGCGATGCCAACTTCCCGGCAACCACCGTGTCGCCTTTGCGATGTTCAGCCTGCGCTATGGGTTTGTATCACAGTCCGAAACAGTTTGTTTACTAAACAAAATCAATTCTTCTTCTTATCGGTAAACCAAAATATCTAGCTAAAAAGAATATAACAAGATAGCCGAATTGTTTGACAAGCATAGAGGAACAGCTTAGAATAAGGGAAAGTGCCGTTCTGGAACCTCTGCCCGGAGACAAACGCCATCGGGTATTTTCTGAATATCGTCCGCGTTTGTTTAGTGAATACCCGTGTGGGGTACTGCTGGAAGCCTTTCCGTCAACCCCTTTGGTCTATACTTTAACTGGAGGGAAAGCATGAAAAAGTACATGTTATCGAGACGGCAGTTCTTGAAGCAGGCGGCTGCCTTCACCGCGGCAACGGCCCTTCCTCCCCAGGCACTGGGGTCTCCCCTGGCCACCCGCCGGAGACAGGAAGTGGCGCCGGGCGTGCCCAGGGAAGAATGTCTGATCCTGGAGAACCCATCTGGGACTGTGCTCCCGGCAGATGACTTCAACCGCTGGCGGGCCGGCTACAGCGCCGTCTGGGTTAGCGGCCTCCAGCAGCTGGCTCTGGATGCGCTGTGGTACATCGACCCGGACGCGGGCATTGACGGCGTATGGGACAATGCCCTGGCTGCTGAGCCGCCGATCTACAATGACGACTTCACCCAGATGACCGTCAAGCTGCGCGAGGGTCTCTACTGGAGCGATGGCGTCGAGTTTTCGGGGGATGACCTGTACTTCACCGTCGACCTCCTGAAAAACACGCCCGGAATGGGGAACCAGGGCCTGTTCGAAAGCAACATCGACCATATGGAACAGCCCGACAGATATACGGTCGTCTTCTACCTCAAGAAGCCCAACTCGCGCTTCCATGCTGCCTTCACCGTGCGCTGGGGCGCCGTCTACATGATGCCCAAGCACATCTGGGAAAATGTAGAGGACCCGGTGGCGTTCACCTTCAACCCGCCGGTCAGCCTGGGCGCCTACACGCTCAGAGATTTCGATCCCAACGGCAAATGGTACCTGTGGGAGCGCCGCGAAGACTGGCAGCGGACCTCGATCGCCCGCCTTGGCGAGGTGTCGGTCAAGTACGCCATGTACATTGACCCAGGTCCCAGCGACAAGCGCGTTATCGCCCAGATGGCACACGAACTGGATGTGATCCACGACATCACTCCCGAAGGCCGCATCACCCTGGCCAGGCAAAGCCCGACTTCAGTCGGCTGGTTCCCGTCGTTCCCCTGGGCTCATCCAGACCCCACCCTGCCGGCTGTCATTTACAACAACGAAAAACCCGGCCTGGACAAGCGGGAAGTCCGCTGGGCGCTGACACTGGCAATCGACATCGC